>JBAZIR010000259.1:0-8865 GCA_041651735.1 Verrucomicrobiia bacterium | reverse complement strand
GATTCCCGCTGCGGTTGGAATCCGCCTCGGTTTTCGCGGCTGATCCGTTACAATAATCTCCGCCAATAAAATGCCTGACCAACCGTTATCACCAGCGAGCAACGTGGAGCAAACCGATGACGCGCTCTTTGAACGGTATCGCAATGGTGACGCGGCGGCGTTCGAGACGTTGCTGGCGCGGCACCAGTCGGCGCTATTTGGGTTCTTGATCCGCATGGCCGGCGACCGTGCGCTGGCGGAAGACCTCTTCCAAGAAACCTGGGTACGGGTCGTGCGGGAAGCAGGCCGCTACCGGGCCGAACAGAAGTTCAGCCGATGGCTCTTTACCATTGCGAACCGGCTGGCAATTGACGAGATGCGCCGGCGCAAACGCTGGAAAACAGTGTCGGTGGATGACGAGGAAACGACGGTGGAACTATCCGCGAACGGGCCGAGCGCGTCGGTCGAGACGGAGCGGCGCCAGACGCTGAGCCGGATCGAGGCGGCGCTGGCGACGATGCAGCCGTCGCTGCGGCAGGTGTTCCTGCTGCGCGAGCACAGCGGCGTGAGTTTCAAAGAGATCGCCGCGATGACCGATGCGCCGCTCGGCACGGTGCTCTGGCGGATGTCGGCGGCGCTGAAACATCTGCGGAAGGAACTGGAAGCGGATGGCATAACGGAGTGACGTTGAAGTGAACTGCAAACAAGCCAACGAAGTGTTGATGCTGGACCTCTACGGAGAGGCTTCCGAGACCGATGTGGCTGAACTAAGGTCGCATCTGGCCGGTTGCGCCCCATGCCGCCAGGCGGCTGAAGCATCGCGCGCGGCGCTGACGGAGTTTCGCCGTGAGCCGACGCCGCGGCCGTCGCGGGATACGGTTGAAGCTGTGCTCGCGGCCGCGCAACCCCGGCCGCGCCTCATCGGCTTCTTTGCGCAGTTGCGCCCGGCGCTGTGGCAGGCGGTCGCGGTGACAGCCGTCGCGCTGGCCGTGTCCGTCGCCGTCAGGTTCTGGCCGCAGGCGCCTGTCCAATTGGCGGCGGAGAATTCTCATACGGCAACTCAAACCGCCGCGACCGAAACGTCCTGGGATGCTGACAGCGCGGCGTTGTCGGAACACATCCAACTGGCGCAAGCGGATGCAACCATCAGTTCGTCGTTGGACAATCGCATTTCCGGTCTGCGCGTCGCGCTGAACGATCTACGCGATGGATCAACCGGTTTTTAGGAGGCAAGAAATATGAAGGTACAATGGATTTTGATTGCACTGATGAGCGTGGGCCTGGCTGTGGCTCAAGAGCCGCCCGCCCCACCTCCGCAGCCAAAGGACGAAGCGCGCCCCGAACCGCCTCCTGATGGCGCACGGGGAGAGATGCGCCCGCCGTTGCCGCCCCCTGCTGGTGATCGCGGCGACATGCGCCCACCGCCGCCACCGCTCCGCGCTGGCGAGCCAGGCAGGCCGGACGGTCGCAGTCCGGACCGGCACATGATGATGCGCGGCGCTGCACCGATGGATTTCGAGGTGGCGCTCCGTCGCGAGATGGGGCATCACGCGGAGGCGTTCAAGGAATTTGCCGAGCCGCTGAAAGACCGGATCGAGCTGGCGCGAAAACTGTATCAAGAGAAGCGGTTCGAAGAAGGGCGCGACATGCTGCGCGGTATTGCCATGCAGGCGCGTGAGATGAACGAGTTAAAGCGCCGCGATCCAGAGCGGTTCCGGCAGCAACAGCAAATGGCCGAGATGGAACGGCAAACGGTGGAATTGGGCCAGAAGATCCGCCGCGCGACGGATGAAGACATCAAGAAAGCGGCGGCCACGGAGTTGAAGGAAGTTCTGACCAAACTCTTCGACCTGCGCCAGCAGGAACGCGAACGAAACTTGCAACAACTTGAACGCGAGGTGAAGGAAGTGCGAGAGGCGCTGGAGAAGCGCAAGGCGAAGCGCGACGAAATGATCCAGCGCCGGTTTGACCAACTCACGGGCAAGACAGAGTTGATGGAATGGTAAGCGGGTGAGGTGGCGGCTGGAGCGTGTCCGGTTCCAAATCCCGGACTTCAGGGCCGCGTCAGGCAGCCAGCTTCAAGCGCGCGCCGTGGCGCAAGGCTGACTGCTTCGTGCTTGGAGTCTCGCCCTTCGCAGGATGTCTGATTCCGCGGTTGACCGGCGGCGGCGCGGGGCTATCATCGCCGCCCGTTCACTTCAGTCACCATGACCACCAACCGTCTTGCCGCGATAGACATCGGCACCAACACCATCAAACTACTCGTGGCCGCGACTAAAGACGGCGCGCTTGCCGCGCTCCATGAGGACAGCCAGACGACGCGGCTGGGCGAGAACGTTTCCGCAACGAAACGTCTCGCGCCGGAAGCCATCGAGCGCACAGCGGCCGGTATCGCGGCGTTTGCCGCCAGGGCGCGCGAGATGGGGGCGGTGAAGATCCTTGCCGTCTCGACGAGTGGCGCGCGCGAAGCCGACAACACTGGGCAATTCCTTGCGCGCGTGCGGGAGGCGGCCGGCCTCGAAGTCGAGATCATCAGCGGCGAGCGCGAAGCGGAACTGATCTTCGCCGGCGTCAGCACCGACGCCAGCATCCGTGGCCAGCGGCTGCTGGTGATGGATGTCGGCGGCGGCAGCGGGGAACTCATCATCGGTCAGAACGGAAAGGCCGAAGATCGCGTCTGCCTCCCGGTTGGCGCAGTGCGGTTGACAGAGCGGTTTGTGCGAGGCGACCCGATCTCGAACGATGAACTGGAATCGTTGCGGGCGCACGCGCGGGAATGTCTCCAGCCGGCGTTGGCCCGGTTTCCACTCGACGGCCGCATCATGATTGGCACGGGCGGCACGGTGACGACGGCAGCGGCGATAGACCAGTCGCTCGCGCGGTTCTCCATCGAGAAAATCAACCGGTACTCATTGACGCGGCAGCGGCTGGCCGGGATGTTGGATCGGTTGCGGCGCCTGCCGCTGGCCGAGCGGCGCAACGTGCCGGGTCTGCCGCCGAAGCGCGCCGACATCATCGTCGCCGGGTTGGCGGTGTATGTGGTGGCGATGGAGATGGCCGGTATTGAGCGGCTCACCGTCAGCACACGCGGACTGCGGTTTGGACTTTTGGCGGAGAAGTGCGGATTGCTCCCGTGAAACACAATCGGGAGTCCCTCTTTTTGCGCTGTGCGCTCGGCCTGCTCTTGCTGCTGGGCGGGCTGACGGGTCTCGCGGCGCGCGAGGTTTCCATCACAATCCTCCACACGACCGATCTGCACGGCCACATCCAACCCGTTGACGTCCTTTATCCGAAGGAGGACGCCGGCAACGATCTCGGCGGTTTGGCGCGTTGCGCGACAGCCATCAAGAGAATCCGCGCCGGGACGCGGAACTGCCTGCTGGTGGACGCCGGCGACACGATGCAGGGCACGCCGGCCAGTTTCATGAGTGGCGGCTTGATGATGGTCCGCGCGCTGAATCATCTCCGCTACGACGCGTGGGTGTTGGGAAACCACGAATTCGACTGGGGCCGGGAGAAGCTCGCACAGTGCGTCGAGGCGTCGCAAGCGCCCGTTCTCGCCGCCAACCTCCGCTGCGACGCCACGGCGCCGAAGACCATCGCCGGCAAAGTGCGGCCGTTCATCATCAAGGAAATGGAAGGCGTGCGCGTGGCGATCGTCGGATTGACCACGCCGGGAATTCCAACCTGGAGCCGGCCGCGGTTGATTGGCGGCATGACGTTCGCTCCATCGGTGGACACGCTGCAACGCGTGCTGCCGGAACTGAAACATCAGAAGCCTGACATCATTGTGCTGGCTGCACACCAAGGTCTGCGGAACACGATTGACGATCACGCCAGCGAGATTTTCTCAATCGCGTCCTGGGTCCCTGAGCTTTCCGCCATCATCGGCGGTCATACCCATCGCGCAGTGCCGGACGAGATGGTGCGCGGCATCCTCTACAGCCAGGCAGGCCATTGGGGCCACAGCCTCGGCCGGCTGGACCTGGTCTACGACACCACCCAACGCAGGCTCACCAGCCGCAAATCGCACCTCATCAGGATGGACGCCAGCGTGCCGCAGGATGCCGAATTCCTCGCGCTCGTCCAACCGGACCTCGACGCCAGGGACCGTGAACTGGCGCGAGTCATCGGCACAGCCACGGAAGAGTTTTCCATCACGGGCGCGCCGGCCCGCGAGACGCCGGTGCACAACCTGCTTTGCGAAGCGATCCTCGACCGCTGCCAGCGTGCGGGACATCCGGCAGACATCGTAATCCACGGCGTCCTGAACGAATTGGCCGGTCTGAAGAAAGGACCGATCAAGATTGAGGACTGCTGGTCGATGGTGCCATTCGAGAATTCCATCGGCGTGTTCGAGGTCACGCCTGCGGAACTGCGGGAGATTCTGGAAGAGAACGCCGCGAATTACTCACGTTATCATTTCACCGGTGTGTATGGCATGAAACTCGCGCTGCGGGTCACCGCGCCGCGCGGCCAGCGGGTCGTTTCCATGACCGACCGGGCCGGCGAACCGTTCGCGCCCGACCGGCGGTTGCGCGTGGCGGTGAACAGCTTCGACCTCGCTGGCGCTGGCACGCGCAAGTCACGGCTCCGCGCCATCGCCGATGCGCCGGGGGCGAAGCTGGTGGAGATAGATTACCCGGTGCGGCAAGCGGTGATGGATTTCATCGCAGCGAAGAAAGAGATTTCGCCGCGCGTCCACGGTTGGTGGCACACCGGCGCGGGGCGCTGACCACGAGTCATCAACCCTCCGCTCGCACGAAGAAACTCACCAGCGTGTCCCCGTGCCGTTGCTGGCCACGTTACTGGACCGTAAGCCGGATACTGTGACGTTCAACGCTTCCTCATAGTGGAAATACTCTGGACATGGCAAAGGGCAAAATTCAGAATCCGGCGCGCAGTAAATGAGGACGACAAATCCATACCGAGTCCGTGTCGTAGTCGAACCTGCTTTCGGATGGCGTTTGGCAACGTTGCCTGTAGGCGAGCCGGTGTGGATTATCCAGAGTCCAACCAATACTCCGGTAGCGCAGCAGCTTTGGAAAGAGCAACCACGCCCAAGCCACCTTGTCGGCATTACCACCTTCCGTCCGAGCGTATCCGACTTACCGGAGGAGAACCTTCTTTCCGTCCTCGATGATATTGAATTGCACCACGGTCACCATTCCGCAGACCCGCCATATTCGGTGCTTGAGGTGATTGGCTGCGAGCCATCGCTTCGTGTTTCAGCCGCACTCGACGAACTTGGCTTCAGTATTGTTGAGCGCAGCACGGATGGCTTCATAGCTCGCACCCGAACGTCCAATGAAAACACCCCCAACACATAACAATTGCGCTCTAGCAGACCACCACCCCTTTTCCCGTTGCGGAGTGAAGAGTAATTTGACCATCCCACCGTCACCCCACAGGCTGTGATGGATTTCATCGCAGCGAAGAAAGAGATTTCGCCGCGTGTCTGCGGTTGGTGGCGGACCGGCGCGGCGCGTTGATCGCTATCAACCCTCCGCTCGCGCGAAGAAACTCACCAGCGTGTCCCCGTGCCGTTGCTGGCGGCTGAATCGCCATGCGGGAGGCGGTTTCAACTCATCGTTCTTGAAATGCTCCAAAATCAGCCAGCCGTCCGGCTCCATCACGGCGACCAGATCGGCGTTGTCGAGAAGCTCCTGCGCCAACGATGACCGGCCCGGCATCTTTGCATAAGGCGGGTCGGCAAGAACGAGCGTAAAGCGCGGCTCCCCGCCCAACCGGCGCAACGCACGGTGGATATCGCATTGCAGAACCGTGGCGGCTGTTTCCAATCGCGCCGACGCCAGGTTTTTTTCGATGGCAGCAATGCAAGAGCGCGACTGGTCCACAAACGTCGCGGTGGCCGCGCCGCGGCTGAGTGCCTCGATGCCGAGCGCGCCGCTGCCGGCGTAGAGATCCAGCACACGCGCGCCGACGACCAGTTCACCGAGGCTGGAGAAGATCGCGCCTTTCACTTTGTCCGGCGTGGGACGCACGTCACCCGCGCCGCGCGGCATGGCGAGCGGGATACCTCCGGCAAGACCGGCAATGATTCGCATGAGACCATTGTAATCGCATCGCGCGCCGATACAATGCCTCAAACTGTGGCCGACATCTGCATCATCTTCAATCCCACGGCTCGCGGCGATCGCGCGCAGGCGCGGCTGCGCCAATTGCGCGAGCTGGCAGGCGGCGCAACGTTCCTGCCAACGAAGGAAGCCGGTCACGCGGCCGCATTGGCGGAGCAAGCGGCGCGCAATGGTTGCGGCACGGTGGTGGCCGCTGGCGGCGATGGCACGATCAATGAGGTGCTCAACGGCCTGATGCGCGTGCCATCCGATGCGCGGCCCCGGCTCGGCGTGGTGCCGGTGGGCACGGCGAACGTCTATGCGCGGGAACTGGGACTGCCGCTCTTTGTGGACGCGGCGTGGCGCGTGATCGCGGCGGGCCACGAACGGCGCGTGGACGTGGGCGTGGCGCGCGAGGCCGGCGGGGAGCGGCGATACTTTGCGCAACTGGCTGGCGCGGGTTTCGACGCGATGGCGATTGCGACGCTCGACTTGAAGTTGAAGAAGCGGATCAACTGGCTCTCCTACGTCATCACTGGATTTCGCACCGTGGCCCGCGGTCTGCCGCGGCTGACGATCACGGCTGGCGACCGGCGCTGCGAGGGATGCTTCGTGTTCGTCGGGAACGGCCGGTTTTACGGTGGGTCATACCGCATGTTCCCGGAGGCGCGGCTGGACGACGGGATGCTGGAGGTGTGCGTCTTCGAAGGCGGACGCGTGCTCGATGTGCTGCGCTACATCCCGCGCGTGCTGACCGCATCTCATCCGAAGCTGGCGGACGTTCATTACTTCAGGGCCAGAGAGGTGCGCGTGGAGTCGCCGGAGCCGGCGGCGACGGAACTCGATGGCGAGTTATGGAAGGACTGCCCGGCTGAGTTTTCCGTGGAACCGGGCGCGCTGCGCGTCGTGGTGACTTGATCTGCGACGGGTGGCTGACAAAAGAACCGCGAATCCCCCATTCCCCTTCTTACTGCGCCGGCTGTGCACGGACGACTGGCGGCGGTCCACCTGGACGGACGATGCCAAAAATCCTGTCCAACGGTATCGAGGCGATGACCTCGACGCTGCCGTCGCTCATATACTTCGGCTCGCTGAGGTCCGAGCCTTGCAGCATGCTCTGGACGCTCGCGCGAACCTGATCACTCTGCACCATGAAATCCTTCACGGTCGTCTGCCCTTCGATCAGCACGCCTTGGACCTTTTCCAGCAGGTTGCGGCGCGCATCCACCTCGGCGGCGCGCTCGGCGCTGAGCCGCGCGGCCGCACCCGCTTCTCCATCCCTGGGAACGCCGCTGCCCTTGGCAGAAACCACCTCGACCGGCGCGGCCGCCGGCGAAGGAGGCGCGAACGAACTGCTCGCGGGAGCTGCGCCGCGAATCGTGTCACCGCGGGGAACGCCCGCGCCGGTTTCGCGCAGCACGCGCTCCGGGCTGAAGTCCATGATCCGCTCGAATTGGTACGTGCGAATCGGGTGATCGAGGTGAGGCGCGCCGGGATGCACGGCCCAGTCCTGCACTTCCGTAAGCCACTTGGTGACATCCTGGATGCTTACTTCGAGGTCCATCTCACAAGTCTGGTCCGGCAGGAAACGCGTCGGGCCGACCTGGCGTGCGCCGACCAACCGCGCCCGGAACTGGGCGTCAATGGCATCCGACTGTGTGACGAAATCACGAACGGTGGTGGTGGCGGTAATGTGCACGCCGCGAATACGCTCGGCGAGCTTGCGCATGGCATCGGCCCTGGCCGCGCGCTCGGCGAGCAGCCGGCCTTGCACCGTCACGTTTTCCCATCCCGGCGGCACCTGCCTTGGCACGATAGCCGCCGTGCCCATGTAGGGGGCCGGAGCGGATGCGGCTCCGGGTACGGCTCCAAGTGGCGCTCCCATCGCCGCTGCGCGGGTGGAACCCTGGCCTTGCGCCTTGATGAGGACCTCACGGTTCATCGTGATCATGTTCTCGGTGACGTAGGTGCGGCCGCTGGGATAAGTCCGTTGGATCTGCTCGATGGCGGCGCGGACCTGCTGGATCGTGACCTGCACCTCCAGCCGGTAAAGCTCGCCGTCCCACGTCTCGGAGCCGGGCACGATGGTCGCGCCGCGCAGCTCGTGCATCATCGCCGTGTTGATCTGGTCACTTTGGGTGACGAAATCGCGCACGGTGCTGCTGCCATCAATCCGGAGCCCCTTGATCTGCTCCAAAAGATTGCGCTGTCCGTCGCGGAGTGCCGCATTCTTGGCCAGAAGTTTTTCCTGGCCGGGATGGAATTGTTGCGACCAAACCGGCGAAATCGCCGCGCACAGCAACGCCACCACCGACCACGCGATCCAACGATGATTTGGTTTCATAGTTTTTCCTTTTCGACTTACGGCTTATTCTCCTTCGGCTGCCTGTAAAGTTCCAGCCATTCCTTTTCTGAAATCTGTCGTCTCTGCGTCTCCACCCTTTGGGGTGGTGGACGAGGCAGCGGTGGCGGCTCGATGGCCGGCGCCGACGGAGGATGCTGCACCGCCAGTGTCATGTCTACCTCGACTCGTCCGTCGGGATAATAGCGCGTCTGGGTGATTTGCGCACCTTGAACATAACCGGACACCGTCAGGTAGCGCGCGCTGTCGGCGCCGATCTGCGAACCCTGGCCCAGCGCGAGCGCCAGGTTGCGGTAGGCCGAAACGATGGCGGCGCGCTCGGCCATTAGACGCAGGTGCCCGCGCGACACGTCGGTGCGCGGCGGCAATCCAACGCCCGTGACGCAGACCACTCCACTGCCCGGCGCCGGCGTGTTGGGCTGAAATGCGTACGGAGGCGCATCGGCC
>JBAZIR010000258.1:0-8908 GCA_041651735.1 Verrucomicrobiia bacterium | reverse complement strand
GCGTGTTTGCCGGCGGGCGTGGCAGTGGCCAGCACCTTGTCCACGAACGCCTCGTGCTGCGCCTCGACGCCGCGCGGGCTGAACTTGTCGCACTCCAGCCCGACGCCCGCCTTCGTCGCGGGAGCATTGTGCGCACCGGTCGGCGTGTGGCCGACCCGCAGTACGGTCCAGTCGCCCTCCGGCACGACCCACTTCGCTTTGCCAGTGAGGACAACAACGCTCGAAGGCGCGATGCCGGGCGCGTCCGCTGCACCGCTGTCGAGGTAGCGTTCCGCGCCGCCGCCGTGCTCGGGGTGGGCGACGATGGCTGTCTTGGGCTGCCAGAGATGAATCCTGTCGCGATTCGCCAGCAGTGCCTCGCCGATCCGGATTTGTCCTGTCCGGAAGTAGCCCTCTGGCGGTAGCAGCAGCCGGAAATGCCGCGCCGTGGCCGGCTCAAACGCGATGGTCAACTCCGTGGGCTTCCCCCGCCATGAGCACGGAAGCTTCTTCACCACGCGCCACGTCTTCGCATCGTCGCTGGCTTCAATGGTCACGATGGGATTCCCGAACACCGCCAAACCGTCCACCTTCAGCAACGTCAGTTCGCGCACCGTCGCCGGCGCATCGAGATCAAAGCGGAGTTCAACGCCGCCAGCAGCCGGTCGTTTCAACGCGATTCCCTTCTTCGAGCACACCACCGGTGCGCGATCGCTGTCTGGCGTCGGAAACGCGACCACCGCGACATCGCGATAGTAATCGAGCAAGCTCTGTGGCTGCGGCAGCTTCGCGATTTCGACCGTCTCGCCGCCGCGCACGCGCGTCTCGCTCCACGTCAGTCGTTGCATGGCCAGCTCCGGCGGAATCTGCGGCCCGCCCGCGTTGCCCCATCCGTCGCAGAGCGCCGAGCCGAAATCGAGGCCGAGCCGGGCGCTTTCGTTGAGCATGTGTTGGAAGCACTCCTGCCATGCCGGTGACATGAAGTCCTTCGTCTCGACCAGTCCTGTGGGCAGGGCGACGCTGACGTTCATGAACAGCGTGCCGGCAAGGCCAATCTCCTTCATCGCCTCAAGGTCGGCGGTGATGCCGGTCTTGGTAATGTTCCCGCTCATGTGGAACCAGTAGGTCCGCGGCTTGGCGGCGAACGGCGGTGAAGTAAACGCTTTCGCCAGATCGTCTGCGGCTATTCCGAGATTCGTCAGCGCACAGAGCGCCGACAACGTAATCAGTATTCGTTTCACATCATAGTCCTCTCGCCCCGCAGGAAGTCATCATTCATCATTTCGTCTCGCGTTGCGAGACGACTACTTTCACCGGGCCAATCAGTCCGGATTCCACCAGCGGGTCGTCCTTCTTCCAGAGCCGCCAACTGCTGAACGTGTAACGACCGGTCGGGCTGGGTTTGCCCTCGGCGAGCCACGCAGGCCAGGACTTGAGGTTGCCGCTTGGATTGCGGTCGCTGTCTTCGGGCAACTGCTCGTCGCCGATCTGCCGATTGATCCAAAGATCGACCACGCGGAGTTCGAGAGTGTTTTCGCCGGATTTGAGCGCGTCGGTCACGTCCACGCGGAACGGCGGTTTCCAGAGAATGCCAAGGTCGCGGCCATTGAGGCGAACTTCGGCCATGATCTGTACGTTGCCAAGATCCAGAAACATCCTGGATTTTGGATTCTGGATTTTGGATTGGAAGGTCGTGCGATAAACCGCTGTGCCGGAGTAGTAGCGGACGCCGGGGTCGGAGTGTTTGCTCCAGTCTTCGAGCTTTGTGAATGTCACCGGTTTCGCAGGGCCGCCCCACTTCGGATCGAAACTGACTTCCCACGGACCCGGGATTTCCTGCGCGGTCTTGAACTCCAGCCAGTTCCTGGCTGCAACCTCCGACGCCTGACCTCGGACTTCTTTCCTGAATACCACGAACAGCGAGCCGCTCGGATCGAACCGCAGCGGCAAACTCGTGCAGCCATCTTTCATCTCATAGGCGGCGGCCGGTTCGGTGCGGCCGGTGTCGGGCTGCCACAGTTCCGGTTGTTTGCCGCTGACGCGGAACGTGCAGCGCGTCTCGATCTCCTGAGGTTCCGGATTCGCCAGGAAATAGATATCGGCCTCGCCAATGCGTTTGTGAATGTAGCGGATGTTTGCCGACGCCTTGAAGTCCGGCGGCACGCCCATCTGCGCCAGCACGCGGCTGGGAATGCTGATGTCGGGGATGGCATCCACCGCCTCCGGACTTTCCTGCACGTCGCCCCACGGCCCCATGCCCATCGGGCCGAGTTCCATCGCGGCGCGCCATCCCTGCGCGGACGTGGCATCGGCCATCCAGTTGTCGGGCGCGGTCTGGGCGGCTTGCCACGTGGCATCAGTGCGGACTGCCTGAGCGTGGCCATCGCGGTATTTGATGTCCAATGCGCCAACCAAGCCCGCAGGATTCGCCGTATCGAGTGTGTTCACGGCGGCGACGGCAATGAAGTTTGAGCCGGGTTTCAGCATCGCCCCAACATTCATCGTGTAGCCGTGGTGGAAGTTCTCGCCTTTGCCGGCTTTCTGACCATTGACCCAGCACTCGAACGTGTTGTCGGCGGTCATCACCAGCCGTGCGGTCTCGACAGCGCCGTCCACGTTGACGACGCGGCGGAAAAAGCGTTTGCCGGGCGGCGCACTGCGGGCGGGATGCCCTTCGGGAAACCAAATCCACTTCGCCGAGCCGAACGAGCTCACGCTGTCGTAAGCTGCGTCCGGCCCCGGCTGGAACTCGCGTGGCCAGATGACGCGGCCTTTGCCAAAGCGGCGGTCCATTGTGGGTGTCCCGCCTTTGGGCGATTCTGCGCCGGTTGAAGCCGGGACACCCACTTCGCCCCAAATCGCCTTCGCCAGCGCTTTCACTTCCTCATCACACTTTGGATAATTCTCCAAACTCGGCGACCGCTTCGGCGGTGCGCCCAGAACCGTAGCGCCGGCTTTGACGAGATCCCGAATCTTGCGCAACAGCTTCGGCGTCATCGTCTCGACCTGTGGCAGCACAAGCATCCGGTAGCTCATGCCATCTGGCAGCACGAGCCGGCCGTTCTTCACCGACATGCGCGTGAGCACGACTTCCGGCGGGCAGGCGTCGAAGTTATAGCCGGGCCGGTCGTAGCCGGATTTCACCGGCGACTTGAACCGCTGCGGCGAGCTTTCCGGCGCGAGGAAACAGAGGTCAGCGACGAACAGTCCTTGTTGGAGCATGAACTGGCAGCGGGCGAGATACTCGTGCCACGCGCGCGACATTTCCCACCAGGTCTGCGTGCGTTCATAATGCAGGCCCCACGGGCCCATGCTCATGCCGGGCGGACGGTCGGGGTTCGTCCACGGCTGGAGCGCGTAACGGTGAAACACAAAGCGGTTGACGCCCTCGCAAAACGCCCAGTCACCGATGTGCTTGATGTTCGCGGGATGCCCCTGCCATTTCTCCAGGTTCGTCGCCGTGAACGCCTCTGCGCCGAGGATGGGCCGCCCATAGACGTGTGCGGCCGATGCCATCTCCGTGCAACTGTAGGCTGCAAACCACGGCGAGTCACCGATGCCCCACGACCAAAACTCTGCCATCGGTTCATCGGCGCGGCCCGCAAAGGTCAAGTCGTCGCACGGCGGCGTGTCGTAGGCTTCGATGGATAGCCGGATCCCGTTGCGATGCGCCAGCGTGCGAAAATGGCCCGCGTAGTTCTCGCAGAGCAGGTCATTGACCGTCTGCCGCACATCCCAGAGGAAACGCTCGGAAACCTCGACGTTGTCCACCACGCGACCGCTCATCACCGGCAGCCACGGCAGCGGATCGTAGCCACGCAGCCGCCGAAACTCCTCGCGGAATTTCGGTGTCCAATTTTGCGAACCGACCTCCCAGCTATCAATGTGCGTCGAAACCAGCGTGCGCTTCTCGCCGACAAGTGGCTTGTTGTCGGCGATGAGTTTGCCCATCAGGTTGTTGAAATGGATTTCTGCCGCCTCCTTGCTGAGCTTGTCGCACTCCAACCCGCGGCCTTCGAGTGGCGCGGGATGATTGTCCTTGCCGGTGGTCGTGTGGCCCATGCGCAGCAACGTCCACTTCCCCTCCGGCACGTCCCATGCAAGACGTCCATCTTTGCCGAGTTTCGCCGTCAGATTCACGACGCGCTCGCGCGGCACAACCTTGTCCGCCACCGGAGCGGGGAACGTCGTGCGCAGCGGTATCTCCTCGCGTGTCTCCGCCGATTTGGCACGAATGTGCGGGATGGTGTAGTGGGTGGCCGGCGTGGGATAGGCGAACACCGCGATGTCGCGATAGAAATCCTTGTTCGGCTTCGGCTGCGGCAGCACGCCGTCGAAGTGCTGCGCCCCGACGACATTCGTCTCCGTCCAGACGATGCGCTGCATGGAAAGCTCCGGCGTGATCCACGGTCCGCCGCTGCCGCACCAGCCGGCGTCGTTGTTCATGTTCACTTCCAGCCCGAGCCGGTGCGCTTCGTTGCAGATATGCTTGAACAGTTCGCGCCACAGCGGCCCCGCAAACTGCGCCGGCCCCTTCGGCGCGCCCTGGTCGGTCTCCATGTAAAGCACGCCGCCGATGCCGGCACGTTTCATCGCCTCCAGATCGGCCGTGATGCCGTTGCTGCTGATATTCCCGTCGAGCGGAAACCAATAAACCCACGGCCGCGCCGACGCGGGAGGAGTCCGGAAACCGCTCTCCAGTTCATGGGGAGATTGAGCGAACGTCGAGATCGCCAGCAGCATCGCCCCGAACACGGCGACAGACGTCTTCGTTTGCAGGATCATGTTTTTCATGGTTGCTCCTCAACACACTTTCGCCACTTCCATCTGCAACAGCTTGCCAAGCTTCTCGATTTTGCCTGCGATGTGGCCGACGCCGACGGCGCAGTGATGGGCAGGACCGTGGACATTCCATGACTCGACGAACTTCCGCGCGCCGATGGAGAAGCGATAGCGGCTGTTGGTGTTGCCAATCTCAAGGATCGGGCCGGGAACCGATTCGCCTTCGGCCACGAGCAGTTTGAGCCGGCCATCGGCGGTTTGCACCACCGAAAGCAACGTCACCGGGCCGTGCTTGACCGACATCTCGACAGAGAGGCCGCCACCGACTTTGCCGTGATAGACCTTGAGCGGACGCACCTTGGTCTTGCCTTGAGCAATGGCAATGTGGCCGGGACCGTCGTGGCCCATGAGCACGACGTCGTCGCGGTAGTCCATCGCGTAGTATTCCGTGAACGACCCGCCCGCGCCGAGGCAGTCCATGATCTTCATCGCCTGCACGTTCTTGATCTCCATTTCGCCGGCGACCGGCACGCCGCGCGCGGTCAACAGCGATGTGCCGAGGATGATGGAGCTGATGGCGTCCTCGTTGGCCGGATTTCCCGTGCCCGAATAAAAATAGGCGAGCGAGCCGAGTTGGTGCCGCTCAACCAACCGGTCCAGCGCGACCGATGTGCGCGCGGCGCGCTCCAGTTCGGCTTGCGGACAATCCGGCTGGACGTCAAACGCTTCGCTGAAATGCGCAACACGGCCACGGATGTCGGCATCGCTCACCTCGGCGCGCAATGCGGCAAGTTCGTCCACTTCAACGATCTCGACGTGGCCGCCGAAGCTGGCGCATTGCTGCGTAAGGTCGGAGTAGATGTCGAGCATGCCGCCGTAGTAGTGGCCCATGACACCCATGCGATTGTGCTCCATCGCGTGCGCGACGCGCGCGGCCTCGACCCACCCGGCCACCTCGCGCCAGCAAGCGGGGTCGTCCTCCAAGATGCCGGTGATCTGGTGGAACGGGATGCGGGCGCGGTTGAAGACGTTGGCAATCTCCGGCACCGGACAGGCCGCGCAATGGGCGAGCCATTCGCCGGTCATCTTCGTGCGGTCGCCGAGTTTGTTGAACGATTCGTAATCAATCGCCGCTTCCGGCGAAAGATTCAGGATGATCACCGGCACCTTCGCGCGCCGCACAACAGGCAGCACCGTGGACGAGAGCGCGTAGGTGGTGACGTGCAGGAAGATCAGGTCCACGTCCGCCTGCCGAAACTTGTGTCCTGCCACGAGCGCCTTCTCCGGTGTGTCCACGAGGCCAAGGTTGACGACCTCGACATCCGGCAGCGCCAGTTTTTGCGCGACGCGCTGGAGATAGCCTTCGAGCCGCTCCTTCAACCCCGCGAATTGTGGCCAGTAAGTGTCGAGTCCAATGCCGAAGAGCCCGATGCGAAGTGAGGCGGACTGAATTTGTGCTGCCATGGTTTGTCTCCAGAATCGTCTTAGCGCGCTGGCGCAAATGCTCTGCTCAGTTCTTCAAGAAACCGCGTCTTGTATTCGCGGTCCGGGAGCAGCGCGCTGCCTTCGGTCCATTCGTTCCAAGCGTTCACGAGAATGGCGGGTGGCCGGAGTCGGCTCGATTCGAAATGTCGCCTGGCCCGGCGACAGACTTCGCCGAACAGCTCCGGCGTGTTGCCGACAACCACCGGGGTGTAGGGATAGCCGGTGTTTGGTGGCGGCCATGGGCAATCCTTGGGCCACCTCGAACTCGTATCCCAACCGACCGACACAATCGGCGCGTAGGGCAGCACACCGGCGTCCATTTCCTTCCAGAACATCTCATGCCTCTCGACGAGGTCTGCGTAGTTGACGATTGGCTGGTTCGGCAGTGACCCTTTGCCGCCGTCACCGAGGCTGTAGGTAGTGAGGCTGTCGAAGCCGGCGGCGCGCAGTTTCGTCGCGGCACCGGACGACCTGAAGGCGGCCAAGTGCAACCTGCCAAGTCCCGCAGCTGCGATCTGCTGGCGAGCACGGTCCACGACGGCTCGCGCCTTTTCGGTGCCGCCAAGCTGCTGCACAAACGCGTCCGCCCTGAACACGCTGAAGTAAAGGCCGCCGTTCACGCGCCAGTAATTGGGCTGCCGGAAGTGCAAGGCGATGCAGTGCGCCATCACGCGCTCGAAGTCCGCGGGCGTGACGCGGCTCGGGAGCCAAAGTGTCTGCTTGTTGTCGATCGGCGCGGGGAAACAGTTGCGCCAATCGTGGTTGGCCCACATCAGGGCATATTTGAGCTTCTGCCGATTGCGGGCTTTGAGAAAACCTTCCTCCAGCGGCCGGTGGAGGATCTTCACGCCCGAATACCAATACCAGTCAAAGAGGAACACGCCGATGCCATGGTCGGCGGCGAGCGTGATTTGTTTCTCCATCCATTTCGGGTCGGCCTCGTCGAACGGGCCCCACTCGGGAAGAAAGAACCGCTGACCGGGGAAACGCGGCTTTGCGTCAAGCACCAGTTTCCACTCGTTCCACCCCTCGCCGAACCACGAATCATAATGGTCGTCACGATGGAAGCCGGGAAAGTAGATGGCGGCAATCTCCGGGCTGCTTCGGAGAACGACCGAGGCGGATTTTGAATCCGCCGCCCCGGCAGACGGCAAGGCCGCAGCCAGAGCGATGGTGGAAGCAAGGAGATGAATCGCGAGAATCTTCATGTGGGCATTTCTACCGTAGTCTGCGGAAACAGGAAATGGACAGAGTGACCTGTCTGTTGCACAATCTGGCCCCGGCGACATATGGAAAACACGGTCCAGACTTTCTTCCGCTACTTCCCCGTCAGCGGGCGGGACAAGAAGTGGGGATTGTATGTGACCACCGCCGGCCAGTCGCGCATCCCGTCGCACGCAAGCTATCCCCCGGGCGGTCATCCGAAAGACTACAACTTTGACTGGCGGCACGGGCGCGTGCTTGCGGATCATCAAGTGGTCTATATCTCCAGCGGGCGCGGATGGTTTGAAAGCCGGGACGCCGGCAGGCGGCGCATCGAGTCCGGCGATGCATTCCTGCTCTTCCCCGGCCTGTGGCACCGCTACGCGCCCGACCGCAAGACCGGCTGGAATGAACATTGGGCCGGCTTCGACGGCGAGACGGCGCGCCGACTGGTGCGCAACGGGTTCTTCTCGCCGCGCAATCCGGTGTTGCGTGTAGTCCACGAAGACGCGGTGCTCGGCGTGTTCAACGGCATCGTGGATGCAATCAAGACCCACCAGCCCGCCCTGCAACAGGTGCTGGCGGGCCTGACCGCACATCTGCTGGCGCTGCTCTATTCGACCGCACAGGCCAGTCTCGCCGGGGACACGCGCGCGGTCGCCGCGATCGATGAAGCGGTGCGGCTGATGCACGGCGACCCAAAGGCACGGTTCGACCTGCCGGAACTCGCCCGCCGATTGCACGTGAGCTACACGTGGTTCCGGCGAACGTTCGCGCAGCAGACCGGCATGGGACCGCACCAGTATCTGCTTCAACTGCGCATCGCCCGCGCGCGGAGCCTGCTGGCCGGGAGCAACTGGTCGGTGAAGGAAATCGCGGCCCAATCCGGCTTCGAGAGCGAGTATTACTTCTGCCGCGTCTTCAAGAAAAAGACCGGCCTCACCCCCGGCGCATGGCGCGATCAATCGCGGCGGCGCGCGTGACGGCAACAGCGAAACATCCCCGACGCTCGCGGCCATCCCAATGCTTGTCCGCGCGTGAAAAACTGGTTGACCTGACGGCTTCCAATACTGTAGGAGGAAACCGCAAGTGGAACAGCAAGTGTGCTTACGTGAGGGTCTTAGAAGTTTTTGAAACGGGTCAAGCCGACGGGGCCCAAAGAGGCAACACATGGAATATATTTCACCTATGAAAACCGGTTGCAATGAGTCTGCGAAATTGACGCGCGGCTTTGTTTTTCATTGGTCGCTGATTTCGCGTGTGTTTCTGGCTGGCATGATCATGGCTGCCGTCACGGGTTGCGACTCGCCCCAGCCCAAGGTCATCTCACAGGTCAGCAGCTACATCGGCGCGCTCAAACTCCGCGAGGGCGACACCATCAAGATCGCCTTCCCCGGCACACCCTCTCTCGACACCACCCAGCAGATTCGGCGCGATGGCAAAGTGGCCCTCGACCTCA
>JBAZIR010000257.1:0-8953 GCA_041651735.1 Verrucomicrobiia bacterium | reverse complement strand
CGCGCACGGACGAGACGCGGCAGACGCGCGCCCTGCACGGCCTGGCTCGGAGCCTCGTGAACAACATGGTGCGCGGCGTGATCGAAGGCTACGTCAAGCAGCTTGAGATTCAAGGCGTCGGCTTTCGCGCTGCCGTGCAGGGGGACAAGCTGAACCTGGTGATCGGTTATTCGCACCAGATCAACGCGCTGATTCCGAAGAACGTGAAGGTGACCGTCGCCGACAATACGAAGGTGACGATCGAAGGACCGGACAAGCAGGTCGTCGGGCAGTTTGCGGCGTCGGTGCGCAGTTACTATCCGCCAGAGCCTTACAAAGGCAAGGGCATCCGATACGTGGGTGAGCAAGTCCGCCGCAAGGAGGGCAAGACCGTCCAGCAGTAAGGTGATTGAGATTTGGTTTTTTGAGATTCCGTCTATGAGACCGTTGAGGAAAAAAGAATTTATTGAGCGGCGGCACAAGCGGTTGCGGCAGAAGGTGCGCGGCACCGCTGCGCGTCCGCGGCTGGCGGTGTCGTTCACGGGCAAGAACATTTACGCGCAGGTCATTGACGATGTTGCGGGCAAGACCCTGGTGTCTGCCTCGACACTCGACAAGAGTTTTGGCGACAAGAAGCCGAAGTCCAACAAGCAAGGCGCGGTTGTGATCGGCAAGACGATCGGACAGCGCGCGATCGAGAAGGGGATCCAAGCGGTTGTGTTTGACCGCGGCGGTTACCGTTACTTGGTCAGCGAAAAAGGCAAGAATCGTGTCGCATCGCTCGCCGATGCCGCGCGTGAAGCCGGTTTGAAGTTCTAGGACGCATGAATACCGACAAGTTTGCACTAAAAAAAGAAATCCGGGTCGTCGCCGAGACCGAGAAGGAAATCCAGCAGGTCAAGGTTGTCCCGGTGGTGCCGGAGGAAGAAAAGTTGCCGGCGTATGTTCGACCGGAACGTGAGCGCGGCGAGATGATCGAACGCGTCGTGTTCATCAACCGCACCGCGAAGGTCGTCAAGGGCGGCCGGCGCTTCAGCTTTAGCGCGCTGATCGTTGTTGGCGACCAACAGGGTCACGTCGGCTACGGCTTCGGCAAGGCCAAGGAAGTGGCGGATGCCATTCGCAAGGGCACCGAAGGAGCGCGCAAGAACATCGTGTCGGTTTCGCTTCGCAACAACACCATCCCGCACGAGGTATTCGGGAAGTTCAGCGGCGGACGTGTGCTGCTGCGTCCGGCGTCGCCCGGCACGGGTGTCATCGCGGGCGGTGGTGTTCGCGCCGTGTGCGAGTTGGCCGGCATCAAGGACGTGCTGGCCAAGAGCCTCGGCTCCAGCAATCCGATGAACGTCGTCAAGGCGACGTTGAACGCGTTGTTGAGTCTGCGGATGCCGGACCAGGTTCGGGCGCTGCGCGGTCTGAAACCGCTGGCAGCGGGTACCCATTGACGGCTGCGGATTCCGGACAAAGCGAATTTCCAATAGCAACATAGACAGCGACATTCTTTTCAAGGTTCAATATGCGATTGCATACGTTAAAAAACAGGCCGGGCGCCACGCACCGCGTGAAGCGGCTTGGTTGCGGTGAGAGCAGCGGACACGGCAAGACTTCCACCCGCGGTGGCAAGGGCCAGACCGCGCGTTCCGGCGGCAGCTTGAAGATCGGTTTCGAAGGCGGCCAGACGCGCCTCATCGTCCGCCTTCCCCGGCGCGGCTTCAACAACGCGCGGCACACGGTCGACTATGCGATCGTCAACATCGAACAACTGAACGTTTTCGACGACGGTGCGAAGGTTGGCCCAAAGGAACTGGCTGAGCGCGACATTTTGCAGGGCAAGGGAGTGGGCGTGAAGATCCTTGGCGACGGGGAACTCAAGAAGAAACTCAGTGTGCAGGCACACAAGTTCAGCGGTTCCGCCAAGGAGAAGATTGAGAAGCTGGGAGGACAGTGCGAAATCATTGTGTTGCCTCCGGCTCCAGGTGGACGCAATCCCTACGGCAACAAGAACGCCGCCAAGGCGAAGGCGAAAGCTGAAGCCGCGACAGCGAAGGCCAGCTAATCCCTCTGAACTGACATGCTTTCGGCGTTTGCTAATACCCTGAAGATCCCGGAGCTGCGCACGCGTCTGCTCTTCACGTTCGGCCTGCTGGCGATTTGCCGCGTATTCGCGGCGGTGCCGGTGCCGGGCATCAACGGCGGCGCGCTGGCGTTGTTTTTCGAGAAGACGGCGCAGCAGTCTGGCGGCGGACTCCTTGGCCTTTACAGCTTGTTCACTGGCGGCGCGCTGGAAAACTGCGCGATTGCGGCGATGGGCATCATGCCCTACATCAGCGCTTCAATCATCCTCCAGTTGCTGGTTGCGGTGGTGCCTCAGCTTGGCCGCATCGCGCGTGAGGAAAACGGCCGTCAAAAGTTGTCGCAATACACCCGCTACGTGACGGTGGGACTGGCGATCTTCCAGGGCTACCTGATGGTGTATGGCTTTTTTGAGCATCCGACCACGATCCTGCGTGGTTTTGAGGGCAATCTTGTCACGGATGCGTGGCTTCGACATCCGTTTATCTACCGGTTGATCGCGGTGTCGAACCTGACGGCAGGCACGGTGCTGTTGATGTGGCTCGGCGAGCAGATTACACAGCGCGGTGTCGGCAACGGTATCTCGCTCATCATCACCGCCAACATCGTTGCGCGGCTGCCGGCAGCCATCGAACGCACGTGGCAGATGTTTTTCCCCGGCGAGGGAATGGAGTCGAAGTATAACTTCATCCACTTCATTGGCATGCTTGCGGTGTTGTTTGCGGTGATTGCCGCGATCATTGCGGTGACGCAGGCACAACGGAAAATCACCGTCCAATATGCGAAACGGATGGTGGGGCAACGGATGGTGGCGGGCGGGCAAACCTACATGCCGTTGCGGGTGAACTACTCCGGCGTCATGCCGATCATCTTCGCGCAGGCTATCTTGATGTTCCCGCAGAAGATTTTTCAATTTCTTGGGGCGCAGAGCGGCGCGCTCGGCACTTTCTTTGCGCATCTGAGCGAGTTGTTCAGTGAGACTCGCGGCAGCGCGACGTATTACACGATTTACTCATTGATGATCTTCCTTTTCTCATTCTTCTGGGTGGCGACGACTTTCAATGAGATTCAGATCGCCGATGACCTGAAGAAATATGGCGGTTACGTGCCGGGCATGCGACCGGGCAAGCCGACGGCGGATTTCCTGCACGCGACGATGACGCGGATCACGCTGGCGGGCGCGGTGTTCCTGACCATCATCGCGTTGATTCCGCAGGTGATGTATAGTCAGCTTGGAATTGATTATCTGGTGGCCAGCTTCTTTGGCGGCACCAGCATGCTGATCGTGGTCGGCGTGATGCTCGACACGATGCGGCAGGTGGAAACGCACCTGCTGACGCGGCATTACGACGGATTTTTGAAGAAGGGGCATTTACGCGGCCGACGATAGGCCACGGCCCCTGCGTTCATTGACACCTGAGATGTAGCTCGATAGAGTGACCGGAATGATTGCCCTGAAATCACCGGAAGAGCTGAGTCGCATGCGCCTAGCCTGCCAGGCGGCGGCAGAGGTTCTGGCGGCGGTTGCCAAAATGGTCGTGCCGGGGTGTAAGACCCGGGAACTGGACGAGGCGGCCGGCGAACTCATGCGAAAGCGCGGCGGTAAGAGCGCTTTCCTCGGATACCGTGGCTATAAGGGACAGATTTGTGTCTCAGTCAACGAGGAAGTGGTGCATGGTTTGGCGGGCGAGCGCCGCGTGCAGTATGGTGACATCGTGAGTTTGGACATCGGCGTCACGCTGGACGGTTTCGTGGGCGACAATGCCACGACGGTAGCTGTCGGCATGATTGACTGGAAGGTCCAGCGGTTGCTGGAAGTGACGGAGCAGTCATTGACAGCGGGCATTGCAGCGGCGAGATCTGGCAATCGCGTAGGTGATATTTCTTACGCGGTACAGCGGACTGTCGAGGCGGCTGGATTTAACGTGGTGCGCGAGTTTGTCGGCCATGGTGTTGGCCGGCTGTTGCACGAAGAGCCTCAAGTGCCAAATTTTGGCGCGCCCGGCAAAGGGCCAAAGCTGAAGGCGGGCATGACGCTCGCCATTGAACCGATGACAACGCTCGGCGGTCCGGCGGTGGAAGTGTTGCGCGACGGATGGACAGTGGTGACACAGGATCGGCTGCCGTCAGCGCACTTTGAACATACAGTGGCCGTTACGGAAGGTGAGCCGGAGATTTTGACGTGTCGAATAGTGACACCATCTGTGGTGAAGGCGTAGTAGTAGAGACTCTGCCGAACGGTACCGTGCGCGTAGAGATGCCGAACGGCTATCGCGCGTTGGGCTATGTGTCGGGCAAGAAGCGAGCGGCGTTTAGTCCGTTCGCGACGGGCGACAAGGTGATGTTGGAAATGACGCCGTATGATTTGAGCCAAGGCCGGATTACCGGCCGGCGATAGTTTTGAAAGAACTTATGAAGGTTAGATCGTCAGTAAAAAGGTTGTGCGAACGCTGCCGCATTGTGCGGCGGAAGGGCGTGGTGCGTGTGATTTGCACCGACCCGCGGCACAAGCAGCGGCAGGGTTAGTAAGGACACATATTATGGCCAGACTTTTGGGCGTTGACATTCCCGGCGGCAAGAAAATCGGCATTTCGCTGCGTTATATCTACGGACTCGGTCCGTCGAACTCGCTCGTCATCCTGGAAAAGGCGGGCATTGATCCAAACATCCGCACAGAGAAGCTAAGCGACGAGCAGCTCGGCAAGATTGTCGGTATAATCCAGAAAGAGGGTTACATTCTCGAAGGCGACCTGCGGCGCGAGATCGGGCTGAACTTGAAGCGGCTTATCGGCATCAAGTGCTATCGCGGCAGCCGGCATGTGAAGGGCTTGCCAGTGCGCGGCCAGCGCACGCAGACCAACGCGCGCACCCGCAAAGGACCCCGCAAGACCGTCGGCGTCGTGCGCAGCAAGGACGCAAAGGCCGGCAAAGTTTAGTTTTGACGAAAATAGTTGAGGCGTTATATGGCTGACGAAAAAGAACAGAAACCGACGACGAAAGAACCCAAGGTGGCCAAGGAAGTGAAGGCTGCTGGCAAGGAGCCGAAGGCGAAGGCCGCTGCGGCTGCCGCGCCGGCTGCACCGGCCCCTGAGCCCGCCGCAACGACGGCGGAGTCACTGCTTGACGAAGGCGCGAAGCCGGTCAAGGTGGCTAAGATCAAAGGTGCGAAGAACGTTCACAATGGCATCGCCCACGTCGTGGCATCGTTTAACAACACCAGCATGACCATCACGGACATGCAGGGCAATGTCATCGGGTGGTCCAGCGCGGGCAAGGTTGGTTTCAAAGGCTCGCGCAAGAGCACGGCCTACGCCGCGCAGCTTGTGGCGCAGGATTGTGGTCGTCAGGCGATGTCTCACGGCATGAAGGAAATCGAGGTCCACGTCAAAGGTCCCGGTTCCGGCCGCGAGTCCGCCGTTCGCGCGTTGCAGGCGATCGGCTTGGAAATCACCTCCATTAAAGACGTGACGCCGATTCCTCACAACGGCTGCCGTGCGCCGAAGAAACGCCGCGTGTAGTTTCTTCTGGAATACGCAATACGCAATACGCAATACGGATTACTGACCTATGGCTCGCTATAAAGGACCCAAACAACGCATCAGTCGTCGCTACGGCGTGCCCGTCTTCGGGCCGCACAAGGTGCTGGAGAAGCGCGCGTATCCACCCGGACAACATGGTCCGCGCGCGCGCCGGAAATTGACTGATTACGCCCGCGGCCTCGCCGAAAAGCAAAAGCTGCGTTACTGCTACGGCCTGCTTGAGCGGCAGTTCCGCCGCTGCTTCGAGGAAGCCAAGAAGCGCCGCGGCAACACTGCGGACATACTCCTGCAGATCTTGGAGACGCGTCTGGACAACATCGTCTTTCGCCTCGGTTACGCGCCGAGCCGGGCCGCAGCGCGCCAGTTGGTGACGCACGGCCACCTCAAGGTCAATGGACGCCGCGTCAATATTCCTTCTTACAACGTGAAGCCCGGCGATGTCATCGAAGCGCGCGAAAATGCCCGCTCGCGGCAGATGGTCGTCAAGAGCCTGGAGTCGGCCGCGGTTCGCACGGCGCCGGTTTGGTTGACGCTGGAAAAGGAAGCCGCCAAGGGCAGTCTCAGTCGCTTGCCTACGACGGACGAAGTTCAGCCGATTGCCAACGTGCAGGCGATTGTTGAGTTTTATTCGCGATAGTCGGAGAGTAGTTCAAACAAACGAAGTAAAAACAAACGCGAGTATATGGGCCGGCGGGTGCTCCCGCGCTGAAGCTACCGCGAAGTCAGCGGCGGTGAAGCTGCCAGTCGTGCCAGATCAAACTCGCAGGAGGACACAATGCCAGTTCGACTCGGACGTTTCGAAATGCCCAAACGGTTGACCAAGGATGAGGCAACCGCAACACCCACCTACGCCAAGTACGCTGCGGAGCCTTTTGAGGCCGGTTTCGGTCATACCATCGGCAACTCGCTTCGCCGTGTGTTGCTCAGTTCGCTGGAAGGCGCCGCGCTGACCACGGTCAAGTTCGACGAATCCCTGCGCGCGCACCACGAATTTGCGACCATCGTGGGTGTGGTTGAGGACGCCACCGACATTATCCTTAACCTCCGCAAGATCTTGTTCAAGTCGCAGACCAAGGAATCGCGCCAGATCCTGCTGATTGCGAACAAGGAAGGGGCTGTCACCGCCGCGGATATCAAGGCCGATAACACGCTTGAGATCATCAACCCGGATGTCCACATCTGCACGCTCGACAAGAAGATGAAGTTCGAGGCGGAATTGACCGTCGAGGTCGCTCGCGGTTTCCGTCCGGCAGAGAAAAACAAGAAGCTCGACATGCCCATTGGCATCATCCCGATTGACTCGATCTTCTCGCCTGTGCGCCGCGTGCGTTACACGGTGGAGAATACGCGCGTTGGCCAGCGCACCGACTATGACAAACTGGTCATCGAAATCTGGACCGATGGCCGGATGACACCTGACGACGCGCTTATGCAATGCAGCCATATTCTGCGCCATCACCTCGATCCATTCTGCGAATACGGCAAGGAGCCGGTCGAGTTTGAGGCTGCGCAGGAGAAGGTCAGCGATGAGAACGCGCGTCTGCGCAAACTCTTGAACATGTCTGTCAACGAAATCGAGCTGAGCGTCCGCGCCGCCAACTGCCTGAACAATGCCAATATTACCAGCGTGGGCCAGCTTGCGATGAAGACCGAGGCTGAGATGCTCAAGTATCGCAATTTCGGCAAGAAGTCGCTCAACGAGATCAAGGACAAGCTGTCTGGTCTTGGCCTGCAGCTTGGCATGAAGTTCGACCTGGCTCTGCTCGAGGCCGGTCCGGCCCCGGAGAAGCCCGCTGACGACCTGGGTGCTGCTCCAGAGGTGAAGGAGTAGTCGGTCGAAAAGATAAAGTAAGGACATCATGCGCCACGGAAAACGAACCATTAAACTCGGCCGCAAAAGCGAACATCGCAATGCGATGCTTGCCAATCTGGTCTGCAGCCTCATCCTTCACGGTCGCGTCCGCACCACGGTGATGAAGGCCAAAGCTGCGCGTCGGCTCGCCGACCGCGTCATCACATTCGGCAAGAAAGGAACGCTGCATCATCGGCGTCTTGCCGTGTCTGCGTTGCACCAGAGAGAGGCGGTCGCAAAGCTGTTTAAAGATCTGGCCCCGCAGTATCAGGGCCGCAGCGGAGGCTACACTCGCATCGTCAAACTCAACCAGCGCATTGGCGACAGCGCCCCGCTGGCGTTTCTCGAGTGGGTGGAGACGGCTGTAACGGCGCCGGAACCGGCTCCTGAGCCAGCCAAGCCCGCCGCGACCAGCTAGACGAACAGCGGCCAATTAATTCAACCACACGAAGGCGTGAGAGTTATATGACTCTCGCGCCTTCGTTATTTGTGGGGCGCATATTCCGGTGGTGGAGTTTGCCTGGGAGGCGTTGTAACCTTTGGCGCACGGTGCCTGTATAAGGGAGTAAGAATGGAAGAACCAGCTAGCGGCGTCCCGGAGCGGCCGGAGGCGGGCGATGCGGTGGTCGATCGCACCACCGTGGAGTCAGTGTTGGCTGGTGACACGGATGCGTTTGCCGGGTTGTTACAGCGCCACCAGTCGGCCGTCTATACGCACATGCTGAGAATGGTGCGACGCCCGGAAGACGCGCTAGACCTGACGCAAGAGAGCTTTGTAAAGGCGTTCAAATATCTCGCGCACTACAACCCGCGCTGGGCGTTTAAGACGTGGCTGATGACGATCGCGACGAATACCGCAATCAACTTCATTCAGAAGCGCCGGCTTCAGACGGTGTCTCTGGAAGAGGTTGCCGAGCCCGCAGCGGAACCGCGGAGTGACGCGAAGGAACTGGAACCGGCATTGTTAACGGCGCTGGCACGGTTGCCGGAGAAGGCGCGCGCAATGTTCAACCTGCGCTATCAGGAAGGCTTGCGGCTGGCCGAGATTGGTGCGGTGCTTGGCGAGAGTCAGTCGAACGTGAAGGTGACGCTGCACCGGGCACGGAGGTTCTTGAGAGTGGAACTGGAGAGAGGACTATGAAAGCAGAGATGTGGCGGGAACTAAGGAATCCACCGTCGGAACTGGCGGCGCGGGTGATGGGCGACGTGCGTGCGTGGCAGCGGCGGCCGGCAACGGCGTGGCTGGTGGGAGCGCAGACGGCGGTGCTGGCGGTGTTGTTATTCGTCAGCGCGGCGAATTTGCCGGGGCAGATGGTGGAGACGGCCGAATCGATGCGCGACTGGTCGGTGTCGGTCGCGATGGCGACGCTGGAGTTGTCGGATCGGCTGGGTGAGTTCGTCGGCGTCCGGCAGATCGAGGAGATTCTATGAAACCTTTGACGTTGATGGTGATGGGGCTGGGAGCGGCCGTCGGTTTGGGAGCGCTGGGAATGGAGAGGCATGTCGGTCT
>JBAZIR010000256.1:0-9022 GCA_041651735.1 Verrucomicrobiia bacterium | reverse complement strand
CCGGCCTTCGCCACTTGGATGGTCTGGAAGAAGCTCGCGACAACGACCACTGGGATGAACTCTGGCTCACGGCTTGATGGCGCGGGTGCCAAGTTGCGCCCTAGAAGCAAATAGCCTGCATCAAACCCTTGACAGGTTTTTGGGAAAACGACTAAGATTTTGCTTATCGGTGGGTGAAGGTATGAACTAGGGATTTTACGAGAAGTTTTTAAGCGGGCCGGCTCCCCGCCGGTCTGCGCGCCGCTTCCCCCCGGCGGCGCACCACGGCCTCAGTCGAAAGACTGGGGCCGTTCGGTTTGCGAAATCGGCGACCCGTACTGTCAATCACGAAGACCGGTGCCGTCGCATTTCTGACAAACCACGAAACCGCTGCCGCGGCAGAACGTGCACACGGATTTTCCCTTGCCGCTGCATACCGGACACTGTGTGCGTGCGAAAGTGCCGCCTCCGGTGGCCCGTCCAGTGCCATTGCAGGCTACACACTTGGCCTTGCCGTCTTCGCAGTTGAGACAATCAGTGATGCAGGCGCCATTGCATTGGGGGCAAACCTTCGCTTGAGTGAACTTCTCCAGCTTTGCGATTGCATCCGCCGGCAACTGCGCTTTGGTTTCGGCAGGCATCCACGCGCAACCGACCTGAATGAAGTTTAACCGCTTGGCCCGGTCGAGAAACGCTGCGCTGAAAACCCGGGGGTTGCCGGCCTTCACCCGCCGGCCTGCCGTGCTCAGCAGTGACCTTGCCTGATCCGACGCATCGCGGCCGAGCGATGCGGCGCGGTTGATGAGAAGCAGGTTGTGGCAGATTTCAAAAGCCTGTGCGAACTGCCGTTGGTCGAGTTGCGCCTGAGCTTCCTTCAACTCAGCAGCCACCCATCCATCGGCGGCATAGCTCAGTGTTGAAACAAGCGCAATGATCGTTCCGACAAACCAATTCTTCATAACACTCTCCTTTGATGTCCAAGCATCATGGCCAAGCAACTTTAATGAAGCTCCCTAACAATCCGAACCTTACCACGTCCGTTGCCTAAAATCATCATTTCATTGCGGTGTCAGCGGCCGGCTCGCAGAGTTCCCAGCCATCGAGAAAAGCCGCTACGCACTTGGGCAGTTGTGACGAGTAGCCGCCTTCCAGGAGCGCAAACATCGGCAGTCGCAGGGCCGCCAGATGACGCCCGATTTCACGGAAGGTTTCGATCTCCAGCCTCATATCTGTAATCGGGTCGCGCTTGTAAGCGTCGAATCCAGCTCCGACCGCGACCAACTCAGGTTCGAACTTGCGAACCTCCGCCAGCGCGCGAGAGAAGACCTCCAGATACCGCGCGCCATCAGTTCCGGGTGGGAGAGGATAATTCAGTGCGTTATTCTCAGAACGCAAACCAGTGCCGGGATAACCAGGACTTTGGTGAAGCGAGACACAGAGCACTTCCTTCGCTCCACGAACGATATCTTCCGTGCCGTTACAGTGATGGCAATCAAAGTCAACAATCGCTACTCGCTGCGGCGCGCGCGGCTCCACAAACAATCGCTTGAGCGCGATGGCGACGTTGTTGAAATAGCAAAACCCCATCAAGCGGTCGGGACCGGCATGATGTCCCGGCGGGCGCATCAGCGAAAACGCCGGTATGCCGTGCCAAGCCATCGCCGCGGCTTGGATCGCTGCTCCAGCCGAGCGTCGGGCGTGTTCAAAGATGCCGGGAAACGCCGGGGTGTAGGAATCATCGGATTCACCACGACGGACCTGTTCCAGCAGCCGCGGCGTGTGCACTCGCAGGATATCCACCTCTTCGCAAGGCTGAGCCGCGAGGAACTCGTGCCGTGCATCCTGTTGCAACAACGACACGCAATTGAGAACGCGTTTAGGTGACTCCGGATAACCGGGAGTGCCGTAGTTGGCGCATTCAGGGGAGAAAATGATCTTCACGTCCAGCATCCTATTGTGGAATGGCGTTTGGCTCCAGACGAATGGACGGCGGCCGGCAGGGAGCCGTCAGGCTCACTCACGCAATGCTATTACGGTGCTGCTCATACCACGCGATGGTCTCGGTCAAGCCGGTTTCGAACTGCGTGCTGGCGCTGAAGCCGAATTCGCGCCGGGCTCTTTGTGTGTCGAGCTGACGACGAGGCTGGCCGTCGGGCTTGGTCGGATCCCAGCGAATCTCGCCGGTGAAACGAGTGAGGCGAACGATCTGTTCGGTGAGTTGTTTGATGGAGATTTCATTGCCCGAACCGAGGTTGACGGGGTCGGGTTTGTTGTAGCGTTCGGCAGCCAGAAGGATGCCCTCAGCACAGTCGGCGGCGTAAAGGAACTCGCGCGTGGCGCGGCCCGTGCCCCAACACTCAATGAAGGTGTCGCCACGGGTGCGGGCCTCGACACATTTGCGGATGATGGCGGGGATGACGTGGGAACTGCTGGGATTGAAGTTGTCGCGCGGACCATAGAGGTTGACGGGCAGCAGGAAGATGGCGTTGAGGCCGTATTCCTGCCGGTAGGCCTGGCACTGCACGAGGAGAGCTTTTTTGGCGATGCCGTAGGGGGCGTTGGTCTCCTCCGGGTAGCCGTTCCAGAGTTCCTCTTCACGGAACGGAACGGGAGTGAACTTCGGGTAGGCACAGATGGTGCCCGCAACGACGAGCTTGGGGACTTGGAACTGCCGCGCCTGTTCGATGAGCTCGATGCCCATGATGGCGTTTTCGTAGAAAAAGCGGCCGGGATGTTCGCGGTTGGCGCCAATGCCGCCGACAGTGGCGGCGAGGTGGATGACGAGGGTAGGGCGGGTGTCGGCGAAGAGCCGGGCGATGGCGGCGCGATCACGAAGGTCGCACTGTTTGCTGCGGGGCACGGTGATCTGCGTGCAACCGCGCGCGCGCAGCCCGTCCACGACGAAGGAGCCGACGAAGCCTGCGCCGCCGGTGACGATGACTCGTTGTTGGGGCCAGAAGTTCATGGATCAGTGGTGTTCGGAGTTCACGACCGCGACGCGGCCGGCGAGTTTGTCTTCAAGCATCTTGATGTCGGCATCCACCATGAGGCGGACGAGTTCCTTGAACTTCGTGCGCGGCTCCCAGCCGAGGACACGCTTCGCCTTCGAGGCGTCGCCGACGAGGATGTCCACCTCGGCGGGGCGAAGGTAGCGTTTGTCGAATTCGACATACTGCTGCCAGTCGAGGCCGGCGTGGGTGAAGGCTTCCTCGCAGAATTCACGAATGGAGTGCGTCTCGCCCGTGGCGATGACGTAGTCGTCGGGCTTGTCCTGCTGGATCATGAGCCACATGGCTTCGATATACTCTTTGGCGTAGCCCCAGTCGCGCTTGGCGTCGAGGTTGCCGAGGTAGAGCTTCTTCTGGAGGCCGGCCTTGATGTAAGCGACGGCGCGCGTGATCTTGCGCGTGACGAACGTCTCGCCGCGCCGGGGCGACTCGTGGTTGAAGAGGATGCCGTTGCAGGCAAAGAGGTCGTAGCTCTCGCGATAATTCACGGTCGCCCAATAGGCGAAGACCTTCGAGACCCCGTAAGGGCTGCGTGGATGGAATGGCGTCGTTTCCCGCTGCGGTATCTCTGCGACCTTCCCGAACATCTCACTCGAGGACGCCTGATAAAATCGCGGCCGCACGCCCGCCTCGCGGATCGCTTCGAGGATACGGATGGTGCCGACGCCGGTGGTGTCGGCAGTGTATTCGGGGATGTCGAAACTGACGCGCACGTGGCTTTGCGCTGCGAGGTGATAGATCTCGGTGGGTTGCAGCGTATGCAGCAACTTGACCATGTTCACCGAGTCGCTGAGGTCGCCGTAGTGCAGGAACAATTGCGTGCCGCGCACGTGCGGGTCCTGGTAGAGATGGTCAATACGCTCGGTGTTAAAGGTGCTGGCGCGGCGGATGATGCCGTGCACTTCGTAGCCTTTGCCGAGAAGGAACTCTGCCAGGTAGGAACCATCCTGCCCGGTAATGCCTGTAATCAATGCGCGTTTCATGTGTGTCACGATAACGCTGCGGCTTGTCGCAGCCCGTGTCTAGCACGAAAACGTGCGCACACACAACGGCATCTGCTGATGGACGGCAAAACAGCGCTATAGCGCAGCGAGCGTCTCTTCCAGGTAAACGCGGCTGGCTTCGATGAAACTCTGGGCCTGTTCCACATCGGCCACGCCTTCGGTTTCCAACGACAACAGACCGGTGTAGCCGTGCTGTTTCAGAAGTTGGATACACCCGCGGACGTTGACGCTGCCTTTGCCGAGCACGACGCAGTTTGCGGCGACCACGTCCTTAACGTGGACATGGACCACGCGGTCCACGATGGCTTTCAGTGTGGCCACTTCGTCCTGCGGCTTCCCAAAGGGCGTCCATGAGTACGCGCCGGCGGCGGTCTCAACGTAGGTGGCGCGGTGGACGTTGGCGGTGTCGTAGTTGACGCCGAGCCATTTCGAGCCGGACAGGGCCATGATCTTCTTCAGCCCGTCAGCGGTGAGGGAGAATGTTCCGTGCGGTTCGATGGCCAGATACACACGGCACTCCTCGGCGACTTCGAGGATCTTCGCCAGTCGCTCACGCAGGACCTTTAGCGCCTCGTCGTCCGACATATTCTTGGGCTTGCGACCGTCACCGGCGTTGACCACCGGGATGCCTGCCCGGCTTGCCCATCGAATGGCCTGGCTGATGCCCTCGACGCTCTTTGGGTTGGGGATGATAGCCCCGTTCGGCGCCCACAACGCCGACGCTCCGGCAAAACCGCACTCGCGCACGAGATCGCGGAACTTCTGCGGGTCGTCCTTCCATGCGTCCACGTGAGGACACCACGGGCCGGTGGCTTGCGGTTCGACGTATCGGTAGCCGGCGCGGCGGATGCGGTCCATTGCTTCCTTCAATGGCAACGTCCGGAAGGTCACGGTGCCGCAGCCAATTTTCATCGCGGTTTTTCCTGCGGCCGGGGCTGCGGCTTGCACGGCGCCGATGCCGACGATTGTTGTCATCGCCGTCAAAGCCTGGCGGCGTGTCATTTGTGTTTGATGCAGTGTATTCATAAACATGTCCTTTTCTGTTTCTTAGAGAACTCGTGTGATGCCGGGCATGGCCACAGGATAGCGGCCGCTTGCGTCGGCGGAAACTGGGGCAGGGGCGTCGAAAGCGTATTTCTCCGGGCCGAGCCTCAGCTTGGAGTTGAGCGCGTCGTCCCAGCTTAACATTTGACCGGAGTAACTGGCCATGCGGCCCATGATGGCGGTCATGGTGCTGGTGGCGGCGTGCTCCACTTCGTTGTGCGGCTTGTCATTGCGAATCGCCTCCACGAGCGCGTCCAGTTCAGCTTGGTAGGCGCTCACCGGCTTCCCGATGAACTGCCACACGTCGCTGGCCTCGATTCGCCCGCGGCCGATGTCCGCGACTCCCTTGGCTCCGTGGACCTGCGCGGAGGCGCTGTTCCAACAACGCGGAATCTGGCGCGTCTGCGTGAACATCTTCATGCCATCCTGGAATGTGAATTCCACCGTGTGATGGTCGAAGCAGTCGCCGGACTGCATCTCCGTGTAAAACTGCCGGCCGCCCTGGCCTTGCGCCGAAATCGGGTGGCCACCTTTGACCCACAGGCCGATGTCAATGAAGTGCAGCAACGCATCCACGAAGTAGTCACCGTTGAGCCAGAGAAAATGGTAGGGATTCCGCAGTTGGTAGACCATCTCCGTCTGGTCGGCGGCGCGAGGAGCAGTGTCGCGCAGGAAGCCGGTGTTCCAGTAGCAACGCACCAGATGGATCGGCCCGATGGCGCCGTCCTGCAATCGCTTGACAGTCTCGCGGCAGCGGGGCGTGTAGCGCATCATCAGGCCGACGCCGACCTTGAGGTTCTTCTTGCGGGCCTCGGCGTTGGAGGCGAGCACGCTCCGCACTCCGGACGCATCCACGGCCAGCGGTTTCTCCATGAACACGTGTTTTCCGCGCTCAACGGCGTAGGCGAACTGCATCGGGCGGAAATGCGGCGGCGTTGTCAGCAGGACCAGGTCCGCACCGCTTTCGATGGCGGCCTTGTAGGCGTCAAAGCCGACAAACCGCCGTTGCGGTGGCACGTCTATTCTGTCCGAGAAACTGCCGTGTGAATCGCGGTCGTAGGCTGCCTTCTGGCCGCGCGTGAGCAACTCCAGGCTTCCTTCCAGACGGTCGGAAAACAAGTCGGCCATCGCCCAGAGTTTTACCGGCGCATGGGTGGACAGCACTTGCGCAGCGGCGCCGGAGCCGCGGTCGCCGCAGCCGATGAGGGCGACTTTGATCACATCGCTTCCAGCGGCGTGTGCGTTGCGGGCGATGGCGCTTATCAACGTCGTGCCGGCGACTGCAACCGTTGATTGTTTGAGAAATGTCCGGCGTGAACTGTGGGGGCCGTCGGCGGGTTGGTGTGATCGCATCATAGTCATGGCCATTCTCCGTCCAGTGTTCTTTCTGAACGGCCTATCTTCTACATGCCGGGAGGGCCGGGGTATAGAACAGCCGCGTCAAAGCTTGGCCGGAAAGCGGCGCGGCGCGCGCACGTCGCGGTAGCGCTCTCGATACTGCCGGGGCGTCATTGCCATCTGGTGCCGGAATTCCCGCGTGAAGTGGCTCTGGTCGGAAAAGCCGTGATCAATCGCGATCTGTGTCAGCGACTGGTCGGAGAAGACCAGTGCGTGACAGGTCATTCGGACGCGCACGCGCTTGATGTAACGTTGCGGCGAGACGCGAAAGCAGTGCTGGAAATGGCGCTCGAAGGCCCGCACGGACAGGTTTGCGATTCGCGCGAGTTCCCTGTTGGTGATCGATGCCATGTAGTGTTCGCGGATGAACACAACTACTTTGGCCAGCGCGAGGTCGGGCCAGGTGTGTTCCGCCACCTTGCCCTTCAGCGGCATCGCGACGCCCGTTGTGCCTATGATCCGCCCGCGTGCGTCGCGCAAAGGGACTTTGTTGGTCAGACTCCAGCAAGCCGTGTGATCAAACCGCCCGATCAGCTCGATGCGGTTGATGATTGTCTCGCCCGCCAGCACGCGGTCGTCGTCGATGCGGAACTGGTCGGCAAGATGCCGGGGAGAGACGTCGTAGTCGGTCTTGCCGATGAGGTCTTCCTGGCCGTTGAACGAATAGTTCAGCACAAAGCCGCGGTTCAGCCACACGTAGCGTCCCTGCGGATCCTTGATCCAGAATTGCAGATCTTCAACGAAATCGAACAGGCTGCAAAGCGCGAGTGCGACCGGGTCGAGATGAATCCCACACGGCAGCGGCCGGGACAGATGCTTCATGCTCGCCGAACCAGCTTTCGAAGTTGTCTTCGAGATGCGCTTGCGAATTCTGCCACCGCGCCGTTGGGCATTGTTTCTCATCAGTCAACGGTCGTGGTTTTAGCGTTTCGCGCGGATGACACGCACACGATGAGTGGAAGTGTCGCCGACGAACACGGAACCGTCGGTATCTACGAAGATGCCGTGGAGACGGTTCATTCTACATGCGAGCGGATCACCATCCGGACCGTCGCCTTTTTCGCCCGTGCCAGCCACCAACTCCAGCGTGCCTTTCTTCACATCAATCATGCGGACGCTGTGGCTCTCGGTGTCCGCCAGATAAACATTGCCGTTGGGCGCAACCGCGATGCCCTTTGGGCCGGAAAGCGTCGCGTCCTTTGCCGGGCCGCCATTGCCGGTGAAGCCGCTCTTGCCCGTCCCGGCGACGTGGTGAATCCTGCCGGCCTTCATGTCGAACCTGAAGACTCTGTTCCCTTCGCGCAGCGCCAGCCACATGTCGCCGCGCGCGTCGAAGTCAATCGCACGCGGGCCGTTTACCGGCGTGCCGGCGATCTTCGAGCGGTCTGGCGTGGCAGCTTTCTCGCCGGTGCCCGCGAACGTCGTGATGATGCCCGTTCTCATGTCCACCTTGCGGACGCGATGATTGCCGATGTCGCAGATGTAGAGGGCGCCGTCGGGGCTGAACTGGATACTATGCGGCGTCTTTATCTCAGCCTTCGTCGCGGGTCCGCCGTCGCCGCTGAAACCGGCCTTGCCCGTGCCGGCGACGGTCGAGATGAGTCGCGTCCTTGAGTCCACGCGGCGGACGATGTGGTTTTGCATCTCAACGAAGAACATGTGGCCCGCACGGTCGAAGCGGATCTCATAGGGCTCAGCGATTTGCGCCTTCGTCGCTGGCCCACCGTCGCCCGAATAGCCTTTCTTGCCGCAGCCGGCGACTGTCGTGATCGTGCCGTCGCTTGCCACGCGGCGAATGGCATGGTTCAGCGTATCGCAGATGTAGAGCGCCCCGTCTGGCCCGCGAACCACGCCGAATGGCCCGTTCAACTGTGCTTTCGTTGCCGGTCCGCCATCGCCGGCGAAACCTTTCTCGCCTGTGCCAGCGAAGGTCACGATTTCCAACTTGGTCTGTGCGGCGCAAACAATAGTCACGCTCAACAATAGCGCGGCTCCAATGGGGAAGAGTGGGGTGGGTGGTTTCATAGGCATCACACCGTAGCGTAGCAGTCCTTTGGCGCGCTGCAAACGCAGAATGTTACGCGCGCGTTGCTCGCATCAGTTCTGCGCGCTCGATCGCGGCGAAATGCTCGATCGCATAACGCAGCGTCGTGCGGGGTATCGCCGGACCATGCCTCAGCAGAAATTGCCTGAGGCGCGCGCGATCCGTCTTGCCAGCTTCGCGCAACAGCCAGCCGATGGCCTTGTGCATAAGGTCTTCGGGATTACTGAGGTGGTCGCCACAGCGCCTAAAAACCAGATCGAGATACTGGCCGCGGCGGGCAAACGGCACGAGCGTGACCAGTGGGGCGCGACGTTGCCACAACGACTTCTTGCGTGACCAGCGGACGAGAGTGCGTTCCGCTTGCGGATGCTGCGCGAGCAACGGGCTGAGCACTGAACTGCAAAACGTGTCCACCAACGCCCAGTTGTCCAGCTGGCGTTCAAGCCAGGACTCCGCATGAGGCAATAGATCGAGCGTGAATGCTCTCTTGAAAGCAGCCAGCGCGAGAATGCCTGCCATGCGAATCTCCAGTTCAGGCTCTTGCA
>JBAZIR010000255.1:0-9034 GCA_041651735.1 Verrucomicrobiia bacterium | reverse complement strand
GCAGGAGGATGCGCAGACATTCCTTCTCCACCGGCGAATGGAAGCCGCTGATGACGCAGCGGCCTTCGTCGCGCCACTTGGCGGCCTGATCGTAGGTGCGAAGGATGGCGTGGCCGGGACAGCGGGCGGAGCAGAAGAGCGCGGTCTTCGACAACGCGAGCAGATCGAGATTACCAAGGGAGGTCAGTTGTGCGGGCGCATCGTCGCCTAATCGCTCGCGTAACCGCGCCGGGTAACGGACGTCAGCGGAGCCAAGCGAGATGGGCGTCATTCTCCCTCGGTTTCGGTGTCGCGGCCGAGGCGGTATTTGATGTCGTAGTTTATGATGAAATCCAACTCCTCCGCCGTGAAACCGTAGTGTCCCGCCAGCACAGTGTCGATTTCGTCTATGATGGGCTTGGACTTCTGAATCTTGAAGGACTGTGTTTCAGTCGTGCCGGTTTGCTTCTGCTCCCGAACAAGCATCGTGCTGTTCTTGTCGAGGTCTTTCAGATAGCGCGCACCCAGGGCATGCAAAGCTGGGTCGGCAAGCGCCGATGCCGGGAGCAGGAAATTCTGAATGTCAAACGGGTTCAAGTCGCGAACATTTGAAGTGACTGTGTACCACCACCAAAACACATTGCTGCTCAACGCGGCGATTACGGGCCTTACATGCTCCTTCTTTCCCAAAGTGAACCATGTTTCACGACTGCTGTGGCCTTTCCTTCCGTTCAAATTGAATGCTGGTGCAAAGTCGGTGAAAACTTTCCAATACAGCCCGCCAGTCGTTCGGTAATAAACGCGGTGATCTGATTTGCCGGTGAAGTGCTTCACGGCCGTCTTGACAGCAAGGCACTTATTCAGAATGTGCTGCTCCAGCGAATCGCCAAGTTTGGGAATCCAACATGCCGGACGCTCGCGTAGCACCTGGACATAGTTCAGCCGCTCGAACAGACCGTCGCGGTCGTCGCTAGTCCATTTCTGGTAGTTTGTTGAAAACGTGTGGCCATCCCCGGATGGCGTCACCACGAAGATGGTGAGCGCGCGATTTACAGTGTCAAATAGTTTGGCGGGACGCCAAGCGTAGTCCGCATACCAAGCATTTCGGTCTGCCTCCAATAGCTTCTGCACGACCTCCATTCGTTGAGTTGAGGGAAGCGAGAGAGGCACTATCATGCTCATACAGCCGGTCTTGTGCAGCAGGTGCTCGCTTCGTTCTATGCACATCGCATGAATCGCTCCGCTGTCGAGGCAGGTGTAATTCTTCGGGGCATAGTCAACCTCGCGGATTTCAAGATATGGCGGATTGCCGATGATGACATCAAACCCGCCGCCCTTGAGGATGCCGTAGAACTGAATGAACCAGTGGAACGGCTGGTGAGACTTCACCCACTTGGCGTAGGCCGCTTTGTCGCTGACCTTCACGCCGTATTCGCCGGCAAGGTGGCGGTTGAGTTCGTCTTCCAGCGCCTTGAGCCGGTTTTGCAGTTCCAGCTTGTCGGCGGCGGGCACTGAACCGTCGCCTTCGGTCTGGAGTTGGCGGAACTTGGCGAAGGCATCCTCGACATCGGCACAGCGGGTGTTGAATCGTGCAAAGCTGCCTAGCTCCTCCTCATCCATCAATTTCATTTGCCCACCACCGAGTTCTTTCATGCACCGCCGCACTTCCTCCGCCGTGGCGTAGCCGACGAGGGTGTTGCCGGCGCGGATGTTGAAATCAATGTCCGGCAGCGGCTCGATGCCGAGGTTGTCCTTGCTGGCGTCTGGCTCGACTTGGGCGGCAAGTTTGAGGAACAGGCGCAGTTTGCAGATTTCCACAGCCTCTTCCATGATATCCACGGCGTAGAGATTATTGAGGATGATGGATTTCAGGACAAAGTAGCGGCGATTCGGGTGCGCGTCCACACGGGCGAGGACTTCGGTGAATTTCTTGTGGTAGTTCGGATGCAGTCTCTTCCCGGCTTCGCCCCACTCGGCTAGGAAGGCTTCCATGCGGTCGAGGCAGGCTTCGTAGAGGGGTTCGAGGATATTGAGCGCGGCAAAGATGAACGCGCCCGAGCCGCCGGTGGGATCGAGCACAGTGATGGTGGTAATGGCCTGCCAGAAGGCCATGAGCAAGTCCGGGCCTTCGCAGTTCTGGATGACATCCTGCGCGAACTGGCGGAGGTCGAGATTGAGGGTGATGAAGTCGTTGACCTCGCGGACATCGCCGGCGGCGAGTTTCCGCCGGACTTCCTCGTAACGCTGGCGACGGGCGACGACTTCGCGCCAGATTTCCGTGGGCAGAGCGTAGTCGGCAGGCGCGGGTTTGTTCCACGGCTGGCGGCGTTCGATGAGGTTGGGCTTTGTGGCGTCGAGGCCGGCGGCGATTTCCGGCGAGAGTTTCCGGTCCGTGCCGTGGCGGACGGCGGGATAGATGTAGCGGTCGGGATTTTCGCGGAGCAAATCCCAGACGGTCGGGCCGTGCGGGTTTTCAAAGGCGACCTTGCACTTGGCGCGGGCGGCGTCGAAAAGGAACGGGAGGACTGTGTTCTTGCTGATGTACTCGGTGATGTCCTCCTTGGTGTAATACGCCCCCATTTGTTTCTGGTTGATGTATTTCTCGAAGATGTAACCGAGGACATCCGGGTTGATCTCGTCGTCTTTGCGGAGCGGGCGTTCGTCGAGATGCCACTGGTATTGGTCGAAGTAGTCGAAGACGCGCTCGAAGGCTTTGTCCGGAATCTGGATGTCCTTGCCGTAGCACTCCGGTTTTTCGAGTTCATGCACGGCAAACAGACCGCCGTTGAGATACGGGATGCTGCCCAGCAACTTTTCCAAATCGGGTGCGCGGTCTTTGCGGCGTTTGCCGAAGCCTTCATGGAAGAGTCGGAGCAGGAAGTAACGGTAGAAGCTGTAGAACCTGTCCTTGCCCCGTTCCATTTTGCAGCGGTCGAGACGATTGCGCAGGTAATTGTGGTCACCGTCGAGGAAGCCCTTGCGCTGGATGAAATAGACGAACATCAGGCGGTTGAGCATGACGGACGCATACCATTCGCGGTTGGCCACCTCGCCGATGCCATCAATGAATTTGAGGAACGCTTTGCGGTGCGTGTCAAAGTCGCGGTAGAACGCCTTGGTGACGCGCTCAATGTCGAACGCGGCCCGGGCACGCCCAGCGACGGCCACGGTGGAAAGACCAGCTTCCTCTTCTTCGAGTGAGACGTAGAGGATTTGAAGTTTCTGTAGCAGTGAGTCGCCGGGTTGGCCACGGTGATAGTCGTGGGTGCGGGCAGAGAGCGGTTTACCCTGTTCGCGGCGGACCCACATCCATGATTGGCTTGAGTGGTCGCCGGTCACGAAGACGATGAGATGCTCGAAGCTGGTCTCGGAGAGCTTTCGGTCGAGCTTGAGGCGGGTGACATGGTCGGGCAGGCCGCCGTGCGACGATTCACAGAGCCAGGCGGTGAAGCCGCGCTTCTCGGCGACGGCGGTGAAGGCGTAGTCGGCTTCACCGGCGCTGAGGGTGAGCTTTTGGCGGGCTGGCTCCCAGCCGAGTTCTTCGACGAAGAGCTTCGGCAGGGCGCAGCTTTGCAAGAGCGGGCGGGCGCGTTGGAAGTCGAGTGGCATAGGTCAGTCCTTGCGGATGCCGAGAGAGCAGATGATTTGCGGCTCACGGGCTTGAGCGTCGTCCTTGGCGATGCAGAGCCGGTCTTCCTCGTGGAGAGAAAGGACAAGGTCGGCGAGTTTCTCGTCGGTGATGCCGGCACGGAGTTCGCGGTTTAGGAGATCGCGCGCGGCTTCGGTCAGAGGCGACTCGTAAATCTCGTCAATAGCATGATGGAGCGGCTTGATGTCGAAAAGGCTGTCCTTCACATGGGCGGCGTAATCCTTGAGCCGCTCATACACGCGGCGTCGTGCGCTGGAGGGTTTGCCGAGCTGTCCGCCGGTGGTGATGTGTTCGGTCTGGATGCCAGCGACGGCTCTTTGCACTAGCGGATGGTGATTGGACAGGCGCGGGAGCGTGGGGGTGGCCGGTTCGCACGCGGCGGCGCGCAAGATTTCGTGCTGGCTTTCGGTAACGGTGCGGCCCTCTTCGTCCACCCATGCAAGGGCGTCGTTGCCGTCGGCAGTGCGGACGTAAACCATGACGCCGGAGGCGGGCTGCGGGCCAGCCGCGGGAACGGGCTTGGCGGGAACAGCGGACAGCGTCTTGGTGGAAAATATAACTCCCGGTAGGTCCGGGATGGTCTTCTTGAGCGAGGGGTCGGTGTCGCAGGCATTTTTCCAAATCTGGTAGGCCAGCGACGCGAGATCCACTTCATCGTCCGCCGGATCGTCCAAGATGCCGGATTTCTCCGTGAAGAGGTCGCGGATGACAGTGTCGTGTTTCTCGTCCTCGAAAAAGGTTTCGTCCGTGCCGACAACTTCGGCGTTTTCGCGGAGACGCTGGCGGACGCGCGCGCGCAGGCGGATGAGGCGTTCGACTCCGTCTGCCGGGACAAACGAGTAGCACAGGATTTCCTCGGCTTTCTGGCCGATACGGTCCACGCGGCCTGCACGTTGAATGAGGCGGATGATGGCCCACGGCAAATCAAAGTTCACGACAATGGCGGCGTCCTGGAGGTTTTGACCTTCGCTGAGGACGTCGGTGGCGACCAGCACGCGGAGTTCTTCCGCCGGCGAAACGTAGTTGGGTTCCTTTTTGTCACGCGCCTTGTTGCTTTCGGGGCTGAACCGGCGGGCGTAACTGGAAGGCTCTTCAGTGTCGCCGGTGACGCCAGCCATTTGCTTGAGACCGCGCGCCTGCAACTGGTCCGCAAGGTAGGAAACCGTGTCTGCAAATTGAGAGAAGATGAGAATCTTCTGGCCGGGATGTTTTTTCGTCAGGAGCTTGTGGAGTTCGGCCAGCTTGTGATCCTGATCGGGCTGCCACTGGCCCGCGAGTTCGAGAATGGAGAAAAGCCGTTGCGCGTCCTGCCGAAGGTGTTGGGCAAGGTCGTCAACGAACACGTCGGGACGCAACCAGTCAAAATTGCGGGCGCGTTCGGTGCGGAGCGTTTTATAGCCCGATGCCCCGGCCATGGCGAAATCAGCCAACGAAGTGGCGGTAATTTCGGTGGGCTTGGCGGTGGCGGCTTCGTCCGCGCCAAAGAGCGTGCTGTCGCTGTCGTGATCCTCGGTGCGGGTATCGAACAACGCGGAGTCCTGCGTGCCGACGGGCAACGGCAAGCCTTTTTCGATGGCGTGCAGAAAGATGTAATTGCGCAGGATGTGACGACGCACAGAGAGCAGGAATGAATGACCGCTGCTTTCCAGTCGCTTGAACAGATTGGTGCGGCAGAAACCGATGAGCCGCTTGCCGGCGCGGGAGAGGTTATCCATCACTTCGGCTTCACCCTTGGACGGTGGCACATCGAGCGTGGGCTTGAGGTAGTTGGCGAGGCCGTAGCGAGGCAGGTGCAGTGAGCGGACAGTGTCAACCACCTTGTCGGAATAAAGCCGGGCGTATTGATCGTCTGGATCCTTGTCGCGAATGCGGAACGTGAGAGTTTTCGGCTGGCGCTTGGGGAAATGAAAACGGCTGCCACCTTCAAGGATGAGGAAGCGGCGGTCCTCCTTCGCTTTCGGGCGGTCGCATTTGGGACACTTTTCCACAGTGGGCAAGAGCACGGTGGCGCACGCGGGACATTCCGTAAACGCGTAGTTCCGTTCGACGAAGCTGCGCGTGCGGCGAACCATGAACAGGCGCATGAGTTCGCGCCAGTCGTCGGCGTGTTCGCTCTTCTCAAAAGCCGAGAGGCAGTTGACTGCGCATTGATGGCGGCGGGTGAATTCGTCGGGACGGCCGTCACAGTCGCGCCGCAGGTATTCCTCGGGCCTGATGCCGACGACGTCGTCTGGATTCATGAACAGCCGAAGCTGGTTGGCGAGATCGAGGTAGGCTTTGTTGTAGGGCGTTGCGGAAAGCAGGATGCACTTGCTGGCATTGCGCGCCAGATAATCGCGCACAGCCGCCCAGCGCCGGCCCTCGCGATTCCGCAGGTTGTGGCTTTCGTCAAGGATGACGACGCGGTAGCGGCGGAGGTCGGGCAAGCTGTTCTGCGCCTGCGTGACGGAGATAACCTTCGCAATCAGGCGGTAGCGGTGGGCGTAGTCTTCCCACATGCCAACGAGATTCTTGGGGCAGAGAATGAGCGTTTCGAGCGAGCGCGGCGGGTCTTGAAACACACGAGCCAGCGCGGTGGCCATGAGCGTTTTGCCGAGACCGACGACATCGCCAAGGATAACACCGCCGCGCTTTTCCAGATGCCGGGCCGCGATGCGCACGGCGGCGGACTGAAATTCCAGCAAGATGCCGCGCATGTCTGGCGGGATGCTAAACTCAGACAGGCCAGCGCGAGCCTCTTCCGCCAAGTGATAAGCCATCTTGACATAAATCTGGTAGGGCGGCGGACATTCGGGCCGCGCCCAACTCTCATCAATCACCTGGATGAGTTCTTTGGTGATGTCCACGCACCAAGGCTTGTCGCCCCATCGGTCGTTGAACCAATCTGTCAGCTTCTTCGCAGCGTCGTGGTCGAGCACGTCCACGTTGAGTTCGCCCTGATGCGAGAGGCCAGAGAGGGTAAGGTTGCTCGAACCGAGATAACCGGTGATCGGATTGTCCGGGTCTGTTCGGAAACAGAGGTAGAGCTTGGCGTGGAGCGGGTGCCGGAGGAAGAGCTTCACCACGACTTTCCCTGCCTTGAGTTGGGCGGAGAGGCGGCGCAAACCGGCTTCGTCTTCGTCGTTTGGCGCGCCAAAGGTAAGCTGCGCGCGGAAATCTTCGGCGAGTCGGCGCTTCAAGCGTATCACCGCCTGATTGCTCATCTGGTCTTCGTGTGGCAGCAGGCTGTATGCCTCGCGCAATTCTTCCTGCGGCAATCGCTGCATGCCGACAAGTAAACGGCACTGGTGGCCGTCGCCTCCGGGCCATTTCTCAATCAGCGCGTCGAGTGCCTTCCAGCCGCGAAGGTTGAAGTAGCCGACGCAGAAGTCGGAACGATTGGAGAGTTCGAGCGTCTGCCGAAGAGCGGGCAGAAGCTCCTGCACGATGTTGTCGAAGATACGCGGCATGGCTGTTTCGCTCGCGCGCGAATCAGCCCTGTCGGGGTGGCTCGTCCTTGCTCGAACCTCCAGGTGCCTAAAACAAATGTGGGACGCACTTACTTACGTCCCGATCCAGGCACCTAGGAGCGCCCAAGCGAGAACGCTTTCAGCACGCCCCACGTGGGGGCGTGCCTCAAGCACCGTCTCGCTTTCGAAATTCCTAGGTTTCGGATCAGACAGTAGCCGAAGCTACGCGAAATTAGTTTTGGTGTTTGGTTACTCGATAATTGTTCTCTGCAAGGCGCGGAGTGTAGCGCAATCAGGCCCGCGGCGTCTAGCGCGCGGCGGCGTCACCGCGGATGAAATCCACCTTGGCGGACAGCTCCGGTGTCATGAAGGTGTCGGGCTTCTCGACCTGGACTTTGATCTGGAGCGTGCCTTTCTGGCGGTTGGCTTCGGGCGCGATCTCGGCAACGTAGCCGCCATAGCGCTTGTCAGGGTAGGCCTCCGGGCTGATGCGGCAGCGTTGCTTGAGATGAATCTTCGCCAGGTCCGCCTCGTTGAGATCAATTTCCACCTGCAGGTCGGTGAGGTCGGCCATCGAAACCAACGCGGTGCTCGGGCCGCGCGTGCCCCCGAAGGTCACCGGCGAGACCAGTTCGTCCGCCTCCACCAGTTTCTCCAGAATCGTGCCGTTGATGGGCGCGCGGATGACGCACCACTCCACGTAGTTTTGCGCATAGGCGAGCTGGCCTTTGGCAACGGTGATCTGCGCGAGAGCCATGTCGCGGGCGCGGCGGGCGTCGTCGAGGGTGCGCTCGCTCTCGATGTTCTTGCTGGAGAGCGCGTGCTGGCGTTTGAGGTTGGCCTCGGCGTTGGCAAGATCGGCCTGCGCGCGGGCGAACTGGCCTTCGGCTTCGAGAACCTTGGCGCGATATTCGGCGTCATCGAGCCGAACCATCACGTCGTCCTTCTTGACGCGGTCGCCCTTGCGGACACCGATCCATTTCACCATTGCCTGAAACCGCGGGCTAAGCTCGATACGCTCGCGCGGGATGACGTAGCCGCTGACGGTGAGCACGACGTCGCCCGGTTTCGCCGGTGCGGGCGGTTGCGCCACCGTTTGGCCAGGCTTTGGCTCCGGTTTCCTGGCGGTGAAAAGGCTGCCCTGGTCGTTCGTCGTGAACACATACACACCGCCAGCGATGGCGACGGTCAGCAGGACCAGCAGCACCAACATCAGCGGTCCAGTCTTGCGACGCGACTTTTTCTCCGGAGCAATCGGCAGCTTGCTCAGTGCCGGCGGTCCTTGTTGTGACGATGAACTCATGATTCGATATCGGGTTGATTGTGGACCATTTCTAGGCCGAGCGCAATGCATCGAGCACAGGCTTGCGCGCGGCGACCCGGGCGGGCAGCAGCCCGCCGAGCACGCCCATGACCACCGCAAACGCCAGTCCTTTGGCCAGCAGTTCACCGGTGATGCGAAATTCGAATGCGACCTCCGAAAACGTTGTCCAGCTCATCGTGCCGGTGGCCAGGCCGTTGATCGGCAGCGACGCGATGCAACCGAGCGCGCCGCCCACCAGCGCCAGCAGCACCGATTCGAGCAGGAATGACAGGTAGATGTCCCGCCGCCGGAAGCCGAGCACGCGCAACGTGCCGATCTCGCGCGTGCGCGAGCCGACCGACGCATACATGGTGTTCATGGCCGCAAACGCCGCGCCAATGCTCATGATGATCGCGAGGAAGCCGCCCATGAACTGGATCGGCCCTGCGTTCTTTGTCTGCTCCTGGTAATAGTCCGCCTCCGGGAGCACGCGCACGAAGAGCTCCTTGTCGGCTTCAAGCCGCTTGATGAGCACGGCGCCGGCCGCCGCGCTCTTCGGCCGCAGCAACACCGAGCCGTAGAAGGAACGGCTGAAGGCCTCGCGCACCTCGTCGGCGTCCGTCCAGATTTCCGATTCGTAGGTCGTCTTGGCCG
>JBAZIR010000254.1:0-9036 GCA_041651735.1 Verrucomicrobiia bacterium | reverse complement strand
GGTCGGAAAACAGGTTCTTGCGCCCTCGGCGCGGGTGCGGGTGGCGCGGGTGGCGGAGCGACTGCGACGACTGGCGGCGGCGGCAGCACCGGCTCTGGCAATTTCAGCGCGGGCGGTGACGCGGGCACTGTTTCCGCAGCCGGCGCAAACGCGGGCGCTTTCCGAGGCGCGGGCGCGGCAGCCGGCGGCGGCGGAAGAGCCGGTTCGATCAACTGTGGCGCTGCGGGCGGCGGCGGCAACGAGGAAGGAGGTGGCGCGAACGCAGGCGCCTGGCGTGGCGCGGGCGGCGCGGGAGCGGCGGGCGGCGGTGTCACCGGTGGTGTCAGTGCCGCGAGCAGTCCGGCAGGCAACGCGGGTGCGGGCTGCGGCGCGCACGGAGACGGAGGTTGGGCCAAAGGCAATCGAATACGGCGCGGCGCGGCAGGCGCGCGAAGATTCGATGGAACCGGCGCGACCATTTCGATCAACTCAGGTGCAAGGGCCGGCGCGGGTCGTGGCGCAGACGGCGATGGCGGCGAAACAAGCGGTCGCCGCACTCGGGCTGGCGCAATTGGCGCGTGGAGGTTTTTCGGCACTACTACTTCAACGGCGGACGCCGGCTTGACTGGAACCGACGCAGACGGCGCGGGCACCACTTTGAGCGGTCGGGAAGCAAAGGTCCCAACCGGCGCTGACGGAAGAGCAAGCTCCGGCTGTTTTGGAGTGGACACTGGCGAGGGGATATCCTGCTCTTCGGGAGGCACCGTGGACTCTGGCGGGATGACGACGAGTTTAGCGCAGGAAGGACAGGGAATCTCCATCCCGATGCCCGTATCATCCACCACGAGACGTTGGCCGCAGTGGATGCATTTGAAAAAGATATCCATGCAACAAAACCAGTGATTAGACTATCGACAGCAACGCGGCGTTGTCAACTTGTGGCAGCCATGCCCAAACGTTCGCGAAAATAAGGAATGGTCAACCGCAGTCCTTCGTCGAGACCCACCCTGGGCTCCCAGCCGAGCAGTTGGCGCGCGCGAGCAATGTCGGGCCGGCGTTGTTTCGGATCGTCCACCGGCAGTGGTTTGGAGATGATCGGCGAGCGGGAACCGGTGATCTTGATGATGGCTTCCGCGAACTGCCGCACCGTCATCTCCGCAGGGTTGCCGACGTTCACCGGCTCATGGAAATCCGTGCGCGACAACCGCCAGATGCCGTCCACCAGGTCGCTGACGTAGCAGAAGCTGCGCGTCTGGTTGCCATCGCCGAAAACTGTGATCGGCTCGCCCAGCAGCGCCTGGCTGGCGAATGCCGGCACGACGCGGCCGTCGCGCAACCGCATTCGCGGACCATAGGTGTTGAAGATGCGGACAATGTGGGTGTTGACCTTGTCTTCGAGCAGATAGGCCATCGTGAGCGCCTCGGCAAACCGCTTGGCCTCATCATAGCAACCGCGCGGGCCGACGGGATTGACGTTGCCCCAGTAGCTCTCGGTCTGCGGATGCACGAGCGGATCGCCGTAGACCTCGCTGGTGGAGGCGATCATGAAACCGGCACGCTTGTTTTTGGCCAGACCGAGGGCATTGAGCGTGCCCAGCGAACCAGCCTTCAGCGTCTTGACCGGATACTCGCCGTAATCCACCGGACTGGCCGGCGAGGCAAAGTGATACACAAACTCCACTGACCCCGGCACCTTCAGGTATTGGGTTACATCCTGCTCGATCAGCACGAAGTCGGGGTTGTCGTCGAGATGTTTGATGTTGTCGCGCGAACCGGTGAGAAAATTGTCCACCGCGAACACGCGCCAGCCCTCGGCGAGCAACCGGTCACAAAGATGCGAGCCAACAAAGCCCGCGCCGCCGGTCACAACCGCAACAGGTTTACGAGGAATCGTCGTAGTCATTGTCTCTCAGGTTTCAAAAACTCGCGCAGCATAGAGAGCAGCCCGCGCACTGGCAAGAACGAAGCCAGGCAGAATCGTTGCGTTTCGGAGGCCTACGGGCGAATATTTTTCTTGCCGTATGTAACGGTTACAGATGTGCCTTGTGCATTTTCCCGTTTAGCGCTCTCAGCAGGAAATCAGCCACGGCAGGCGTTGTCTCGAAGTTCTTCCATCTGGCATGCAGGTTTTCCGCGTAACGACGCCACCGATTAGATCGCACCAGTTCAAATGCGAGACGAAACGCCTTTTCAGGATCAGATTCCACGACATAATCGCGGCCAGGTTCATACCAACCGCAAACAGGACCTTCCCGTATCACACAGACGCCCGCCCACCCACATTCGATGAACCGGTGGCAATAAGGCGCTTCATCGTTGCCCATGCTGTCCCAAGACACTTTGGCGCGCAGCAAGTAGTTCGTCATGTAATTCTTCCAGACGGATTCACTGAAAGGCGGGCCATCAATATTGTGGATACGTCCTGTGCATGGCTTCCCACGCCATGTTTGGTAGGTGCATCCAAAATCGTCCTTCGCCCGCAGCCAGATACCTCCCGTGGTCGCGCCCCAATTGTGACGGGCGGCGAGTTCGGTGATGGGGAAACGATAACGCGTGCGCCACGACCAACTGCTGAAGGTCCAACTCGTGTAAATATCCAACGGCTTATCGTTGAAATTCGGTTTCGCGTTCATTGCCCTCAACAGCAACGGTCTCGCGACAGGATATGGCGCGTTTCGCATCCGAATCCATCCCTCTATGGAAGGAACGTCGGTCTTGGCGTTCGGCCATACTTGAAGGAAGGTTCTATTCCTCCCCGTGAGATGATAGAGGTTCTCCAAGGCAAGTCTCAGTCGCTCCGTTTTTAGTGGAACATCCGGGCTGTCTTCGAAGTTGTAATGGATGACGACATCGGACCAGTCGCACCACAGGAATTGGCCATGCAGTGGGGCGAAATTATACCGAACCTTATAGCCCTGCGATTCCAGATGATTGAGAGCCAAGCAAGTCATCCCGGCGCCGCCGCCATGCCTCCCCGGCAGGGTTGTGTAGATGTTATTCGCCATCTTGGCACCTCACCGCATCATGACTGTGGTTCGTTCTGAAGCGCTATCACGATGCGGAAAGCAATGCCTCCAGCCACCGTTCGGGCCGGAAATGTTCGGTTGCCCGTTGACGGGCAGCTTGACCTTTGCATCGTAGAATCTCCGGGTTGGAGACTATTTCACCAACCGCCGAGATATAATCCTGAGCGGTGTTGCATAACCAGCCCGTCTCCGGTGTAATCCTATCCTTGGCTCCGTCCCGGTTATCCGCTATGCAAGGGATTCCCGCTGCCATTGCTTCTACAATCACGCGCGGCCCTTGGTCGCGCAGCGCGGCTGGCAGGCGATACCAGAACACGCTGCCGTGGCTGAGAAACTGCGGCGCAGCCTCCTCATCCCACGCGAGGAGCCGAATGTTGTTGTTCGCTTGCGCCATTGGCCTCAGAAATCCGGGCACGGCCATGAACCGGAATTGAGCGCTGGGGACGAGCTTCAGAAATTCGCCCACGAGATGAATCGTTTCGTCCGCGTTGTATTTGCCGCCCACGCGACTGTGGCGGACGAACGAAATCTTGGAGTAGTCCGGCTTGACCGCGAGAAACGGCGTTAGATCAACGGGCGGCGGCAGCACCACCGACTGGCCCGTGAACCCTTTCGCCTTTTCCAAGAACTCCCGTTCCTTCGTGCTGTTTAGGAACATAACCTTGGCCAGCCGCGACGCGAACCATTCGTTGACGGCCTGTCCTGCCACAAAGTTCAATACGGCCACGGTACGCCGAGCCGATTCCATCGCCTTGCTCCATGCCTGCCGGTTCGACTCCAATTTGTAAGCGTGGTCGTTCGCGTAAAAAACCAGCAGGTCGCAGTCAACGGCTGCTTCCTGTGCATATGAGGGAAGAATGGTCACGCCTTCCGGTTTGGGATACTTCTGGTTGATGCCATGACAAGGACTCAGGAACACCTCGTGCCCGAGCTGCGCCAGTTGGTTCATCAGATATGAACTGCTGAACTCTCCGCCGCCAATAGCATGGGCGTTGCAGATGAATCGGATGCGCAGCATCTTTTTCTTTCTCCGCAGGATTGCGATTCCGCGTCTTGTCAGATGCCTTTCCATTTCCCACTCACCGGGTTTCATCACTTCAGCGACGGTTGCCGTTTCCCCCGGTCGGTTGGCATCATGGAGCATCACCAAGGGTGCCTTGCTCATCCCAGCTTGCAGTGTGTTCATCCGTGGCAGCGACCCTTTTGCTGCCGGGCCATCAACAAACGCCAAGTCGAAAGCTTTCGCCGTAATTGCGGGGTGCGACATGATGCCCGGTGGGGCGCCCAGCAACAGAACGCAATTGGGCAGCATCAACGTCCTTTGCGTTTCCTGAAACCATTTCGGGTTTTCCTCGATGGAGACGACGGAACAGCCGGCGTTCAAGAACGCGAGCGTGGACGCACCCGGCCCAAACTCCAAAACTTTCTTGATGCCGTGCTCTTTGCAGAACTTCAGCAGAAAGTCGTATTCCTCCGGCAAAATTGATGATGAACGAAAAACTGGTTTCGGTAACTCTGTCCTAATGAAACCCGATGTCATGGAATTGTCAGCGTCGGGATTGTCTTCTGGCAGATGTCCGCCTCTGTCGTTGTCAGATACCTCACCGCGCCGCCGTGAAAGTACAACTTGATGCGTCGGATAACCTCTTCCACTGAAATCAAGTCCATGCAGTGCGGCAACAGTTGCGGCCACTGCTCGCGCGGATACTCCAACGCTTTCTTCGCCGGGGGCTGGCATCCGTTCCCGGCAATCACCATGTCCACGCAGATGTTTTCCGGCTTGTCCTTTTCGTCGCCGTCACCGAGCGGCACACCGCGCGATTTCCAACAACCGCCGTTGTCGCAGCACCGCAGCGCGCCGTTGGTGTGGATGTATTGATGATGCGGATACGCCTCCCACTGCGCCGGCTCACGTCCGCCTGCCACCACCACGCACGGCCGGTTCTTCGGCATGCCTGGCTTGGTTTCCACCGCCGCCGCCAGGTGCATCATCAACGTCACCGGGCTGAGCACGCCCTGCGCGTGATAGACCAACCGCACCAGTTGCCGCAGGTCGGTCTTGCCGCGCAGGTCAAGCGTGCCCTTGAGCGGCGGATGCTCGTGCCCTTTCTCACCCACTTGCACGAACAGTATCTTCTTCCGGAAATGATCCACTACTTTTTGAAACCGCGCGTGCTGCCACCACTTGATGGTGAAGTCCCGCTTGCCGCCCGCCACTACGATCCAGAACGGCACCGGCTCCTTCGTGATCTCCTGCACCTGAGACATCCAACCCTTCTCGGCGGGCGACAGATGAATGTCGCCTTTGAACGGCCCCGGCCGGATCGGCACCCCCAGCTTCTCGCTGATGAACTGCGTGAAGCCGTGGATGAAATGCCACGGCTCGGTGTTGCTGCGATGGATGAGCGGGTATTGGCACTCCAGCAGTTGCGTGCTGCTGTCCTTCTCTTCGAGCCGTGTCAGATACGGATTGTTCTCCCACAGATGCGGGCAGGGCGTGCTCACATCGGTCAGAAACTGTTTCGGGTGCGAGAGATGCAAGTCCCGCACGGCGGCGGTAAGCATGACGATGTCGCCGGGCGACAGGAAGCTTTTGAGGATGACTTTTCTCATGGCATGGATGACGCGAATTGCGGGAAGGCGGCTCCGTCACGGTCTCGGCAATCACAACCTCGGGCCGAGTGTTGTCCCAATGGCCGCTGCGGCGGTTTTCACCCTGTCGTACCGCTTGACGAACTGCGTATCACCTTTGGCAAAAATGGCGTTTTCGCCATCATTGCCTCCTTTCTCGGTTGTTAGGTTGATGGTTTGGAGATACTTCCGGTTGTAAACTGTGTCTTTGTGGCGCATTCTGGCCGCGCGTCTGGAACTTCCAGACATTTGCCGGAAACTTTGAGACAAATGTCTGAAGGTTTGAGACTTTTGTCCCAAGCTTCGAGATGACTGACTCGAACCTTGGGACATCTGCCCCAATCGTCCATCCGTTTGCATGGAAATTACAAACAACCGGCCGAAGTTTCCGGCGGTTTGGATTGAAACTCGAGGCATCTGCACAAGACCTTCGACTAATACCCTTATAGGTATTAATCTCCGCGCGAAATTTGCGACAAGTGCACATGGATGTTCTATTGCCAGTTCAGAACGAAACAACGCATTCTGTATCACGTTCATTTTCTCCCGGGCTTCCCGTCCAGATTATTGCTTCTTTTGCGTTGCCACAAAAGCACCGCCGTCGCCCATGTAGCAAAAACAAACCCAACACCATAAAGTGTCGTTGTCTTCCAGCGATCAAATACCACTTTGTCTCCCTCAACGGCTTTCAACAACTTCTTCGAGTTGACGTCTATCCACAGTGTGGCGTTTGGAGGATTATTTCCCTCACACAACTTCAAACGCACAGTATCTCCAGACAGCAGAACAGCATCCGGCTCCCTTGCCAGTCGATAGTGGTAATGGAATTCAGCGGTCTCGCTTAGCCCGTCTTGGACTGCCAAGCCTCTCCCTATTGTCCTAATCCCCCATCTGGTTCTCAGTGGAAGCAACCGCAAGCCTATGCCAATGTTCTTCTCCTTTTCAAACCTCTTTAGCACCGCTTCCACATCAGCCAATCCGGAACGATCTCTGTGGATTTCGCTCGGAATCCAAATCACATCGCGTCCCCAGACTTCGCCGCCCAAGACTTCAGATTTGGTTTCAATATAGAATTCCGGTTCTGGACCTGCCCATACATGTCCGCTTTCGGTGACAAAAACAGTTGCTAGACCCGACTTCTTGCCACGCACGTTGTTGAGACTTTGCTTGGTAACGGAATAGACCCGAAATGTTTCATCTTTCCACTCGAGTTTCTTTGTCAAAGTAGAGAACCCCAAGAAACCTCCATTAGCGTAATCACGCGAAGTCTCCTCTACAAAACCTGTATCAAAGACTCCAACAGCTCGAAACAACGACAACGCTGATACAGCGCCGGATAGAATGACCAAGGAATAGCGATACCGTTCTTTCATAGATGCTTGTGCCTAGGGCCACGGCTTAATCCACAGCCCGTTGGGTTGGTCCAACTCAAAGACCATCGGATTCGGTCCTCCTCCAAACATGTAGAGGCCAATTTGTTTTGTGATTGCATAAAGATTCCCCTGAAACGCCCATTCATTAGTATAAGTGCTTCCGTATGAGGGATCGTAGTAATTCCCATTGTATTTCACGATCAGGTGAAGTCCGAAAACCTTCTCAGATGGACACCCATGTAAAGACTCAGAAGAACCTTGGCCGACGATTCCTCTAAAATCGTTCCGAACTAAACCAAACACGTCAGGCGGGAGGGTGCCAGGTGCTGGAACCATTTCAGCTCCCGGTCCAGCGAATTTGATTATCCACTTTTCGCTCAACCAGCTAAAAGGAACCCGCCAGTCGAACCAGGAACTAACCAACATGCCTCCATAACCTGATATAGGTTCAATCCTAACCCTTTCGCATACAGCGTTATTCAAAGCTGCGGCTTTGATTAGGAGATCTTGCCAAGCGCCGCATTGGCCCGTCCCGAGTTTTAGAAGTGTTGCTACATTAACAACGAGGGACCTCGGATCGGACGGAACCCGACGAATCCCATTTCCCTGGAACGTTGTGCCCCATTGATAGTAGTAGAGCTTGCGGTTTGAGTCGTATGACAGTTGTAAGCTTTGGTTTGTGAATAGAGACCAACTGTTGGCGAAAGCCGCCTCAGGAGTTGAAGCGTCGCCCACAGAGCAGGCCACATGGGCGATGGCGCGAAGCGGATACTGCCCTTGCAGCGGCCCTTTCAAACAGACATAAACAGGGTTTTCGCTGTAACCCGCTTGGTAAATCTCTTCGCCGACTGAGATTTCCCAGTCAATCCGGAATGGATCGAAGTATTGGACGTTGTTGGGGAAGGACCAGGAGGTATCATCCTTTTTCGGAGCATCGCTGATAGACACGTAGGCGCCTTTCACGGGCAAATCTACGTTGGTCCCTTGCCCCTCCGCCTCGATAACGGTCGTGCCATTACGGGACCCCTTGACGTAGAAAACCGTATTGACGGGGAAATGACGATCCGGCACGAACCATATTCCCGACGCAATCCTCAGCGTGGCACCAGCTTTGTAAAGATAAGGCGAGCGGTGTTGTTCGGGTTCGTTTTGCCAATGCGGTGTTGGATAGAGGGTCGCTTGGTTCGGATATAACGTCGGAGATGGTTGGTTGTCCAAGGCAATGTCCCAGCCCCCGCCGAAGGTCACCGACTCCAATTGGAATTCAGAAACCGCACTGGAAGAACTGCTGGAAGAACTGGATGAACTGCTCGGTTGGCTGGAGCTTGACGAAGACGAGGAACTGCTCCTCGAACTTGAAGAATAGCTGGTGGAGCTATACGAAGTCGAGGAACCGGAACTGCTTGGAGGCGGTGGCGGCGAACTATGCGAAGTGGAAGAACTGCTGATGGAACTGGATGACCTTGAACTGGACGACGCCGAACTGGAACTGTTGCTCGAACTGGATGACGTGGAACTGTTGCTGGTGCTCGACGAACTCAGCGAGGAGGAACTGATGCTGCTGCTGGAACTGGATGAAGACGAGCTGGAACTGCTGATGGAACTGGACGAACTCGATGATGTGGCCGACGAACTGCTGCTAAAGGAGCCAAACCCCCACTTCAGAAGCAATCCAACCTCGATGGTTTGCCGGTCGGCGTCTTCCAAGGTGCCGGCAAACTCTGCCATCTCGCAGATGTCACCGCTCAGAAACGACCCGCTGGCATCGTTGAGCGCACCCAAACCGAAGGTGGTGTTGGTGATGTTTGCCGAACTGGGAGTCACCGGCCCTGCAACGAGCGCGCCGTCGAGGTAAAGATTCAACTCATTGCCATCTTTCACGAACGTCACGAGCTTGACGCTGGTGGGCATCGTGCTATCCACACATCCGGTGTTGGTTCCGCCCTGCCATCCCTCGGCGTTGCCGCTGGCGTTCTTTCTGAAACCAAAGGCAGCGAGCGAACCACTACCGCCAAGATGGAAAGCCA
>JBAZIR010000253.1:0-9049 GCA_041651735.1 Verrucomicrobiia bacterium | reverse complement strand
CACGATGAAGAAGACAGTCGCCAGAAAACAACTGAAAGATGTGATCGCCCGCCGGAAGTGCTGCAAAGCCGAAGGCACGGGCCTGTCGCACTACATCCTGATGGACAAGAAGTCCAAGTAATGAAGAACGACAGCATTCCCAAGGTCGTTGGCGAAGCGGCTCCTGCGCGGGGCCGCTTCGTCAACACGGGCCACGGCCCGACGCTCCAACCCGTCGAGATCGGCCACGCCACCCACGTCGCGCTGGTGGATCCCGATACCGCATTCTGGTCGCTGGTCCGCCGCGATCAGCTCGGCGACGCGCTCAACGACAGTCCCCTGCTCCGCGCCTACCGGAAGAAATCCGCCCGGTTCGCCAAGGAGATGCGGATGCTCCGATTCGGTCTGAAACCTTCCGCGGTTTATTTCAACCCGACCGCGCGCTGCAATCTCAACTGCACCTACTGTTACATCCCGGAGCCGATGCGCCGCAGCGGTCCCCAGATGTCCACCGCGCAGTTGCTCGATGCCCTCGCCCGCTTGCGCGACTATTTCAAGACGACCGTTCCCAAAGGCCGCCTGCCACAGATCGTTTTCCACGGTTCCGAACCGCTGCTGAACCGCGAAGCCGTCTTCGCCGGCATCGAGCAGTTCGGCAATGACTTCCGCTTCGGCGTCCAAACCAACGCCACGCTCCTTGATGACAGCGCCATTGATTTTCTAACCTCGCGCGGCGTGGGCATTGGCCTTTCGCTCGACGGTCACGAAGCGCGCATCGCCAACCGCACCCGCCAGACATGGGAGGGCCGCGGCGCGTTCGAGCATGTCACCCGCGCGATGGACAAACTGCGCGGCTACCACGGCTACAACGTCATCTGCACCGTCACGACGCAGAACATGCGGCACCTCGTCAAGATCGTGGACTTCTTCCACAAGCAGGAGGTGCCGGCTTGCATGCTGAACATCCTCCGCTGCACCCTGCCCGCTTCGCGCAAGGTGAAGCCTCGCGACGCTGACGCCGCCAGATATTTCACCGCCGCGCTGGACCGGACCTACGAGCTTTACCGGAGCACGGGCCGCAAGCTCATCGTCGCCAACTTCGCCAATATCCTCGTCGGCATCATCGCGCCCACCGCGCGCCGGCTCATGTGCGACATCTCGCCCTGCGGCGGCGGCCGTTGTTTCTTCGCTGTCGCGCCGAACGGCGACCTGTTCCCATGCAGCGAGTTCATCGGCGTGCCACGCTTTAAGGGTGGCAACCTCTTCAAGGACCCGATCCCGCGCGTGCTCACCAGCGAACCGTTCGCGATGGTCACCGGCCGCAAGGTGGAAGACATCGAGCCGTGCAACCGATGCGCCATCCGCCATTTCTGTGGATCGCCCTGCCCCGCCGAAGCCCACGAGATGAATGGCGCCATGAAGCAGACCGGCGCGTTCTGCGAGTTCTACGAGGAGCAGGTCCACTACGCCCTCCGCCTCATCGCTGACGGCAAGGACTCCGCTTTCCTCTGGGACGGCTGGGACAAGGACACGAAGGACTCGTTCGACGCGAGCGTGCTCTGACACATCTCCTGCGCCGCAAACGACCATTGACAACACTCTCAGCGCCAGATGGTTACGATTAGCCAGCCTGCGGTGGAGTCTCCTTCGGCCCCACCACCTTGTAGATCGTCACCGGCTTGACCTTGCCCTTCACCGTCGTCTCCCCCAGCCGCACGCACTCGATGTGATCTTTCACCAATTCGTAAGTGGTTTCGCTGATGATGATGTCGGCGTCCCACTTGCGCGTCTCAGACTCCAGCCGCGCGCCGAGGTTCACTTCGTCGCCGATAACCGTGTAGTCGAACAACTCGGTCGAACCCATGTTTCCAACCGTCATGTCGCCGCTGTTGATGCCGATGCCCATCCGCAACGCCTGCAGGCCATTCGCGCTTTTCTGCTCCGCGATCCGCCGCATGGCTTCCTTCATCCCCAACGCGCAACGCACCGCGCGCAACGCGTGATCGTCCCTCTGCGGGATTGGCGCGCCCCAGAACGCCATGATGGCGTCGCCCATATACTTGTCGAGGGTGCCGTCGTGTTCCCTGATCGGCACTGACAGCGCCCCCATGATTTCGTTGAGCAACGGCACGACCATCTCGGGAGGGTTCTTTTCGCAAAAGGTCGTGAAACCGCGCACGTCGCTGAACAGCACCGTCAGCGTGCGCCGCTCGCCACCGAGCTTCAACATGTCCGGGTTCACCAGCACCTGCTCCATGACCCGCCCGCTCAGGTAATGGCGGAACGCTTTCTTGAGGAACCGTTTGTCGCGCTCCTCGATAAAGAACCGGTAGGCTGACATCGCCGCGAACATCGGCAGCAACACGATCATCGGCGCGACCAGTTCGATCCACAGGTTCCACGCGCGCAACAGCCAGAACGCCGCCACAACCCAGCCGCCAGCCACACAAAGCGTCAGAATCCCGGATACCAGCGGCCTCCGCACCACCGTCGTCAGACCGATGACCACGCACAATAATCCCACCACCGCCCACGTGATGTCGCGGGGCGCTTCACGCAGGAAATCGCGGCGCAAGATGTTGTTGACCGCGTTGGCGTGAGCGACGACCAGTGGCGAGTTGGTGTCCAGCGGTGTTGGCGCCACGTCAGTGCCCGTGGCCGCCAAGCCGACCAGCACGACGCTGTTCAGGAAGCTCTTGAGAGGAAACGATTCCGGCTGGCCGGAGGCGCGTTGTTGCAGCGACTTCAACACCTCGGCAGCCGACACGATGCGGAAGTCCTTCAACCGCCCGCGAAACCGGATCGGCAGCACGTCCGGCAGTTTCGATGTCGAACCCTTCTCCATCTTCTCAGCCACCGCCGCCGCGAAACTCAGTTGGTCCAGCACGCGCATCGGCAAGCGGCGCAGCACACCGTCCAAGTCACGCGGCGCGTTGACCGCTCCGGCGGTCGTTACCTTGGCCAGCGCATCGAACGGCTTCAGTTCGTACTCGCCTCGCGCATCGCGATCGCGCGCCATAGCAAACACGGTGCAGCGTAGCTGGCGGCACAATTCAACCATCGCAAGGTCAGACTCCGGGCGCTTTTCGTCCGGCTCCGTCATCAGGATGTCGTAGCCGATGGCGCGCGGTGGATATTCGTTGAGGGCTTGCAACAGCGCGGCGTGAAACTCGCGCGGCCACGGCCAGCGTCCCAATTGCCGGATGCTGGAATCGTCAATCGCGACGAGGATGATCCGTGGGTCGAGGTTCGCCGGCTTCTCGGCGCGGAAGCGCACGTCGAGCGACGCCAGTTCAAAAACCCGCAGCATTTCCGTCTGGCCCAGCCACATGCCGGTCCAGGCAAGCAAGACGCCCAGCACGATACCGAGCAGTCGTCCAATTCTTCGCCAACGTTTCACACCGCGACGTTAGCGGGCGCGCCGCTCCGTCTCAATGCCGAATTATACTTGCGAGACTCACGTCCCATGGCGAGACTTGGACACAACAACCTAAAATTTATGAAGAGACTTGTGCCATTGCTCCTGATCGTGTTCCCCGTGCTCGCGGTCGCGCCCCAACCGGCAACAATGACGCTGGTGCAAGGCAGCGTGACCGTGGACGGGAAGGTCGCCGCCCAAGGCCAACCCTTGGGTGTCGGCTCCACCATCGGCACCGAAGCGGCCAGTTTTTGCGACGTGGCGCTCGACCCCTCCAATTCGTTTCGCGTGCGCGAGTCGAGCACCGTCAAGGTCAATGCCCTCTGGGATGAATCGAAGAAACCCGACGGCTCTGTCGTGAAGAAGGTGACCCTGGACCTGACTCGCGGCGGACTCGCCTCAAAGCTCGACAAGCTGCCCCCCGGCACGGAATACGTCGTGCGCACGCCGATCGCCGTCGCTGCCGCGCGCGGCACGTTCTTCGGCATCGATATCGGCATCGCCAAGGTCGGCGTGGACAGCGGTCCGGGCGGCGCGGCCGTGGTTGCCGGCGCGGGCGTGCCGGGCTTGGCGCGCGCGGATGTCGGCGTGGGCGCAGGCCAGAACGGTATCGGTGTTGGCGCCAATGCCAATGTCGCTGGCGTCGGTGCGAACAGCAGCGTCGGCGTTGGCCCCAGCGGCGTTGCTGCGGGTGCTGGCGTCGGCGTGGGGTCGGTTGGCGTCGGAGCGAACGCAGGCGTGGGTCCTGGCGGAGTCGGCGTGGGCGTCGGCCTGCCGGGCACACCGGGCGTGGGTGTGGGCATTGGTGCTGTGCCATTGCCGCCACCGGTGCCGGGCACGACCGTGCGCGCAATCAACTGCGGCGTAGTTCAAGGCAACGTCGTGCTGGTCAGCGGCGACAACCCGAACAAGTCGGTCACCGTGAAGCCATTCCAGCAGACCACGATCTCGCCATGGGAGATCGCGCAATTGCGCGCGCGCGGCGGCGGGTTGCTGTCGGAACGAATCCTTGGCCGCCAGTTCATCCAGCAACGCCAGGCGCAGGCTGCGGCGAAACTGCGCGGTGCCGGTGTTGACAAGGACGAACCCATCGCGCGGCAAAAGGCCCTCAGCCAGATCGCGCATATCATTTACGACCTGAAGACCGAAGGCGACAAGCCGGTCTCGCAGCTCCTCATGCAGGATGAGAAACTGGCGAAAAAGTTGTTCGACTATGTCGCGACGGCAAAGGTCGTCGAATCGGAGAAACAGCCGGACGGCACCGTGCGGGTCGTGCTCGAACTCGACGGTCTCGGCGCGCAGGAAGCCCTTGGCGGTGTCATCCAGTTCAAGCAGGCTATCGCGCCCATCTCGCTCGCCGAATACGGCAAGCTCTACGGCCCGAAGGCGCGCGTCACGACCGAGCGCGCCGCGGAAGTGGACGCGCTGCGCAAGATGGCCGAAAAAATCTACGGGGTCGTGATTGATTCCAACACCACCGTGGAGAACTTCGCCGTCAAGAACGACACCATTCGCCAGACCGTCACTGGCGTTGTGCAGGGCGCCGAGAAAGTCGAGACCACCTACTACAGCGACGGTTCATGCAAGGTCGTCATGGTCATGAACGCCGCGCTCATCCCCAAGCAGCTCTCGCCAGTGATGGGTAATGTCTTTGGCCAAAACTACCTGGGAAGCCCCGAGGTCATCGAATACGCCAACTTCGAGCAATTGATGGGAAAAATGAACTGAGCCATTGGGGCTGTTGACTAGGACACGAAGAAAAGCGGGACGCGTTGTAGCGGCGGTCTCTGACCGCCGCCGATGCCCAACGCCCCCACCCTTCGCCCCGCCTTGCGAACCCTCACGTGCGGTGTGATAGTACCCTTGCTGGTTTGGAGTGTCCTGCGCAGCGGTGCGAACGTAATGAACTGAGTTTTATTTGCCGGTCCCATTCCACCCATGTCAACGGATGCACAGTCATGAAAACATTCATCGGACGCCTGCTTGCGTCTGTCCTCCTTGTCCTGCCGCTGCTGGCTGAAGGCCAGGCCAGCGGAGGTCGAATCTACGCATTCCCCAACGGCTCAGACCCAAAATACGAAATCCGTGGAAACCTGATCTATGGCTACCCCAACGGCTCGCAGGCCAGCTATGAGATCAGAGGAAACGTCATTTACGACTACCCCAACGGCAACCAGCCCAAATATGACATCCGTGGAAGGTATATCCACGAATACTCCAAATCATCGCAGCCTGTTTACGAGATAAGGTAACAAGCGCATCCTGCCTGTCGCGGCGAAAAGAATCCCAACGGGATTCGATCACTCAGCCCGGCGTTGGCGCGCAGCGCCTACACCAGGAATACAACACCGCGATGAACCAACTCTGAAGAACAACCTCAGCAAAACGCAAGACGTGAGCACACATGTGAACTCCGCCACCTCGGCACCCTCACAGGGCTTTGGCGACGCGGCATTGTATAAACATGCGCTTCGTTTTGATTTCCTGCCAAGTAGTCAGAAAGTGCTCGGAGATTTTGTGCCTTCTCAAAAACGTCAAGAACGCGTTCTTTCTCCAGAATGATTTCAACAAGGCGTCCTGAACTAAGTCGATCAAGTCTGATAGCAGGTCATCAGACATTGTGAATCTCTCAGCGCGGCACATCGTCCAACAATTCATTTATGAAATCATCGACCTTGGAAGTATTGTAACGAACCGATTCCAGAAGGTGTCTAGTTGCGGGGTTCTCAGGAAACACCCACTCTGATTTGTTATGGCTGTCCACGAACTCAAGCACGGTCATCGTTTCCCAAGGCGCATCGGGATAATCTCTATATTTCAACTCATATAGGCGTAGTCGCCTGTCCCCACATACCGCGTAATATGCAACGTCAACGATATTTTCCGTCCCGTAGGTGATACTGTTGGTGTCATCTTCCTTCTCCCACTTCAATTGTTTATCCTGTGTGAGTTCGTTGAGCTTCGTAACGGCTTTAAGGAAACGGTTGTCGGCGCTCATTATTCAGTTCTCCATTTCTGGTCTTCTGTCAGATTCTTCAAGTCAGTCTCCAAACCGGTCAACCCAACATATACCTTGCGGATGTCTGCCTTCGATTGCTCAGTAAACGGTTTCGTCATGTAATTGATTTGTTTGATTAGGATGCGCACGCTTTGGCGCGTTGTGCCGGTAACTTTTCCTTTTAGGTTCTTAAGATTTCGTGAACAGCGCTCCAACTCCACTTCGATATCGGATGCCGAACTCGGAAATGAGTTAAGGAGTTCGGAAATCGTGTTTGAATGCGAACCGATAGCCTTCCGCAAAGCCGGAAAACGGGCCTGAAACAGGAACTGATTTCTTATCCTCCTCAAGTTGATTAGAACCCAAACACTGATCATCAATCCGAGAATCGAGGCATAACCTCCAACGTCAGCAAGATACTCGTGATAACCCATGTCTTTCACTGGTGACTCGACACCCAAGCTGGTGGATGGCATCAAAGCTCCTTGTTTGGTTGAAACGGCTTGATTCGTCATATCACCGATGTGAGTTCACAGCACTTGATTCGAACTTGAGGAAACCGGTTCCCGGACGCAGAAACCATAGTTCAAGAACTGGCGCAACCTGGATACTGTCACAGATGTCGACAAACACCGTGGGATGGAGTGTATGCCGGAACACGAAGAGCGGCAAGCAGGAAGCGGTTGTCCGCCCTCGCGCGTTCCCGGCTTGACCTTGCAGCCGTCATCGCTGATTCTCCGCACACCGAAAAACAATCAATGCAGGCTGACAATTATATGAAACACATTTTTATCATGACACTCGCTCTCGGCTTGATCACAGGTTGCGGTGCGAAAGACGAACAGGCGGCTGCGGAAAAGACGTCCGGTGCCAAGCTCGACGCGGGCGACAGTTTTCTCGCGGAGAACGCCAAGAAGGAAGGCGTGAAAACGACGAGCAGCGGCCTGCAATACAAGGTGATCAAGTCAGGCACGGGCGCGACGCCGAAAGCAACCGACGGTGTGAAGGTGCATTACCACGGCACGTTGATCAATGGAACGGTCTTTGACAGTTCGGTGGAGCGCGGCGAACCGATCTCCTTCCCGGTCAATGGCGTGATCCCGGGATGGGTGGAGGCGCTCCAAATCATGAAGGTGGGCGACAAGTGGACGTTGTTCATCCCGGCGAAGCTGGCCTACGGCGAGCAAAGCCCCAGCCCGAAGATTCCCGCCAACAGCCCGTTGATCTTCGAGGTGGAACTGCTCGGCATCGAGAAGTGACGGCAGCAGAGAAGAGGAACGATTACAACAACCACGAAATGCACGAAAGAGAATCAAACTGGTCTGGTTTCCGTGCATTTAGTGCATTTCGTGGTTAATTAGACCAACACAATCTGAGAGAACATTATGAAATCACCATCCATCCTGGCCGCCGAACAATTCCTCGTGGAGAACGCCAAAAAGGAAGGCGTGAAGACGACCGCCAGCGGTCTGCAATACAAGGTCATCAAGTCCGGCACGGGTGCGACGCCCAAGCCGACCGACACGGTGAAGGTGCACTACCACGGCACGTTGACGGACGGAACGGTCTTTGACAGCTCGGTGCAGCGCGGCCAATCCATCTCTTTTCCGGTCAATCGTGTGATCGCGGGATGGGTGGAGGCGTTGCAACTGATGAAGGTGGGCGACAAGTGGACGTTGTTCATCCCGGCCAGGCTGGCCTACGGCGAGCGAAGCCCCAGCTCGAAGATCCCCGCCAACAGCCCGTTGGTCTTCGAGGTGGAACTGCTGGGCATCGAGAAGTGAGGCGGAGGGAGATGGTAAACACCTGAAGCAACCACGGAATGCACGGAATGCACGAAAAGGGAAACACACCATTCCGGTTTCCGTGCATTTAGTGCATTTCGTGGTTAACTGAAACGCCGCGAACTTGTGCTCGTGCATAGATGAAATCGGAAGCAGATCCCCAATCGCCATCGCCTCGCCCGCATTCGCACGATCCTTTGCACGGGGTCACGCTGGAGAACATCATCAAGCAACTGGTGGAGTGGTATGGTTGGGGCAGGATGGCGGATCGCATCCCGATCCGGTGTTTCATGTTCGACCCGACCGTGAATTCCAGCTTGAAGTTTCTGCGGAAGAACCCCTGGGCGCGCCAGAAGGTGGAGGAGATGTTCGTCGCGGGAGAAATGAAAAGGCGCCGGGAATCGGCTAAGGTATCGGGTGAACGGAGAAAAGATGGAAAATAAAACCGCCCCGCTGTTGGATTGGTTGCTGCAACAGTATCCCGATACGCCGAAGACCCGCGCCAAGCAATGGATCGTGGCGGGACGGGTCGGCGTCAATGGCGTCATCATCCGCAAACCCCATCAGGTCATCCCGGACCCGGGCGAAACGCTGGAACTGGGCGGCCGCCGTGCCAGCACGCTCGATTGCGGTTCCGGGTGGCAGATTCATCCGCGCGTTTCGCTGCTCTTCCTGGACACCGCGCTCGCCATCGTCAACAAGGGGCCGGGCCTCATCTCCGTGCCTGCGCCGAATTGCGACATCTCCGCGCTGAGCATTCTCGCCGACTTTCTGGTGGGGAAACTGAGGGCGCGGGACCGCGGCGTCGCCGGGAGGTCATTGCCGCCCGCCTATCGCAAGCTCGAACCCCTCCCCGTCCATCGTCTCGAC
>JBAZIR010000252.1:0-9080 GCA_041651735.1 Verrucomicrobiia bacterium | reverse complement strand
GCGGCGTGAGCAGCGGTTTGCCTGAATGACGGTTGCGCAGCCAACCCACGAGCAGCACCGGCCACGTCAACAACAACGCCAGCAGTGCCGCGGCTTTCCCCGCCAAGCCAACCCGGCGGCGCTGCGACTTCGCGCGGCTGGTCAGGTCGCACAGCAGAAAATCATCCGCCACCTCGCTGAACACGCCGGTCTGCCATTTCAGCAGGCCGTGGCCCCACGCAAACGACCCCCGCACTTCCGTCAGCGCGCCGACATACGTGTCAGGGCCGATGAAACTGTCGGCCACCTCGGCGTTGTGGTCCACGTAACAGCCGGATTCGACAATGGTGTTGGGGCCGATCTTCGCGCCGGGGCCGACCCAGGTGTGGTTGCCAATCCAACACGGCGGTTCAAGCCGGGCGTCCTGTGAAATCTGGCTGCGCAGGCCCACGAAGATGTCCGGCGCAAACTCGCGCATCCCGATGCGGTCCCCGACAGCCTCGGGCAATACGTCAATCAACGCGTTGAACCAATTCCCGTAATCGTCGAACAAACTCCGCTCGCCTCCCGGCAGCCGGTCCAACAGCACAATGTCGTGCGGCGGCGGCAGCCAGCCCTCCGATCCTTTGGCCTGATACTTGGCACGCGCCTCGGTCACGGTCAGCTCGCGCTGTTCCGGATGCACCTCCACGCGCACGCCCCACGCTTCGCCGCGCGAGACGGCATCGCGCACCTTCTCCGGGCGATCAGCCGCCAGCACGAGAATCTGCTTCGCTCCAAGGTGTGCCAGATGCGCCAGCGTCAGATCGAGCAGGCTCCGACCCAGCACGGGCGCCAGCGCCAGTGGCACGTGTCGCGCCAGAAAGGCAGCTTTCGTCCTGTCTGCGGGACAGATGATCAACGCTCTCATCGGTTCATTTTCAAAGCAAAACTCACAACGCCCTGCCGGTAAACTCTTCAACCATCGCCGCCAGTTTGTAAAGCGCCTCGCTGCCAACCGGCGAATCCAGAACGATGTCCGCATACCGGGACTGCGGCGCAACAAACCGTCCGTGCATCGGCTCCACGTGCTCCTGGAACTGCCGCAGCACGGACGCGCGGCTGCGGCCCCGTTCCTTCCGGTCCCGCGCCATGCGCCGCCGCAAACGCATATCACTGCCGGCGTTCAGATAGATGCTCAACGAGTAAAGCCTGCGCGCCCGCGGCTCGCGCAACAGCCATAGTCCTTCCAGCAGCACGACCGGCTTTGGCTTCCATAGCCTCGGTCGCAGCCGGCGCGTGTGCGAAGCGAAGTCGTAACAAGGAATTGCCGCTGGCTCGCCGCGTTTGATCCGTGCAAGCGTTTGCAGAAACAGCTTCCACTCGATGGCGGCTGGGTTGTCGAAATTTCGCCGGTTCCGCTCGCGCCGGGGCAACGCGGAGAGGTCGCGGTAGAAATCGTCGAGCGAGATAAGGCCCGCGTTGCGGCCGAGCCGCTGTCGGAGCCTCCGCGCGAGCCACGTCTTGCCGGAGCCGCTGCCTCCCACGATGGCTATGAGATGAACCGTCATTTCAACTGTCGGGTGTTATGGGCTGCGGACAACCCCGAGAATGCAGGTTTCCCGCTCACGGCGTCAGCACCGCCGCGAGCTTCTTGCGCAACTGGCGAAGTTGTTCCTCCTGCTCATCGCTGAAGTGGCCCTGCCGTTGCGCGTATAGATCCATCCATGTCGTGATGCGGTTGAAGCTGTCGGCATCAAGCCGGACGCCGGCGTGGCCTTTGTCGTTGCGGAACAACGCCAGCAGTTTGCTCTTGCGCGCGGGCGTTTCGCCGACGATGGAACGGTCTTTCTCAAACGCCAGCTGGCGGAGGTCCTTCCCTCCAAACTGGTGCAGGCTGTCGTAGGACTTCGGGGCGGTAAGGTCGAGCCTGGCGGCGGCGACGACGCTGCTGCCGGGGCGGTGGCAGGAGACGCAGAGTTTGTCCAGCACCGGTTGCACAAGCTGGTCGAATCGCAGCGGCCACGAACCGGAGGGGCCGGGCGTGAGTTGCGACGGCGAGCGGCGGGCGGCGAGTGGCGGAGTGCGCGAGGCAACCGGTGTGCTTTCGCGCGATTCATGGCAACCGACGCAAGAAAGTGTTTGCCTGGGCGTGACGTAGGTGAGACTGCGCATGGTTTGCAGTGCCAATCCGTCGGCATCGAGCGCCTGGAAGAAAATCGAAACGCCGCCCGGCACGCGGAAATACGCCGAGCCGTCCGCCTCCACCGGCACAGTGCCGAGCAAGAACTTGCCGGGGTCTTCGGACGAGACGCCGAGGTTCGGTTTGTTCATGTACGGCTGCACTTTCGGCGGCACACCGATGACTCGCAGTTGTTTCACAGAACCGCGCGGCACGTCGGGCAGTCCCTGGTAAATGTCCTGAAGCAGGAAGCTGCCTTCGGTGGCGTCATCAGCCTTGGCGCCGGCGGCGATGGCAGGCGGCTGCGCCTGGCGGCGGACGGGAATCGGATTGCTGCTGGAGATTGCCGGGTCGCGGTAAAGGAGGCTCAGGTTGCCAAAGGCGTCGTAGAGATAGAGGCCCATCGCATTGACGGGATTCTGATCGGTGTCGTTCACGCGGCGATGTGGCGGCAGTTTGCGGTTGCTCCAGCCGGTGAGAAAATACTGCTCCGAGAGCGCCCACGGGTTCGCGTAGTAGGCGCCGACGTTCGCCTCGGTCTCCGGGAACGGCACCTCCGGCGTCAGACGCACGAGCGGTGCGGCTTCCTCGGTGCCGAGGTTGCGATCGAACAACACCAGCGAACCGCCGACGATGGAGTGGTGCGCGGAAGCGGTGAAGATGAGCTTGTGCGATTGCGGGATCGGCCGCGCGTCGCAAACCACCTGCGGGCGGACGGTGTAGTTGCCATAAACCAGTTGCGGGTTGGCGCCGTCGGGATGGGTGGACCAGAGGCTGAAAAACGGCCCATTGAAGCGATCAATGTAATCCCATCGCGTGTAAAGGACGCGTCCGTCGTTGGCAACCGACGGCGTGTATTCGAAATTCTCAAACGCCGAGATCGGCCGCAGGTTGCCGCCGCGCGCGTCCATCGCGTGCAGCGTGAAGACCGGCACCGGCCGGAAGTCGCCGCCGCCGCAACGCACGTAGCTGTCGGCAAGATCCTCGCGCATCGTGGCGGCGGTGTTGGCCGGGCTGCACTGGAGGAAAACGCCCTTCCGCGTCGAGAGAAATACAATATCGCCGCCCGGCAGATAGCGCGCGTCGAAGTCGTCGTAGCGTCCGCGCGTCAACTGCCGCCGCCCGCTGCCGTCGAGGTTCATCTCGTAGACGTGATAGAACGCGTCCTCCGGCAGGTTCGACTTGGTGACCTTGTCCTTCAGTTCCGGCACGTGCGGATAGTAGCGGCAGTAGGCAAAGAGGACTTTTCTGCCATCGCTGGAGAGGTCGGGCCGCAGGAAACTTCCGAGCGGCATGTCAGCAGTGAGGCAGCGCAGCTTCGGCTGCGGCCCCTTGAAACCTTCCAACACAAACACGCCGCCGCCCGGCCGCGACCACCAGCCGTAAAACTGATCCGACATGTGCGGAAACTGCGTCGGCGCGGATTTCACAAACAGGATCGAATCGAAGTCGAGCAGTGGATTTCGCAGCGTCAGCCTCCGCACGGCCCAGCGAGCATCAAGATAAAGCCGCTGCCGCGCATCCTCGGCGGCGTCGGCCGGAAGCCGCTTCAAGCGCTCGCCGAGTTGCCGCAGCGCCGCCGCGTCGTCTTCTGCCGGCACGCCGCGTCGGCGCAAATCCTCTGCGAGTTGCAGGCCGCGCTCAATGACCTTCGCCGTGGGAAACACGCGCGGCCCGGCCGGCGTCTGCGTGTGCGCCACTGACCATGTGCTAACGCTGCTTTGTGTCGCGGGCCTGCCGAGCGCAACGTTGCGCGCGCCGCCCGCGGCGTAAACCTCCACCTCGTCGAGATGGAAGTAGCTCTTGCCGCGCAATTGCAGCCGCACGTGGCGCGCCGTCGCGCCATTCAACGGCACTGCGAGCGGCTTCTTGTCGGTGAAGCCGTGGAACGTCGTGCCGTTGTGCTGGTAAGCCTGCCGGAAACTTCTCCCGTCGTCGGAGAGCAGCACGATGATCCGCGAGTTGCGCGGGGCGCAACTGTCGCAGCGGTTGTAGAGTACGAGGCGCTCCAGCGCTACCGGCTTGCCAAGGTCCACCTGCCACCACGGATCCTGCTCAAACGCGGTGTGGAAGCCCCACTTGCCATCCTTCACGCCATCGCAGCCGCCGATGGCATCCAGCTCCGGCGTCACCTTCCCGCCAGTGCGCGGGCCGGCTTCGCCAGCGCATTGGCGGAAGGATTCCGGATTCAACCAGTCGGCTTCAATCTGTTGCGGGCTGATGACTGCCGCACCGGTCTGGATGGCCGACGCATCGCCTCGCGCAGCGAGGAAGAACAGGAAGCTGAAAAAGCACGCCGTCCGGAGGGTGCAGCGGTTCCTTCTCATGCCGGACTCATTAGCAGAGTTCGACACGAACGGCGAGACGATTCATCCCAAATTCCTCGGCAAACAGGCAGTCGTCGTGTATGAGCTTCGAACATGAACTATCGGCACAGCGGCGGCGTGTGGTTGATGGCAATCCCGGTGGCAGCAATCTTCGCGTTCGCTGGCGAGGCGGCGGCGGAGACCGTTGCCGCGTTGTCCGAAGCCTGCAAAGGCAGTCTCGACATTGGCGTTGCGGTGAGCGCGTTGCCGGGCAATTACCAGCAGGAGGAACTCGCGCTGCTGCGCCGTCATTTCAATACGGTGACGCCGGAGAACGACATGAAACTCCTTTATGTCCAGCCGTGTGAGGGCAGCTTCAACTTCGAGAAGACGGACGCGTTTGTGGCGTTTGCTGAAGCCAACCACCTCAAGATCGTCGGTCACAATCTGTTCTGGATGCGCGACGACGAGACGCCGGCGTGGTTCTTCAAGGATGGCGACAAACCGGCCAGCCGCGAACGGGTGCTGAAGCGAATGCGCGAACACGCCCGCACCGTTGCGGGCCGTTATCGCGGGAAGATCGCCTGCTGGGATGTGGCGAACGAGGCCCTTTCCGACGGCGATGAATTCCTGCGTCCGTCGAAATGGCAGTCGTTGATCGGCGACGATGGGGTGGAGCAGGCGTTTCGTTTCGCCCACGAGGCCAACCCGGAGGCAAGGCTGGTCTATAACGACTACTCGATCGAGTCGCCAAAGAAACGCGCCAAGCTTCTGCGCCTCCTGCGCGAGTTCAAGGAGCGCGGTGTGCCGATTCACGTCGTCGGCATTCAAGGCCACTGGGAACTGGACTGCGTCCCGTTCGACGATATCGAGGAAACCATCAAAGCCGTGGGCAAGCTCGGCGTGAAGGTGGCCATCACGGAACTGGACCTGGGTGTTGTGCGACGAGACCGGTGGTGGGCGGACGGCGGCAAACATCAGGCGGAGTTGCGAAAGCTCGATCCCTACGCTGGTGGTTGCCCGTCCGACGTGCTGCGACGGCAGGCGGAGCAGTATGGCAGGTTGTTTCAGATTCTGCTCAAACACACTGATACCGTGGAGCGCGTGACGTTCTGGGGCCTGCACGACGGACGAAGTTGGCTCAACGACTGGCCGTGGAAGCGAACCGACCACGGTTTGATTTTCGACCGCCGGTTGCAGCCCAAGCCCGCGTTTTTTGACATTGCCGCCGTCATGAAGGCGAATGCCCTGAAGTGATGACCACGAAATCATCTGCGGCATGAAAAACATCGTGGGAAGGCGTCTCGGCAGCTAGTATTGACGACTTTAGACCAATGAGATTTCGACGTGACAATAGTCCGGCGTTGACGCCGTCGTCGGACGTGAGGAGGGCGGCATGAACGCACGCAGAGCCACACCCTGGGTGGCTGGATTGCTGGCGCTGCTGGGAGTTGCGCTGGTGGGGCTCCGGGCTTATACGCGTCACGCGCAGCAACTCGCCAGTGGTGAGAGTCTGTGGCGCTTGACCTACACGGTGAAGTTCCAGACGGAAACATCTGGCGCGCGGATGAGCGCAGCGTTTCCGTTTGACACGGCGCATTGCCGCGTGTTCCGGCAGAACGTGCTTCATCCGGACATGCAGCCGGAGCGGCTCCGTTCGCCGCTGCTGGCAACGCGGGAGATTGACCTGCTGACGCTGCAACCCGGCGAGCAGAACATGACGGCGAAGTTCGACATCCACCTGAGCCGCCGCGGGCGCTTCCCCGCCTACAACGAACCGTTGCTGTCCGCGCAGGCGCGGGCAGAGTGGCTGCGCAGCGACAAGATGGTGCAGGCGGACAACCCGGTGGTGATGGAAACACTGCAAAATATCCGCCGCGAGACACCGTCGTCGGGTGACCTGATTCAGCAGTTGTTTGAGTATTGCCATACGCAGGTCGCAGCCGCTGAGGAGGAAACACAGGCGGACGCTGCCAGCACACTCAAGAAGAAAGCTGGCACGCCTGCGGGCCGCGCACGGGCGTTGGTGGCGCTCTGCCGCGCAAACAAAACTCCGGCCCGGCTGGTGACGGGCTTTGTGATGGAGGAAAACGAAAGCCTCGAACCGCGCGTCTGGGTGGAGGTCTGGCTCGGCAACCGATGGTCGCCCTTTGAGCCGGAGAACGGTTTTGCGCGCGAGTTGCCCTACAACTACCTTGTCGTTCGCCGCGACGGCGGCGACATCGTCCGCGAGACGCGCGGCAGCGGGCTGGAGGTGCATTTCTCCGCGCTGCGGTTGCCGTCGGGGCTTGGCGCGGGACGATCGAAGCACAACAGCCTGACGGCCCTCGCGGACCTGACGCGGCTGCCGCTTGAGATGCACGAGGTGCTGTCGCTCATCCTGTTGCTGCCGCTCGGCGGTTTGGTGACGGCGTTCTTCCGAACCATCGTCGGCATCCGCACGTTCGGGACGTTCACGCCTTCGCTCATCGCGTTGAGCTTCGTGTTTGCCGACTGGCGCACAGGCGTTTTCGTGTTTGCGCTGGTGCTGGGGGTGGGATTGGTGAGCCGCTCGTTTCTTGACCGGCTGAAACTGTTGATGGTGCCGAGGTTGAGCACAGTGCTGACGCTGGTGGTGCTTTGCATCATCTTCTGCGTGTCGCTGCTGGATATGCTGCGCCTGACCCCCGGCGCGCAAGCGGTGCTGCTGCCGATGGTGATTTTGACGATGACCATTGAGCGGTTCTATCTGACGAGCGAGGAGGACGGAACCGGGTTTGCGCTCCAATTGCTGGCAGGAACTGTCGTCGTCTCGCTTTGCTGCTACTTCGTGCTGCGTTGGGGATCGGTGGGACGATTCTTGTTCGCGTTCCCGGAGGCGCATCTGGTCACCATCGCCGTGCTGATTCTCATGGGCCGCTACACCGGCTACCGGCTGTCGGAACTGTTGCGGTTTCGCGATTTTGGCCCGGTCCGCAAACCCGAGGGGCCGCAGTCGTGACAGCGCAAACGCAACGCCGATGGGCATGGCCGGCCGAATTGCGCGCGCGCGGCATCCTCGGAATCAACCGCCGCAACGCGGACTTTGTTCTGCCGCACAACCCGCGCTCGCACTACCCGCGCGTGGACGACAAGCTGCTGTCAAAGAAGTTCTGCGAGGAGCGGGGCATCCCCGTGCCGGAAACTTACGCCATCATTGAGCGTCAGGGCGACATCCGTGGTTTCCCGGATTGCGTACGCGAGCGGCCACAGTTCGTCATCAAGCCGGCCAGCGGCAGCGGCGGGCGCGGCATCATCGTCGTGGCAGAACACGACGGTGAGACATTCCGCACGCCGGGCGGCGCGGCGTTGGAACTGGCCGAGGTGCGTTATCATCTGTCCACGGTCGTCTCCGGCCTTTTCTCACTGGGCGGCCAGCACGACCGCGTGATCATCGAACAACGAATCATCCGCCACGCGGCGTTCGAGCGCATCGCCGTCGGCGGCACGCCCGACATCCGTGTAATCCTCTATCGGAGCGTGCCGGTGATGGCGATGGTGCGCCTGCCGACGGCCGCTTCGCGCGGCCGGGCCAATCTCCACCAAGGCGCAGTGGCTGCGGCGGTGAACCTCCGCACGGGCGAGACGTTTGGCGGCGTCTGCAAGGACCACGTCGTCTCCAAACATCCAGACACCGGCGCGACGATCGAAGGACTGCGGATTCCGTTCTGGGACCAGCTTCTCGATGCGGCGCAGAAGCTCGCCGATGCGCTGGAGATGGGCTACGTCGGCGTGGACTTCGTGCTCGACGCCAGTATCGGCCCCGTCGTGCTGGAAGCCAACGCCCGCCCCGGCCTCGCCATTCAGGTCGCGAACCGCTGCGGTCTGGCTCACCGGCTCGACTTCCTCGACGCCCAGCCGCCCGGAGCGCTCGCGCCGGCGCGCCGCGCGGATCTGATCGCGACGTTAAGCGGGATGATGTGAGGAAAGCCGAGAGCGTGTCATCGGGTTCTTGGGACGGCTTGTTGACGTCAGTACATAGAGCCGTTGAATCCTGACACCGCTCTGCCCGGCCATTACGCTGCCTGCAGTTTTCGCAGCCAGCGGATGCCGTGGATGCCGACGACGCTCACGGCGATCAGCGCGGCCAGCAGCGCATACCACGGCGCGAAGTCGCTCGCGAGCAGCGCCGTGTTCGTCTCGGCTGCGTGCTGTTGCAGCGAGTCGGCGACCTTGCCCATCGCCCAATGCGCGAAACTGGAAATGGTGCCGCCGACGGTGATGAACACGCCGAACGTCCGCCCGCGCAACACATCCGGCACGCTTTCCATCAACGCCGCCTCGATGACCGGGTAGTTCGCCAGCGTGAAGAAGCCGTAGAGGGAGAGCGCGAGCCAGACCCATGTGCACGGCGCCCAGGGGATCAGCACCGCAAACACCGCCGTGCAGAGGATCGTCACGGTGCCGGCCAGAAAGCGGCGTTTGTCGCTAAGTGTGCCGAGCAGCGGATTGCTCAAAATGCCGGTGAGGAACATCAGGCCGAGCAGCATGCCGGTCGCCTTCGCATCGAAGCCCAGCCCGCGTTGCAGGAAGAGCGAGTTGAATGTCGTGATGCCGCTCGCCCCAAAGTCGCGCAGGCTGAATGCAACCGCCACCAGCGCCACCGCCAGCAGCAT
>JBAZIR010000251.1:0-9112 GCA_041651735.1 Verrucomicrobiia bacterium | reverse complement strand
AACCCAGCGCCTCGCCGAGAATCTCCTCCGACTCCCCGTTGCCATAGGCGGGGGCCGTGTCGAAGAAATTCACGCCGGCATCCAGCCCGGCCCGAATCGCCGCAAGCGAGTCGCCGCGGTCCTGTCCGTCCCAAAAGATGTCCTTGGTGGCAACCGACCATGTTCCCTGGCAGATCACCGAGACAGTGAGATCAGTTCGTCCTAGTTTTTCGTAGCGCATCGGCAGTTCCTCATCAAGTTGGCGCCAGCACGATGCTACCCCAGCCGCGCGCGTTTCAAAAGCCGGTTCTTGCCCCATGTTGATATTGACGCAGCCCGCCTGCAATACACCGCCCAACGAATCCAGTCGAAAAGTTTTTCTCTTTTCTGATTCGTTATTGTACAGTTAACTAGGTAGTTATCGGACGGCTGCCGAGTTGGCAGTAGAGCCGTCTGGCGATACAAAACAAAAGCGACAATAGAAAAAATGTCCTCTTCAGCAGTCATCCACTCGCCCCCGTCATCTCTTTCACCCGTTCATCCGCTCGGCTCGCGCGCCCGCGTGCTGTTGACCAGTGTTTTTGGTCCGTATGCGCAACGCGACGAGCACGGCAGTCGGCCGGACAAGCCGATGGAGCTTTACCACAGCCAAGTAACACGAACGCAAGAGGCGTTTTCTCTGCGGATGTTTCACCGTTCGTGGGGCTTGATGCTCATCCACGCCAACATCAACGCCCCGTGCACACTCCTGGATTTTCCAACCCTCGACCGCTTTGTTGAGGAGATCACGACCCACCAATACGACATCGTTGGCATCAGCGCGATCACGCCCAACTTCGTCAAGGTGCGGAAGATGTGTGAACTGATCCGCCAGCACCTCCCGAAGGCGACCATTGTCGTCGGCGGCCACGTCGCCAATGTCCCCCAAATCGAGAAGCGGATAAGTGCCGACCATATCGTCAAGGGCGAGGGCGTGAGCTGGATGCGGCGTTTCCTGGGCGAGGACCCCGACCAGCCGATACGTCATCCACACATCGTCTCGGGTGTCGGCGGGCGCACGATGGGCATGCGACTCAGTGAAAAGCGGGGCGACGTGGCGGCTACGTTGATCCCCTCGGTCGGCTGCCCGCTCGGCTGCAATTTCTGCGCAACCTCGGCGATGTTTGGCGGCAAAGGCAGCGTCGTGCATTTCTATCGGACCGGCGATGAACTGTTCAAGGTGATGTGTGAGCTGGAGGCCGCGATGGGTGTGCGGTCGTTCTTCGTCATGGACGAAAACTTCCTCCTGCATCGCCAGCGCACTTTGCGGCTGCTGAACCTGATGATCGAGCACGACAAATCATGGGCGCTTTACGTGTTCAGTTCCGCGAACGTGCTCCGCTCCTACTCCATCGAGCAGATCGTTGGTTTGGGCATCTCGTGGGTGTGGATGGGGCTTGAAGGCGAGAACTCGCGCTACACAAAACTCCAGGGGACCGACACGATCCAACTTATACGCACGCTGCAAGCGCACGGCGTTCGCGTGCTCGGATCGAGCATCATTGGCCTGGAGGAGCACACGCCGGACAACATCGACGCGGTGATTGATTTCGCGGTCAACCATGACACCGAGTTTCACCAATTCATGCTCTACTCGGCCAGTCCCGGCACGCCGCTCTACAAGGAATTGCAGGCCAGCGGTGCGCTGTCGTGTGACTTCCCCGAAGCCGATCTCCACGGCCAGTTCAAGTTCAACTTCAAACATCCGCATATCCATGACGGGAAGGAGACGGAGTTTCTGCTCCGCGCGTTCCAACGTGACTTCGAAGTGAACGGGCCCAGCGTGGTGCGAATCGCGCGAACGGTTCTTCTAGGCTGGCAGCGATACAAGAACCATCCCGATCTGCGGATTCGCAACCGTTTCGCGTGGGAAGCGCGCGATCTGCCGGTCACCTTTGCCGCCGCGCTCTGGGCGGCCCGCTCGTGGTTCCAAGATCAGCCGATCCTGGCGGCGAAGATCTCGCGTGTACTCAAGGACATCTACGAAGAGTTTGGCGCCAAAGCCCGCCTTGCGGCGCCGTTGGCGGGGCGCTATGTCCGCTTCATGCTGGACCGCGAAGACCGTCGCCTGCGCCGCGGTCACGCCTACGAACCGCCGTGCTTCTACGACCTGAACGGGGCGGCGCTCGCAAGCAAGCAGGCGTAAGCAAAATCACTATCCATCGGCCGGGAAGATGAGCGCGATGCTTATCTTCAGAATCCCGGCGTCATCGTCCGGCAAACTCCAACCGCACCGGGCCGATCAGACCCGACGGCAGCAGCGGGTCTTTCGCCGAGAAGCCGAGGAACGAGCGCTTCGCGGGTTCAGCCAGGAACCTGACGTTGGTCTTGGTGATGCGCTTGTTTTCCGGCTGGCCGGCGTCGCCGATAAGACGATTGACCCAGGTGTTGGTGACGGCGATTTCCAGTTCGTTCTTGCCGGGCTTCACCGCGCCGGTCAGATCCACGCACCACGGATCGGTCCAGACAATGCCGAGATCCCGGCCGTTGAGACGCACTTCGGCGATGCACTTGACCTCGCCGAGTTGCAGGCGGACAGGACGTTTGGCCTGCGCGGCAGTCAACTCGAACGTCTTCCGATACGTCGCCGTGCCGGAGAAGAACTTGATGCCATCGTCCGGATGCTTGTTCCACGCGATGAGGTTCTCAAATTCCGCCGATGCCGGCGCGCCACGGCCCGACTCGAAGCTCACACGCCACGGGCCTTCCAACGCCTTCTCGACCGGCGGCGGTGGCGGCGCAGATTGTCGCGGCAGATCGGCGGTGCGAAAAACCACGAAGACCGATCCGTTCTCGGGAAGCGTGATCGTGACGACTGTCCGCTCATCGTAGAGGAAGCGCCAGTTCATCGCGGGACTGATCTTGCCAGTGACCGCGTCCCAAAGCTCCGGCTTCTTGTCGGACACACGGAAGGTGCATTCCGCCGTGCCCTTGCCCACGACGAAGTAGATGTCCGTGTCGCCGTCGCGGCGGTGCGTGTATTCGAATGGCCCTTCGAAATCGGGCAGGATCTTTTTCACGTCCATCGCTTCGGTCACGCTGGAAGGCTTCGTCCAGAGCGCATCAGCCAGCCGCAGCACGTCTTTGTCGGAACCGGGATAGTTCGTCAATCCGAGCGCACGCTGCGGCTTGCGCTTGCCGAGCACCACTGCGGCACCGTTGCCCCGGAGGTTGGAAATCTTGCGGAGCACCGAGGGCGAAACTGCTTCCTCATCGAGGTCCAGCACGAACATGCGATTGGTCATGCCGTGAGGCAGCACGAGATTGCCACCACTGGGATACATGCGGTCCAACAGAACCTCGGTCGTGAGGATGTCGTAGTTGAGTCCCTTCGGCAGCCGTAGCGTCGCGCGCGCGCTCCAGTTTGTGCCGCGGCCCCAGTGTTGATAGGGCTTGTCGCCAATGTAGACACAGACGTCGGTCACGGGCATCCCCTGCCGCAGCATGAATTGGCAGCGCGCCAGATAGGTGAGGAACGCCTTCGATTGCGGGAACCACGTCACGTTTGGATTGAGATGCGTGCCGGCGAAATACTCGATGCCCGGTTTGCCAAACTCAGCCGGCGACGCGGTGAAGGTGTGCCAGATGAATTGATTGACGCCGTCGCAGAACGCGATGTCGCCGAACGGCTTCAGCACCGCCGGGTAAGCCGACCAGTGCTGCACCATGTGCGTGAACGCCTCGCTCGCTGCGAGCCGTTTGCCGTAGATGTGCGCCGCCATCGCCTGCGGGCGGTTCATGTCCTGCCGGCGTTTGATCGGCGAGCCGGTGTACCAGAACTCACCCTGCGGTGTGTCGGTGCGGCCCAGGAACGCGAATTGGTCGGCCTCGGCGAATGACGCGAGCTTGCGGTTCCAGGGTCCACCCGACTCGGCGTGCCATTTCAAGCCCGCCTTGCTGCACAACGTCTGCAGCTTGCCATAGAAGTTGTCGCGGAAGCAGTCGCCGAGTGTCTTGTAGTAATCGCGCAGGAATCGCTCCGATTCCTCGGGCTTCTTCACAGTGAAACCCGCCAGCACAGGCAGCCATGACCGCAGCGGATAGCCGCGACGCCTCGCATACTGCTCCTCAAATCCGCGTGTCCACGTGGGTATCGCCCCCTCCCAACTGACGCTGTAAAAGTGTGTCAGCGTCTTGCCCGCCAGCGGCCCGACATCCTCCAGAATCGCCTTGCCCATCCGATTGAAGTGACGCTCGACCGCTTCCGGGTCGAGAACGTCCACGTCATGCTCGGTAACGAGCTGCCCGCCGTGAGCGGGGTCGCCATCCATCGTCATGTAGCCAAACCGCAGCAGCGTCCAGCGCCCCTTGGGCACATCAATCGTGAGCTTGCCTTGCTTATCCACCTTCTTGGTAAGATCCACAACCTCGGTCACGACAGGCTGAGAGCCGAGCTTGGGTGCAACTTCCTGCCATTTGTCGGAGAGCTTCGCCGCTGCATCGTCATGCCGCACTCCGATGACCGCCACCTCCCAGTACCGTTTCCCTTCCGGCTTCTTCAACTCGAAACTGAACTTCGGCCCTTTGAGTTCGGTGGCGGTCCATACAAGCTTCTTCGGCGTGTCATCGCCGACTTTCCACGGACCCTTCAGCGCACCGGCGCAACTACTGAGGTTGACGCTGACTTCCAGACCGAGCTTGGCTGCTTTCTCGATGGCAAACTTCAGCATCCACCGCCACTCTGCGCTCATGAATTCCATCTTGGTCGGCACCGGCCCGATATGGTCGTCGTGGTAACCGCGCGCGTCGAACATCAGCAACCCGCCGATGCCAACCTGCTTCATCGCATCGAGGTCACGCGCGATGGTCTTCTCGTCCACGTTGCCGTTGACCCACCACCAATAGGCCCACGGCTTGTCCGCGTCTGGCACGTTGCGGAAGCCCTGGTCGAGACTGACCGACTCGGCCGCCGGCAGCCACGCGGCGGCGCTTAAAGTGAGAACAACAACCAGTTTCAGTGCGGTCATCTTCATCGTTCGACTCCTCTCGCGATTTCAGCCTCGTCTGACATTGCTTGTCATCTACCTTCTAACGCCAGTTGACTGGTAATTGTCAATGATACTTCCGTTGGATCACCCGCCGACTGGCGTCTTGACGCTTTACGGCGTGATGATGGGCAACAGTACCCGCGTTATGAATCACACAGCTATTTTCCAACCACTGCGCATTCGATGCCGAGCACGTCGGCCAGTTTGGCAATCACCGCGGCCTTGTGGCCGATGCCCAGCGCAAAGTGATGCGTCGGTCCTTCCGCGACCCAACGCTTCAGGAATGTCCGCACGTCGGGCTTGAAGACGCCGTGCGTGTTCGTATTGCCTGTCGGCGGAATCGGTCCGCGTGCGCTCTCGCCCTCCGCGACGACGAACTTGAACTTCCCGTCGGCTTTCACACCGATGCTGAGCATCGTGATCGGGCCTTCCTTGATCGAGAACTCCACGCTCGCGCCCGCGCCGGGCTTGCCGTGGTATTTCAGCAGGCTGCGCAACACCGGCTTCTTATCCGCGATGTTGACGTGGTGCGGCCCATCGTGACCCACCAGCACCGAACCGCGCTGGAAATCGATCGGATGGAACTCCGCAAAACTTCCGCCGATGTCGAGCCGGTCCATGATGAGCATGGCGATGCAGGTCTTGATGTCGAATTCGCCGCACATCGGGAAACCCGCGCCCGTCAACAACGAGTTGCCAACGATGAGGTTCGTCACCAGTTCGCGCATCGGTGTTCCGGGCTCGGCTTCATAGTAGTAGGCCAGCCCGTCGAGTTTCTTGTCGGCAATGAACTTCTCCAGCGCCACTGCCGCCTTCGCGGCAACATGGAGATCCTTGTCGGTAAGCTTTGTCGTGATCGGGTCCGACTTCGGGTCGGGCGTGTCGAAGAAACCGAGAATCTCGCGCTTCTTCGCCTCGACCTCCGCGGCGTTTTCGTCGCGATAGTGGCGCAGAATGTCATCCGGCTCACATTGCACGACATGGCTGCCGAATGCCGCTGTCACGGCAGTCGGGTCGGTGTGCATGTCGAGCATCGCCTCCAGCACGTGCCCCATGTGCCCGATGCGCGCGCGGCGCAGGTCGTGGAGCGCCTTCGCGATGCTGCACCACTCCGCCAACTCGGCGTCTGCCACCGGATCGCCGTCCAGCATGCCCAGGATCACATCAGGCGCCTTGCGGCCCAGGCGGATCGCCACGCCTTGAAACTCCGGCACCGAGCAGAAGTCGTCGTTACAGAGCTGCATGTAAGTGGACGCGCGCTCGTAGTCCAGCGCCTGGAGCGGCTGGAGCGCAACGAGCACCAGCGGCACATCCAGCCCGCGCAGGATTGCGCCGACGGTGGACGACGTGGCGTAGGTCACCATGTCCACGAACACCAGATCGAGGTCGGCGGCCTTGAGTTTCGGCAGCAGTTCACTCGCGCCGAGCGCATCGTCCACCAAGCCGAAGTTTGTGACCGTGACACCGTTCGCCTCGACCTTGCGGACGAGATGATCGAGCTTGCGATGCATTTCGTCGAGCAGGCCGGGAAACTGCGGCCAGTAATTGTAGTGGCCGACACCGAAAATGCCGACCTTCGCAGTAAGTGGCTTTCGTCGTGGAATTTTCATGTGCAATCGGTTGAGCGTTTAGCGGCTGGGCTTGCCGAACACGCGTTTGATCGCTTCAAGGTAACCCGTGCCGGTTCGTTCCTCAGGCAACAGGTAGCCGCCCTCCGTCCATTCGTTCCATGCGTTAATCAGGATGCCAAACGGCTTGCGCGGGTCGCTCTCCATGTGCGCTGCGGCATCGCGAAGCAATTGCTCGAAACGTTCCGGCGTATTACCAACGACCACCGGACCGTAGGGATACTCCCGTTTGGGGAACGGCCAGGCCACGTCCGGACGACACCTCGGGGTAGAGTCCCAACCCATCGTCACCACTGGGAGATTCACGAGCGACGAAGCGTCCATCTTCTTCCAGTGCGCCCGGTGCGCGTCCATCACATCCTCGTATCGCTCGGTGAAGTCAGGTTGAATCTTGCCAGCGCTGGCCACGTTGTATCTGCTGGTGCTCAGGAAGCCGGCTTGTTCGGCCACGGCAGCCGCCGCGGGACTCGCCACCATGGCATTCCAGTGCATCGGCGGCAGACCAGCCTTGCGCAAGCGGGCGTCCATCTGTTGGAGCAGCGCACGGGTTCCTTGAGGGCCGCCAAGCTGCTTCACAAACTTGTCGGCCTCAAAAATGCTGTAGAAAAGCCGTCCGTCCACCCGCCAGTAATTGGGATGCCGAAAGTAGTGCGCAATGCAGTAATCAATCATCCGCGCAAGGTCTTGCGGCGAATGGCGGCAGGGCAGCCATACGGTGCGAGGCGTTCCAAACTCCGGACAAAACTGGTCCCGCCGATCGTGATTCGCCCACATCAGGGCGAATTTCATGCGCTTGCGGTTTGGGGCGCGCAGGAAACCTTTCTCCAGCGCCTCCTCCATGTTCTTGACGCCGCTATACCAGTACCAATCGTAGAGGAACACCGTGATCCCGTGGTCGGCAGCGAGGTCGATTTCCCGCGCGATCCATTTCGGGTCGCTCTCATCAAAATAACCCCAGCATGGTTTCTTCGGCTGTTGATGTCCGGGGAACCTCGGGATGGCCGCCTTGACTCCCTCCCATTCCGTCCAGCCGTCACCTTTCCATGCGCTGCCGTGGTCATAGTTGTGCCAGTGCGGGTAGTAAACCGCCATGACCTCCGGCCGCTTTGCGGGTGCTTGCTCTGCGCGTGCCTTGTCACAAGTCAGGCAGGCTGCGCAGGCGATTGCTATCATGATGATTGAGTGAGTATTCATAATTTTTTTACCAAGAAATGAGCATGGAACCGCTGACTTGAGTTACTTCGAGGAAATGTCCACGCGCGTCGTCAACCGGTTGGGGTTTGACCGAACCGGACGGCACGAACGGCGACGCGGCGTTTGGCACCATCCGGACTTTCTCCCGTGTGCCGCGCTCCGGGTAGAACCGCACCACAGCATCCTTCAAACCCGTCAGTTTCAGGCGGCGCGTGATGCCGATTTCGCCGGAATGTTGCTCGGCGCAGAAAACCTCGCCGTTCTCCTGCATGACAAACACGCGGCATTCGCGATGCCACGCGCGCGGCATCCGGTAACACGCGGCGCCGTTATGCAATTCAGTCTCACAGCCGGTGAAGATCGGCGCTCCTTGTGGGAAGCGCAGCCGCATCTGGACATTGGTATTTGGCGTGCAGCCTGAGAGGTAAAAACCGTTGTTGTGGCGCGCGACAGCGAGGATCGGATTGCGCTGGCCGGGGAGGCGCTTGTCAAAGGCGATGCGCCAGTTGAACGCGCTGAGGATGTAGCGCAGCAATAAATCGCCAGGAAACCACTTCGCCGGATCGTCCGGCGTCAGCAGATGGCCGCCGACAAAGCTGTTGGAGTTGGTCCCGCGCACCCAGGCGATCATGCCGCCGTGCCAGTCCGGCACGGGCCGCCATACCGACATCGCGCGCCGTTCGTCGTTGCGATCAACGGCGCGACCGATGGAATGCGTGCGCTCGTCGTCGGGGTTTGCCAGTACCGCGTCGATGCCGCCCGCGCACATGACTGGACGATGATTGAGTCGCATCGGGTAGGCGCCCTCGCTCAACTCGTCGAGCGGCCGCAGGGAGACCAGTTGCAATTCGCCGGCGAGTGGCGCAGCGCGCCTGAGATTCAGCGTTGCCAACAAATCGCCGCCAGCGTGCGCAAGCGGGCCGTAGAGCAACACCCGCCCGCCCGTGTTGGCAAGGTGGATCAGTTCTTCCGACAACTCCGAGCCGGCATCGGGCACCGGCGTGATGAGGATGGACTCGTTGTAGAGTTTCGGATTGCGCTTTAGCGACAAGAGGAAGTTCTTCGTCGAGACGACCGTGTTGAGCGGCAGGCCGTTGTTGACCGCGGCGCGCATGAACCAGTCGCCGAAGAACGGCTCCTCCAACCGCGCCGGCTTCGCAAACGTCATCGCATGGTATTCGTCGAATGGGTAAATCCAAACCAGAGGTCCCGGCTGATCCGGCGCGTGCCGCATCGCCTCGTGCAAGTGCGGGATAACCTCGTTCGGCACCTGGTCGGGTGTGC
>JBAZIR010000250.1:0-9190 GCA_041651735.1 Verrucomicrobiia bacterium | reverse complement strand
CACCACTCGCCGACGTTTCCGTGCATATCGTAGAGGCCCCACGCGTTTGCAGGTTTCCCGCCGACGGGATGCGTCTTCTTTTCCGAGTTGGCTTTGAACCAGCCGTGCGACTTGAGTTGCGCCGCGTCATCGCCGAACGAATAAGCGGTCTGTGTGCCGGCGCGGCAGGCGTATTCCCATTCCGCCTCGGTTGGCAACCGGTAGCCGTTCGCGGAGAAATCACACTGCCACGTCGTCTCGCTGTAGCAAGGCTTGAGATTCTCGGCGGCCGAGCGGGCGTTGCAGTATTTCACAGCCTGCGTCCAGCGCACCTGCTCGACCGGGTTGTTGTCGCCTTCGAACTTGGAGATGTTGACTCCCATCAGTTCTTCGTAGGACTTCTGCGCCACTTCGCGCGTGTCCATGTAAAACGCGCTGACGGAAACCTTGTGCGCGGGCTTTGCGTCGTCGCCCCCCCGCGCGCTGCCCATGGTGAACGTTCCCGCCGGAATCAGCGCCATCTCCGCGCCGCTCGGCGTCTTGACGATCTTGGGCGTGTGGGCCGGCTGTGGAGCATCCGCCGGTTGCTGTTGGCAGGAGAGCGCGAGGCTCACCGCTCCAATGATCAGGAGACAACCCAATGTCTTGTTTTTCATGTTTTAGTCCGCCGCAGCGCTTTCGTGGCCAAAGGCGCAATAGAGCACTTCCATCGTGCGTTGCCGGGTTTCGCGCGCAAACTCGAACGCCGCGTCGTCCTTCGCCTCGGTCATCCGGATGGCCGCGCGCTGGCGCAGCCGCTTGGTGTACATGCGGAACTCGCCGATGGCGCCGTCCTGATTGCCGCCGATGGTGCGCGTGTCCCGGCCGATCTGCTTGATCTTCTCCAGCTTCTTCTCCTTGTCTTCGTTGCTGTCAATCAGCGGGATGACCTTGTCAATCAACAGGCGTGCCGCGGGAGGAGTGCGCTCGTCCAACTTACGCCGCTCATAAATCTTGTCGAATTGGACGAGGTAGCTGTCGAACTCATCAGCCAGCGCCGCCAGTTGCGGTTTGTCGGCCTTGGTCTTCGCAAGCCATGCGCGCGTCTTCTTACCCCAATCGAGAAACTCGTTCATCCGGCTGCGGATGCCGAGGACGAAGTTGTTCATTTCATCCAATCGCCCCAGCAGAAACTGCTTCTTCGCCTTCTCTTCACCGGCGTCGAAAATCTTCTCGTATTCACCAGTCACAGCACAGGTGGGCGGCCACTTGTCACGCTCCACCCTTTTGATCCGCAAGTCGTCCAGCAACGACGCTTTCGGCGTGCCTTCGAGCGCCGCGGCCAACACATCCATCGCGCCAAACACGCCCGCCGGACTGTTGTCCAGCGTGGCGAAAGGATAGAGCACCGCCGGGCGGTCATTGTCGTATTGAATGTCCGGCACCGGCTCGAACTTCGTCTTGCGCAGGAAGCATGTGTCGCCTTCGATGCAGGGCGGGTAGGCAAAACTCCCGCGCGCCGAGGTCCAGACAGTCCGCGCTTTCCGCAAATCGAAGTCGACGCCCTCGTAAGTATTCGTGCCCACGCGGATGGGACATTTCCATGTGTCCGTCAGCCCGTCCGTCCGTTGATAGTCCGCGCGCCATGCTGCGCGGAACGGCACCTTCCAGTCCAGCTTCGTGTCCTTGACCGGATGGAGGTCGCCCTGCCGCTTCGCATGCCAGATGTTGGGCGCCGCCAACACCGCCACCCAGATGGCGGGGCCTTTCTCCTTTGGGAACCCGATCTCGGCGGCGGAGACAACGCGACTCTCGCCGAGACCATCGAGGTCGAGGCTGACTCGCTGATCCGCCGAACGCCATACGCTCATGACGATGACGTTGCGGTCTTCGAGCAACTGCAACAGCATGTGTTCGCTCGGGAACCGCAACAGCTCGGCCTTCGCGTCACCTGCGCTGATGAGCAGGTCACCACAAAACGGGTCTGGCAGCACGGCGTATTTGGTACGCGCTTCAACAAGAAGCTTCTCCGCTCCATCGCCGGCCTGTGTCTCGATGATGGGCTGGCTGCCCTTGACGCTGTAGCACACTACGATCTTCCTGCCGGCGTCCGTGGTTGCGGTTGCTTCGAGCGTGATTCTCCGCGCCGTGTTCTCGACTACTTTGAACGAGTCCACCGTCTTGGTCTTGTCCCCGCCCGCACCCGCCGCGACGAGCGTCGGTCCCTTGACCATCTGTTCACCGAGCCGGTAGTAGCATTCCGGCCCTTTCGCTCCTTTCCGCAGCACCAGTGCGAGATAAGAGTTCACCGCGCAAAGATCGCCCTTGCAGGCGACGTCAGTCCGGCCTGCGGCGACACCGATCCACCCGGCCCGCTTCGTCACGGTCTCGCCCGAAAGCGCTGTTGAAGACGAAGCGGTCGTGTCGAACAACCGGACCACCTCCGTTGCCTCTTCCTTCTGGGCGAGTTGCGCGTAGGGCACATATTCGCCTTCGTAAAGCCGGAACATGTCCGCCCGGTATTCGCAGTTCGCCTGCCCGCAGGCGATGTAGGCGAACCATCCTTCGGGGAAATCCTTCTCGACCTTGAACGTGACGTGAAGCTCCGTCCATACACCCTTCCCCAACGTGACCTTGCCACCTGCCGCTGCCCGGTCATAGGGCTTGGCACGACGCTCGATTTGCAGGCTGAGCGTCACCGGCTCTTTCGTGGCTTTCGCCATCACGGCGAAGGTATAGGTCTTTCCTTTCTGGCCGCCCGCCACACTTTGCCCAAATTGCGTCCCCCACCCTTTGACCTCACCAATGGTCACACGCACACTGCGGTCGCCAGCCGCCGCATCGGCGTTGTCCACAGCAAACTGGTAGACCGTGCCGCTGCCCTTGTCCACATGCCAACCAGCTTCGCCGCCGCGCTTCTCGAAGCTGGCGTTGGCAAAGAGATTCTCAACCGACTGAGCCGCTTGGGGAGCCGACACGTGTTGCAGGATAAACAACAACGACAGAACCAGAACCGTACCTCGATGACTCACACGACCTCCTTTGACTTGCAGAGTTCCACAGCGTCCTCGCGCGAAAACAGCGCGGACACTATGCCAGCCGGAAAAGTTCTTGGCAAAATCAATCAGACGTTCCCGGCGTGCACAGCGTCACCGGCCCGAACAGGCCCGACGGCATCAGCGGTGTGTCCTTGGTCAGTTTGCGGATATTGGTCTTTGTAAATCGTTTCTCCGGAGGCAGCGATTCGTCGCCGATGATGCGGTTGGGCCAGAAGTTGCAGACGTCAACATGCAACACGTTGCCGGTCGGTTTCAGCGCACCGGTGATCTCCACGCGAAATGGCGGCGCCCAAACGATGCCAAGCGAACGGCCGTTGAGCCGGACTTCAGCCAGTTCGCGCAGGTCGCCGAGGTCAAGGAAGAGGCGTTGGCCGCCGGACGCGGGGCGTGGAGCGTCGAACCGTTTCTGGTAGCTCGCCGTGCCGGAATAAAACTTGATGCCGGAGTTGAGATGCTCAGTCCAAGAGGTGAGCTTCTCGAAGACGATCGATCGCGAGTCGGAGCGGAGCATCTCGCGCGAGTCCCGTTCAGGTGTGCTCATGCCAGCCGGAAAACTGACCGTCCACGGTCCAGCCAGTTCCTGAAGCCGGCGCAACTCCATCGCGTTGCTTTTTGCGGTCGTGGGACGGCTGGCCGCCGGTTCGCGAAAGACCACGAACCACGAGCCGCACGGTGCGAACTCCAGCGGCAAACTCGTGCGGCCATCGGCTTCGGAGTAAGCGGCGGCGAAACGGCGGTTGCCGCTCACAGCGTCCCACAACTCGGGCGCCTTGCCGGTCACGCGGAACGTGCAAGTGACCCGCTCGGCGCGGTTGGTGCGGTTGGCAACGAAGTAGATGTCGGCGTCAGTGTCGCGACGATGGATGTAGTCGAGGTCGGTCTGTGCGTCGCCGCCGCTGAACTCGAAGTCCGGTTTCACGCCTGCCGCGATCAGGACTTCGCGGGCGGGCTTGTCGGTGATGATTCGAAGCGATGAGGCGATCTGCTTCACTTCCGCGTCGCTGTCGCGCAAACTCTCGACCTCCGTCGGCTTGGGGCCGACGACCGTTGCACCCGCCTCGATAAGCTCTTTCACTTTCTGAAGCACGGGCAGCGAGATGGCTTTCTGGTCGCGCAAGACGAGCACGCGATAGCTCATGCCGTCGGGCAATACGACGCGGCCATCCTTCACGCTCGCGCGCGTCAGCAACACCTCCTCGGTGATGACGTCGTAGTCGTAGCCGGGCAGCACGCGCGCGGGGTCGGTGCGCTTGTGCTGGGCAAAGTTCGGCACGTGGTCGCCATAGTAATAGCAGGCGTCGGCGACGAAGAGGCCGCGCTGGAGCATCGCCTGACAGCGGTTGAGATAGCTGAAGAACGGCGCGGACTTCGTCCACCACGTCACGTTCGGGTTCAGATGCGTGCCGGCGAAATACTGGAGGCCCGGCATGCCCTGCGCTTCGGGCGAACAGACGAACGCGTGCCACACGAGCAGGTTCAGACCCTCGCAGCAGGCTTTGTCGAACGACGGTTTGAGATTGTCCCAAAGCGTCTCCTGCCAGTGCGGGCCGATGGTGGTGAAACCTTCCGCAAGCACGAGCCGCCGACCGTAGGTGTGCGCGGCGGAGGCGGGTTGCTTGACGAAGAAACGGTTCGAATCGCCGATGCGGTGCCGCCACGACCATGCCCAGAACTCGCTCATCGGCGCGTCGTCAAACCCGAGGCATCGCTGCGCGTCAATCGGCACCGCATGCGGGCCGCCGGACTCCGGGTGGATGAGCAGGCCATGCTTGTGCGCAGCGTCGCGGAACGGACGATAGTGGTTGTCAATCGCGAGGTCGCCGAGCGTCTTGCGGAAGTCGTGGAGGAAACGGTTGCTTGCGGCGCGGCTCTCGACGATGCGGCCGGCGAGCACAGGCGCCCACGGCGTCATGTCGTAACCGCGGCGCTTCCGGAACTCCGCGCGCATCGCTGGTGTCCAATTCAGCGGCTCAACCTCCCAACTGTCCGTGTGCAGATACTTCAACGTTTTGCCCGCGAGCGGGCCTGCGTCGGCGATGAGCGGCTCGACCACCGCGTCCCAGTAGCGGCGGAACGCCCCGGCATCGAGCACATCGATCGCGAATCCTGTCCAGCCTTCGCTCGACGTCGAGACGTAAGAATGGTTGCCGATGGTGCACCCGAACCGGAACACCTGCCACACACCCGCTGGCGCGTCCCAACGCAGCGTGCCGTCCTTGCCCAGCTTCGCGGTCAAATCGAGCACGCCAGAAGAGCGCGTCTCTTCCTCGTCCGCCTCGGCGGGCAATTCCTCGAAAAGCAACGTCGTGTCCGGCGCGGAGAAGTGGAGCGGTTTGTGGCCCGCCTTCTGTTCCCAATGTTGCAGCGTCCGCCGTTTGCCGCTTCCACCATCGGGCCATGAGCCGTCCTTGCCGGAGAGGCGCAGTTCGGCAATCTGCACGTTGCGCGGCGCCTTTGGAGAACCACGGTCGAACGCGCTGTGGATGGCCAGCCGGAACGCGCGGCCTGTCACGGTATCGAAGGTCACAACGGTTTCCTTCTTTTCGTCTGCCAGGAACGCCTTGACGGCGCGGAAGGTTTTGCCGTCATCGGAGACCTGCAACTCGCACTCGCGCGGCCCGTAACCCGGGCGCGGCTGAATCGTGAGCCGATCCACGCCGGTCAGCGCGAGGAACTCGAACTGCACCCAGACGGGCCGCTCGCGCGACGGACCGATGCGCTGCTTGCCCGAAGCGGACACCCAGAACGTCTTCGGGTCTCCATCCGCGAGATGCTTCAGCGGCTGGGCCGGCTGCTCGAAGCCCGATTTGAGGTCAGCGAACACGCTCTGTTTCGCGTCCGCGGGTTTCAAGCGATACGCGACAACAAACGCGTCGCGATAGTAGCCGTCGCGACTGGCCGGCTCGGGGAGCTTCTGCTCGATCTTCGCTGGGCCGGTCACGCGCGTCTCCGACCAGACGAGTTTCTTGGCCGCATCGTCGGCTGTCACCATCGGGCCGCCGAGGTTCCACCCACTCTGGATGTTGAGACTCATCTCCAAGCCAAGTCGCGCAGCTTCGTGGAGCGTGTGCTTGTAGAGTTCGCGCCATTCCGGTGAGAAAAATGTCGGCCCGTGCGGCGCGCGGTCGTTGCCGTCCTGGCTGGAACCGTCGGCATCGCAGATGAGCGCGCCACCGAACCCCTTGGCCTTCATCGCTTCGAGGTCGCGCGTGATGGCGGCCTTGTCCACGCAGCCATTGAGCCACCACCAGTAAGCGCGCAGGCGGGCGTCCCGGGGCGGATGGTTCCAGTCCTGCTCCAAGTCGCTGGCGCCAACCGCCAGCGGCAGCAGTATCGCACTGAGAGCAGACAACCCTATGCGCAGTTTGGATCGGTTCATGTTCACATTCCTGGCCATGACTCCAAAGCTTCCGGTCTTCGGCGTCAGGAGAAACTCCTATGACAACAGCGGGCGCAACCCGGCAGCAACCCTTGCGCGACCAGTTTGCGGAGGTTCTGCATCACCTGCCCGTTCCAGATATCAGCGAACCGGTCTCGCGCAATGTTGCCCGCAACGATGTGGAAACATGGGGAGACTGTGCCATCCGGCAGCACAATGCCGGCGTTCCAGAGCGCGCTGCATCCTTGTGGAAATGGGTGATTGAGATCCTGGTAGTACGGGAGGAGCCGATCTGAAATGGACAGAGGCCAGACGACGAGCTTCAACCGGCCTCGGGCTTGCTCCCGGGCTTTGTGCAGAGTGGCGGAAAGAATGGCGACATCATCCGGCGCAAACTCGTGCTGGTAATACTCCGCCTCGCCTATGGACGGCAACTCCACCTTCAGGCCGCGTTCCGCCACCCATGCGGGGGAGAACAGCGCATTGTGGCGGGCTACGTTTTCTGGCGAGTCCCACATCGGATTCTGGAACTGGAATATGTCGGCGTGCAATCCTGCTGCCAAGGGAACCATCTGGTCGAGATACGGGAGGTTGGCCTTCGAGACCACGCAATTGATAATGAGGAGTGGATTGGCGCGACGCAAACGCCGGCGGGCGTCCACCAGGGCCTTGATGCCTTGCAGCGTGCGCTCGTATGCGCCAGGATGGTTGCGGATCGTGTCGTGAATCCCGGGCGGGCCGTCGAGAGAAACATTGACCACTTCAACGCCGAGCGCAACCACCGTGTCGGCCATGCGGTCAAGCATCGTCCCATTGGTCTGCAACTGGACGAAAAAATTCCGTCGTTTGGCCTCCTGGAGAAGTTCCGTGACCTGGCGATAAAGCAACGGTTCGCCACCGGTCACAAAAAGCCGCGGCCGGAATGACCGGACCTGATCCAGCAAATTCACCCATGTGGCGAGTGGCAGTTCGCGCGAAGGATCATACCAACTCAACTCGACTCGCTCCTTGTCGGGCTGCCGTTGCTGGCGGCACATCACGCAGCGCAGGTTGCATCGCCGGGAGAGATTCAGCTCAAGACAAGCCGGCATCCCGCTGCGACCGTTGCGGAAATGGCGGTCGAGCGCGGCACCGATGCTGTGGCGATAACCCTCCCGAACCAGACTGCAAAGCGCGTGGGGGCTGCGGCCAAAGACGCCCACGAAACGAGCCACCCCACCGCCATGGGCGGTGTGCCTGACCGTGTTATTGTGCGCTGCGCGCTGCTGGCTCATCGGCAAAAGGATTCCATCCCAAATCATCCCCGCCCATCCCGCGCGTGGCAACCATTTTTCCGCGCGCTACAGGGATTGTTTCCACCGGGATGGTGCCGTGGGTCGCTTCGGGTGGCACGCCCCTGTTCCGACGCGCAATTTCTCCATTGCGTTGCGCCGGTTTTCGCGGCTTAATCCCGCGCTTGATTTGCCGGTCATTTTGTCCGTTGGAACGTGACCGGCGCCCAGAGAACAGTCAGGAACGAAAAGCCATGTCACATATATTGCACGGTAACGTTGTCATCGGGCAGTCGGGTGGTCCGACCGCCGTCATCAACCAGTCGCTCGTCGGTGTCATTGAAGCGCTGCGCGGCAAGCCGGGTATCGAGAAGATCCTCGGTTGCGTTCACGGCGTCTCCGGCATCGTCAAGGACCACTACGTCGAGTTGCAAGACCTCTCGCAGGCGAAGCTGGAGCGCATCGCCAACACGCCGTCGTCGGCGCTCGGCTCCAGTCGCGACAAGCCCGACGCGGAATACTGCAAGCGCATCTTCACGTCGTTCGAGAAGCAGAACGTCCGCTACTTCTTTTACATCGGCGGCAACGACAGCTCCGACGCCTGCCGCATCGTCAACGAGATGGCCCGCGAGCACCACTACGAGTTGCGGGCGTTCCACGTGCCAAAAACCATCGACAACGATCTCCAGCACAACGACCACACGCCCGGCTTCGGCTCGGCGGCGCGGTTCGTGGCGTGCGCGTTCATCGGCGACAACCTCGACAACCTCGCGTTGCCCGGGGTGAAGATCAACGTCATCATGGGCCGCCACGCGGGCTTCCTCACCGCCGCCTCCATGCTGGGCAGGCGCAGCGAAGCCGACGGGCCGCACCTCGTTTATGTGCCCGAGGTCGTGTTCCACGTTGACAAGTTTCTCGCCGACGTGGATGCGGCGTATAAGAAGTGGGGGCGCTGCCTCATCGCGGTCAGTGAAGGCGTCCACGACGAGCATCACCGGTCGATCGCTGCGAAACTGGCCGAGATGTCCGGCGCGACAGTCGAACGCGACAGCCACGGCAACGTCCAGCTTTCCGGTTCCGGAGCGCTGGGCGATTTCCTCGCTGACCTCATCAAGAAGCAGCTCAAGATCAAGCGTGTGCGCGCCGACACCTTCGGCTACCTCCAGCGGTCGTTTGCCAGCTGCGTCTCCGAAACGGATGCCCGCGAAGCGCGCGAATCCGCCCACGAGGCAGGCCGGCTGGCGGTGTCGGGCGACATTGACGGCTCCGTGGCCATCCAACGCGTGAGCGATGCGCCCTACAAGGTGGCCTACAAGCGCATTGAGCTGGCCGACGTGGCCGCCAAGACGCGCCACCTCGACCTGTCATTCATCGTCAACAACAACAACATTGCCGACAGCTTCAAGACCTACGCGCTGCCGTTGGTCGGCAAGCTGCCGGAGGTGGACACGTTGATTGAGAGGTAGTCGCCGGGAAGAGTGTTGATCAGCAAAAGCCCGCGCAACTCGTGAGAGTTGCGCGGG
>JBAZIR010000249.1:0-9199 GCA_041651735.1 Verrucomicrobiia bacterium | reverse complement strand
ACGCGCCGCCCCGCCCGCCGCAGACGGCGGCGGATGCCGGCCAGACTCGCCAAAGACTTGATCTTCGATTGCATGTTGGAAAAACCGATAGCGACTTCTTAGCACGCTGCGCAAAGTTTCGCGAATCGAAATACGGGCGGCATACGCCTTCAGCCGTCCGTGACACGCACCTCCCACAGGCCAGTGCGTCGTGGACTACGGATACTGCTTCCTCTGCCCAGCTACAGGGTCTTCGGTCGTTTCTTTCGCATCGTCTCGATCACTTTCCGCAGTTGCGCCTGCACAACCTCCCAGCCGGCGGCTTGACGTGGCGGAAAGTCCAAGAGCGGCACCAGATTCTGTCCCTCTTTCGTTTTCGGCACCATCTCTAGCTTCTTCAGCCATGCATGTCGTTCCCACGTCTTGCCGCCAAGCAGCACCGGGATGATTTTCGCCTCGCCCTTTGCGTGCCTCTTCCGTGCCAATTTCATCTCCACACCTCGGATGTAACGCGACGCAAAGAAATGCTCACTCAGCAACAGCAGCACGATGTCCGCGCTGTTCATCTCCTCACGGATGCACTTATTCCAATCTTCCCCTGCCCTGATCTCCCCATCCGTCCAATGTCGTATCAGCTTCTCGTTCTCAAGCACTGCCAGATACGTCGTTGTCAGCGGTTCCAGATACCGGTGATCCTTGTGCGAATAGCTGATGAAGACCAGCAATGCCTTCTTCTTCGCATTGGGCTGCCAGGCCGTCTCCGGTTCCACCTGCTGCAGTTCCTTCTCCGGCGGCAACTCTTCCAGCGTCTGGTCCACAAGCACTTGCACCCGCTTGCCTTGTTGCGCTGCTTTTTCCAGCGTCTCCACGCCATGCCATTGTTCCCCGGCGGGCGACAACTCCAACTCCTCCACGGGAGCCAGCGCCTGCGGCAACTCCGCGTGAATGTTCTTCAGGTGCGTCCGCACCATCCCCGCCAGTTCCTGCCGCGATTGCGCCGTGCCGCCCTTCACCGCCACCTCCACGCGCTTCTGCTTCATGTCCGCCAGCAATGGCCGCCGTCGCCGGCTCTGCCTCAGCCTCCGCGCCCTGCCATTGCAGAATCACACCCCGCCGCCATCGCGGCTGCCCACTGCTCAGCGATTGCGTCCGCACGATGAACCTCGGCACCAAGCCGTCGGGCAGCAACTTATAAACAAACCGCAGCCGCACCCGCTCCGGCCCCAGCTCCAAGTATGAATCGAGGTCTATATCCTCCGGCTCGTCCTTGGGCAGCAGCCCCGGCAGCAGATACACCGGCACGCCAGACTGTGTCTCCTGCGCCACAAAACAAAGTTCGCGATCTTCCATCAACTCCAACAGGAACTGTTGCGCTTCCGGCGGATAATCCTTCAGCGTCAGCTTCCCTTTCATCAGCTTCAGCCCCTGCCTGAGCCTCAGTTCCACCTCTTCTCTCCCAAGCTCACCGGGGCGTTTCCTGTCCCCGTGTTTCTCCACGCCGCGGATGAGCGCATACATCCCGTTCACCAACCATTGCGGGTCCAGCACCCGCGTGTCGCGCAGTCGCGGGTTGTGCCCGTAATACAGCGCGATGCCCAGTTGATTCAGCACGTGCGTCAGGGCCAGATCATCGCCGTGCGTCACCTTTTCTCTGCCGCATTCCTTCGCAAACTCGCCGTAAGTGAAGAAGTGCCGTTTGAGCTTCTTCCAGTCCTCCATCCGCTCCTTCATCCGCTGCCATTCGGTCGGGAACGGCTGCCGCACGCTCTCCATCTCCTTGCTGACGATGATCTCGCAAAGTTTCTTCCTCAACTCCTCGATGCCCCGGCCGGTCTTGCAGTCGGTTTCCAGAAATTCCCGCACGCAGGGATGCTCCCGTAGCAGCCGCCGCTTCTCCAGCGGCGCGGCGCACAACTCCGCCTTGTTCCCCACCACCAGCGCCGGGCTGGTCTGCGGCGGCTTACCCGGCTCCTCGTGCGTCCCGTATTGCTCCACATGCGCCAGCCAGTGGTCCGCGTCCTCGTCCTGACCGCCAAAGCGCCCCTCCGTCACCACCAGATAAATGCACCGCTCCGTCAGGAAGAACCGGTGCGCCTCGTGCGCGATCTCCTGCCCGGCGAAGTCCCACACATGCACTTTGATCTTCGTCCCGTTGCAATCGAGCACCCACGTCCCGATGGCAATCCCCGGTGTCTCCTTTTCCTTCCTGAATCGCTTCCCCATCAACGCCCGGACCACGCTCGTCTTGCCCGCCTCGCCGCGCCCGATCAAGATCAGCTTCACTTCGTGCAATGGCTGCTTCCCTCGTTGCAGCGCAAAGTAAGTCTTCAGTATCGTCTGCGGCGGCGCTGGCTTGGCGCTCTTATCCCTGACCTCTTCCCAAGTCGGCCCCAAGATGGAATCAGGAATGCCCAGCGCCGGATTGCCGTGGAGGAAAAGTCTCTCTAGCGCCTGGATCTGGCCGATCTCCGGCGGCAGCGTCGTGAGCTGGTTGTTGTTGAGGGTAAGCGAGGTTCTTGCAAAGAATCTGTAGCGTTCTCTGAGTGCGGAAAGGTAGGGCCGGACCGCTAGGCTGGCCGGAATGATAATGCGGCGCGCCCAGCGGTCGCGCCCTACCGGGATTGCGGCGGTCGGAGACCCCGCTACAGTCGCGGACTTTTGCAGGCGGCTCAGACGCGGCGGAATTGTGCGACGCCGGAAGTGACGCTTTGCGAGTGAAGAGATGAAGAGGCGTCGGAACTGCTGACGCCGCGGTTTCCATTTCTTGTTGGCACTCAGGCGGGGGATCAGCCGATTGCCGTTTTGGCAATTCTTTGCTCTTCCCGCCCCGCCCCGGTTTTGCTTCCATCCGCGCCGGGAACAGGCTGATGAAAAGATTCACCGCGTTTCTTGCGACGGAGTCGGGAGATGGAGATTCCCCGCTGCCATTTTCCCTGCCGCCGCTCCCGTAGCCGCCAAGGGGGGCGAGGCGGACGCCCTGCGCCGGCAAAGCCAACCGCCTACTTGCGTCGGCGGCTACCAAGTTCATCCGCCACCGGTTTTTGCTTCCGGCGGGCGCTCCCGCCGCCATGCCGGGTAGTCCCGCCACGATGAGGGGATGTCCCGCCGTCATCGCGGGGCCTCCTGCGACCGCGGCGGGGAGTCCCACGGTCATGGCGGGTGTTCCCTTTGCCGCAAAGCGGTCCCCCGCCGCCTTGCCGTGGCGTCCCGTGGGACGGCACATTCCACCGCGACGCCGCGCGCTACCCCACCGGCGGCACGCTCTTCTGGAGCGCGTATCTCAAGCCCCTGCTCCGCTCCCGGCATCAAGAACGGCTACTGGCTCAACTTCGGCAGCGGCTGGAGCCACCTCGCCAACGACAACCCCGCCCAAATGCTGAGCGGCGCGGCACCGAGGTTGTTCTACGATGCGGCGGCATCGCAATGGAAACTCATCGTCGAAGCGACAATGTTCGTGACCTACGAGACCGTCCTGGTTTGGAGCGGCGCGAAAACCGGTGACAACGATCCCACGGGCGTTTACACCCGCGCCGCCGGCCTCGACGCTGGCTGGCTCAGGCGCGTCAGTTTCCAGGCTGCCCCGTAAGCGTGAGGCCGATTGTGAAGAACCTCAGGAACTCCTGGCTCTTCATTCCCGGCTCCAAATTTTCCCCCAAAATCCGCTGCACGCATCTTGACTGAAAGAATGCACTCTGATAGTTTGCGCGCCACGTTTTTTGACGTGGAGGGATACCAAAGCGGCCAAATGGGCCTGACTGTAAATCAGGTGGCTATGCCTTCGAAGGTTCAAATCCTTCTCCCTCCACCATTTTCCGGTATCCAGTGGCCAGCAACCACTGGACACTGGATACGGGTTACCAGCGACTGACAACCATCCAATGAAGCTCGGCATTTTCGGCGGCACGTTCAACCCCATCCACTTGGGGCATTTGCTCATTGCCGAAGCCGCAGCCGAGGCCTTGGAACTGGACCGCGTCATCTTCATCCCCTGCGCCACACCGCCCCACAAGCGCCCCCATGTGCTGGCCGACGCCCGGCACCGGTTGCGGATGGTCAAACTCGCCATCCACGGCAACGCGCGGTTCGGCTGCTCGGACATCGAGTTGCGGCGCGGCGGACCATCGTATTCGGTGGAAACGCTACGCCAACTGAACCATGCCATGCCGCACGCGAAATTCTATTTTCTCATCGGCACCGACAGCCTGCGCGATCTGCACAAATGGCGCGAAGCCCCGGCGTTGGCGCGGCTCTGTGAGTTCATCTGCATGGCGCGTCCCGGCGAACGCCCGCCGCCCGCACGGCTGCGCGGACTGCGCGTTCACAAGCTGACCGGCCATCCCGCCGACATCTCGTCGTCCGACATTCGCAACCGGCTGGCGCGCGGCGCGTCGGCCCGCTATCTCATGCCCGAAGCTGTGCTACGTTATATTCAGAAAACCGGACTTTACCGCTGATGGACAAGACACTGTTGGAATCCACTGAAAAGGCCAGTCTCTGCCGCGAGGCCGTGCTGGAGAAAAAGGCCGAGGAAGTCCTGCTGCTCGACATGCGGGAGATCTCATCGTTCTGTGACTACTTTCTGATCTGCAACGGCACCTCCGAGCCACACCTGAAAGCCATCGCAAGCAACGTCGAGATGCGCCTCAAGGAACTCGGCCACATGCCCCGCGGCCGCGAGGGCGTTTATTCCAGCCACTGGGTCGTGGTGGATTACGGTGACGTGATCGTCCACATCTTCCGCGCCGATGTGCGCCACCACTACGCGTTGGAGCGGCTCTGGGGCGACGCCAAACGAGTGTAAGAACGCGGAAGCGTCAAAGCGACGAGGCTTTGAACGGCGCTTTCGGCTCTCGTCAGGCTCCGTCGAAAGGGTCTCCGTTGGGAGGCTCATAACCGCAGAACAAGCAGCGGTTGAACTGACGGCATACCACGCTCTTGCATTTGGGACACTTGCGTGCCGGCTTCACCACCCTGCCGTCTATCCGCCCATCCATGCCATCAATCTCGGTGATGCGCCTTAGCAAATCCGCCTCGGTCGCTCCCGTCTTCTCCTGGACCAGCGACCACATGGCGCGGCAGATCAGCGTGAGCTTGCTGAGGCGCGCATCGAGCGGGACAAGCATGCGCGACGCGAGGTTCTGCTCCAATTGCGCGCCGGGCACAACGCCGCTCTTTGTGTCGTCCTCCAACACGTCCAATTCCCGGCGCAGTTCCCAGATCATGTTGATGATTGTCTGTGGGTCCAGAGTGCTCATAGCGATTCGCTCGTTAAGGTTGGTCTCCTTGCTTGCGAGGCAGTTTGCGGGGATGGCGCGCCGTCGTCAAGGCCATGCAGTCCGGCCATGGACCTCCTGACCGGCAAGGTCCGTACGAGTTTCCCAGTTTTCCCAAGCAAGGTCCCGGCGCTGTGCCGGCACGGATGACCGCGCTACGGGCAGGCTCCGAACACGTCGCGGATCGCTTCGAGATATTTCAGGCCGTTGACCGTGTCCGGCTCCAGGTAGCTGCCTTCAGTCCACTCGTTCCAGCAGTTGATGTTGAGGATACGCGGACCGTTCTTGCGGGCCAGCAACCGCTGCCGGGTCATCTCCAGCGCCTTGCGGAAGCGGGCGGGCGTGTTGCCACCGATGGTGTTCATGAACGGATAGCCGATGTTGCCGAACTCCTCCTCCTGGCACGCGCGAGGACTTGAGTCCCATCCCATCGTCACGTTCGGGAAATATGGCATGTCGAACATCGTCTCCGCTTTCGTCCAGTAGTCAAAGTAACGGTCGCGCACCTCGTCGTAATCCGTCTGCTGCTTGGGCAACGCGACGTGATGAATCCAAACGTAGGAGGTAACCGAATCGAAGCCGAGGTCGCGAACCAGCTTCTGCGGCTCCGCCACCTTCTGCTCGCCGGGGAGAATGGTCCGCCCCCAGACCACGGCGTTCAGGTGCAGGCCTGGCAGCCCGGCGGCGCGGGCCTTGGCTCGAAACTTGTCCAGCGCCGCGCGCGTGGCCTCGACGGAGCCAAAGTTCGACAGCAACTTCGTCAGGTCGTAGAACGAGAAATATGGCCGGCCATCAATCCGCCAGTAGCTCGGTTGCAGGAAGTAATCTTTGATGACGTGGTCGCAAATCCTGTCGAAGCTCGCCGGCGTCACTTTGCCGGGATAGAGCAGCTTGTGTTTGCCCTCGCGTCGCGCCGGCTGGATGTCCACCCAGTCGTGGTTGGCCCACATGAGGCCAAACTTGACGCGATGGTTGTTTGGAGCCTTGAGATAGCCGCGGTCCAGACAGCGGTTGAGGAACGGACCGTCGTCGTAATAATACCAATCAAAAATGAACGCTCCAACGCCATGGTCTGCGGCAGCGGCGATCTTCGTCGCCATGACCTTCGGGTCTGATTCGTCCGAATAACCCCACAAGGGCACGTTCGGCTGGTGGTGGCCGGGAAACCGCGGCTTGGCGGCCTTCACCAGTTCCCATTCGCACCATCCCTCCCCTTTCAGCTTCGCGTTTCGCGGATCGCCCGGGTGATAGTTCGCGAAGTAGTAGCTCGCCACCGTGATGGACGAAGACGCACCCGCCTTTTCCTGCGCGTGCACCGCTGCGCAAACACTCACCGCACCGATGATCGCCAATGTCCGCTTTACGAGTCTTGTATGCATGGTTTTTACCGGCCTCTGTCCCTCGTTTATTGAACCCGCTGCCAAGTCAGCCGGCGTGAGCGCTTCTCGCCGTTGGCCTGAAACGCCGGCGGCTCAAGGATCAGCTTGTCGCCCTGAAGCGTGAACTTCCGCCGCTGGTCACCGCCTTCCATGTTCGGCACAATGCTGCCCTCCACGTGATGGATCACGACGCCCTCGCGCTCGTTCACCTCGTAGGTTCCAAAATAAGCCGCATAGCCCGTGAACGCCGCTTTCGCCTGCTCTGCTGGCACGCGGTGAACATCCAAGGTATCCAGGTGAGGCCGCCCACGGCGTCCTGCCTGTGCCGCCATGTGCCCCGTCGCGTCATACGTCAGTATCCCGACCGCCTCCGCGCCGAAGTCCAGCGGAACCACCTGCCTGCCGCTTGCATCGCGCTCGTCGATGGACACCAGCTTCCACGTGCCCACCAGTTTCTTCGCGACACCCACCGGCGCTTCCGCGCCAGAAGCCGCGCCCAACGCGCATCCAACGGACAGCGCAAGAGCCACAACGAGGAGGAATGGTGAACGGACTTGTTTTGTCTTCATAATTCTCTTCCGGCAGGTGACTGAGAGAGAGCCGCACCGCCAGCCAACAACAGCGCCCGCCGCTTTCTACTTCCGCATCTGAGGAATGGCCACCTGAAACCGCGCGCCAAGCGCCGCGGCCTGCTGGTGATATGTCTTTTCACCGGTGTCTATCCATCGGGCGATGAGGTGACTGATCTTTTGCCGCGCCCAATCCATCGCGATGTTGGATGTGCCGTTGTCGGTCACGGGCATATCGCGCACCACCGTCATCTCCATCGGCCGGCCTTCGACGTTCTCGCCTCGAATCTGGACAGCCATGCGCTTGTCCTGGCCACGCCGATAGCGGCCGTAGAGCGTGAGCGGCGTGTCGCGGAAGAAATGTGGCAACGTGCGCGGAAAGATTTCGTCATCGCTGACGCCGCTGAAACGGAACTGGCAGTCCAGCAACAGCGGGTTGGCGCGCGCGAGCTGGGCGCGGTTAAACGTGTCCGCGATATACTCCGCCGCAGAAACGTAGTTGAGCCAGCCCTGGTTCCGATATGCCAGGAATCCGAGCAGGAACAAGTCCACGTTCTGGCCGCCGGCGAAGGTGAAGACAGAACTGCGGCCGGCGTTGATCTGCGCGAAACGATGGAGAATCCGCAGCGCGTCAAGCTCACCCACGGTCGGCAAGCCGTCGCTAAGCAGGACGCCCATCAGGAGCCGGCCGCGCTCGCGGTTGAGCTGCGCCAACGGCAGCATGGACGCGAACAGATCGGTCGTGCCCATCGGATGGAACCGGGCGATGTATTGTTGTACCTGCTCGGACGACGCCATTTTTGCCGGCATGAGCGTCGGACTGACGAAGTCTATGTCGTAACGGAATTGGATGATGTTGAACCGGTCTTCGGGATTGAGTTGCTCCAATGCCAGGCGCAAAGCCGTTCTATACTGAGCCACCCGTTGCCGCCCGATGCTGCCGGAGACGTCCACGATGAAAATGACGTCCTTCGGAATCCGCCGCAACGCGCTGCCGGGCCGCGCTGCGATGCGCACCTGATAATAGCCGGTCGCGGCATCCGCCGGGTCGTGCCAGGTGAACACGTCCATGTTGACATAAGGCTCCAGCGGCGCAGCAGGCAATGCCGATGTTACTTTGGCCGGCGGCGGCTTCACCGCCTCCTTCATCAACTGTTCCACGGTTTTTGTGCCCGGCCCAAAAATCTGCGTCAGCGGTTGCGTCACGGGTCCGGTGTGGGTGCCGGTGCTTCCGACGCCGACGCGTCCCGAAGAGAGCATCTGTTCCGTCAACGCCGTCGCCGCAGGCAGTTCAATGCCAGGCGCCATCGTGCGCGGCGCCTGAATGATCGGGCGATTAGGCCGCTCGATCGGCATGGCAATGAGATCGCGGTTGATCTGCGCAGGCTCCAACGAAGTCGGTTGCCGCGTCGGCAACGCCCCGATCTGCAACTGCTGCGGGATCGCCGGCGCCGGCAGCGGGCCGGGCTTCGCGTCAGCCACGCCAGGCCGTGTGACATCGGCGGGCGCCGCAAACTTCTCGACAGCGGGTGGACCGACCTTGCGTATCTGGCCTGCGGCCACCGCCTTCTCTTCCGGCGCCGGCTCTGGCGCGAGCGGCAACGCCACCATCGGCATTTCGACCTTGGAGACCTTGAAACGCACCGGCCGTTCCTTTGTCGCAACCGGCGCCGCGCCACCACTGTAGTGGATCAGAAACACAAACAGCAGGATGTGGAAAATCACCGAGACGGCCACTGCGGCGCCTTCATACTCTAGTCGTTCGCGACGCAACTTGTTCATGGTTCCTTCGGCGCGGCGGATTCGGTGGCCGGCGGCACCGCGCTTCCGGCGGGCTTGCCGCGCGAAAACATACGATAGGTTGGGAATCGTTGATCCAGCTCACGCCGCGCCTGCGTCGCATCACCGGTGCGCCCGCACGCGTCAAACGCCGCCGCCGCGCGATCGAGCGCTTCGGGCGTGACCTTTCGATCGTCGTAAAGCGCCGCGACGCTCATAT
>JBAZIR010000248.1:0-9209 GCA_041651735.1 Verrucomicrobiia bacterium | reverse complement strand
GGGTCGAACAGCTTGTTCTCCGCCCCTTGAACAGAGACGCTGCACGAAACTTGCTCGATTCTGCGGACGCCAAGCTCGACCACCGTGCGCGTGAATGGGTTCTCTTGCAGGCGGGAGGCGTGCCGGACATCCTGCTCGCGGCAGCGGAGGCTGGCGCAGAACTTCGATCCGAAGCCGAAGGCTTGCGAAGCCAACTTGCGGAGAAGTTTCGCCGAAGGATCGTTTCCAAACTGGACGAAAACGCTTTCACAATGCTTCGTCTTCTGAGTCCACTACAAGCCGTAAATACTGATGAAGCGTCCGGTGAGATATGCCTATTGTGCGAACTCATTGCGCCGCAAATCCACGAAGTCACAGTTCGACAGGTTTTGGAGTCCCTCGAACGCCTTGGATATGCTCGTCGGCGAGGCAAATATGTTTCCGTGGTGCCACCTCTGTTCGCCGCCCACCTGTTGCGTGATGTTCTCAACGCACAGCCTTCCATATCAACACAACTTTTTCAGCGACTGAAGGAAGCAGGACAAAAACGCTTTCTCGAACGATTGATCACCGCAGAACCCGACGATGCGAAGCTGTGGGATCACATTTTCGGACCAGAGGGAGTGTTCGGCAACTCGATGCGTGCTGTGGAACACCTATCTCTTCTCGACTACTTGGCGCGCGCGGTCCCACGCCGCACTCTGTTGTTTCTTCAGCGGGCTTTCGATGAACTTCTTCTGATCCTACAGGGAGCGAAGTTTGCTGGCCAACAGGGAGACTTGTTGAGAATCGTCCATGAACTCGTAGAGGAACCTGAAGCAGCCGAAGAAGCAATGGAGTTGTTGGAGCTGTTGGCTCTACGAGATTTGCCAAACAACGATTGTGAGAACCCAGTGGAACGTTACTGCGAGCGATTCGTGCATTGGTATCCGTTACCCCTGAGCTTTGAGCGAAGGGTTCACCGTGCTCGGAAACTCGCGACATCTAACAACACTGTACACCGTAACTTGGGGGTTCGTTGTGTCGTCACGGCCACAAATTACCCACACTCACTTTCGGGAGGTGCGGTCAATGCGCGACGCCTCGGCGGAGGCCCAACGTGGCACACGTTGAATGACGAATGGACCTATCTGGAAGCAATGTTGCAGTTGCGGTTCGAACTCTGTGCCCTCGCAGACAAAGTGGTGTCGGACGCTGCGAAAGATAAGTTCTTTGCGGCGGTGGAGCAGATTAGCGAAGACCTTCCGGCTGTTCGATTTCTCCCAATTCTTGAGAAGGCCGTTCAATGGCATCGCGAAGGACGTCTAGCAGATGATGTATCAGATGTTCGCCATGTATTGCAGTGGACGAAGGAACGCTACAAGACCTCCATGTCGCATTCTGACCAAGAACGATGGCACAAAGATTGGTCTGAGGCTTTGACACGCATTGACGCGCTAATCGCGCATTACGAGCAGGGATCGTTCTTGTGCCGATTGAAGTTGGCGGTGGGGAGGCAATTTGAATTCAACCATCAAGAGGTTAACGGTGTTCGAATCTACGAATATGAACGTCGGGCGCAAGCGATGGCAGAAGAAGTGGCAGCAAATCCTGCAGTAATGAGCGATGAAGCGTGGCATCTTGTCGGCGACGAAAACGCCTATAACGTTGCGGAGTTTGCAGCATCTCTCGGACGCGTTGATCGTGGAGCGGCCCTCCTAGAAGCGCTAGAGAAGCGCAGCAGTAATGCGCGGTGGGCATGGATCTTTGGTCTATACCTGTGGGGACGACACAAGTCCGAGCCGGCAGTTGCGGACAGCGTTCTCGATCGGTTAATCGACACTCCCACTGGTTCGAAACTGCTCGCACTTACAGCGATCAAGTTGATTGGCCCGACAGACGCAAACTGGCACCGACTTGAGAAGCTGCTAGTCAGTCGAACCGTTACGCCGCTTGAGATTGCCCATACCTTCTCAACGGGTGGATGGCTCAACGGCCAAGAACCCCTAAGAGCATCGAAGGTTTTCGAGTTCATCGCCAGTGCTGGGGGAATGACCAATTGGGTGCTACAGAACTTGTCGCTTTACGTTTTTTCGGAGAAGCCGCTTCCTCGCGAGCTTTTCGCCTTGGCAGAACGAGTTCTACTAGATCCACCGACTGACAGACAAGACTGTGCATTCGAACGCGACTGTATCGCCCTCGGCATGGCCAAGACGGACATCGAAGCTGCGTTGTCACTATTGGATCGACAGGTCGTCGTTATCGAGCAGTGTCGAAGTGCCCACCGTGACATCTGGATTCCAATTCCGAGTCACGGACAAAGGCGCTTTTGGGAATTTCTTCGGACAAACGCCCCGGAGAAGGCATATCGAATCTTTGGCCGTTTCAAGCCCCCGCCTGTATGGTCTGGCTTCCGTAACATACCGCAAACTCCAGTGCTTGATCTTCAGAACCACGGCCAATTGCTCTTAACTATCGCTCGCGAAGATCGGGGCAGTGCGCTCGTGTTCGCGGCAGCCTCTTGCGTTTCACAGTTCGGCTTCTTTGACTTTGCGTATGGTCTTCTCGATATCTATCCGAACGACGACCAAGTCAAAGCAACTCTTTCAGATGCAGTCTGTGAGCGCTCAGGTTTCGGCAGCGACCGCGAGCACTGCTCAAGGGCAATTAGTCGTATCGAGGAGCAAGTCCGAAGATCTGATCTGCCTGTGGTTGCTCGGCACTGGCTCACTACCCTCAAGAACTGGCTGAACGATCAGATGAACAAGGAACGCCGATGCTTCCGGGATGACGATCATGTAAGCTGGGATTGAGATGCTAAACGACCGAGGCTTGTACATCATGATAGCTCACGAAGATGTAACCACCAATGCTCGTCATGTAATCACCTCACACCCCCATCAAGCAGCCGTGCGAAGTTCGTGATTGCGCCAGTACTCGCTGTGGCACCATCCGCCCCAGGTCAAGACCGTCTCAATGGCCCGTCAAGCACCCGAAGGGAAATGATCACGTCAAAGTCCGGCAGGTAGAAGTCATCTGCGAACCGGGGAGAATCCAGTCCCCAGGTTCAATTCGCTCCAGACAAACGACCGTCTTCAATCCATACTATGCGGTCGGCGATGTCCTGGATGCGGCTATCGTGAGTGACCATGATGATCGGACATTGCTGCTGTTTGGCCAGCGTGCGCAGAAGCTCGACGCAAACATGGCCGTTATGTTTGTCGAGCGCTGCGGTCGGTTCGTCGGCCAACACAAGCTTGGGTCGATGAACCAACGCGCGTGCCACAGCTACCCTTTGCTTCTGACCGCCCGAAAGAGTCGCAGGGTAATCCTCCGCATGATCAGCAAGCCCGACCGCGGCAAGCATCGCATGGGCGCTCTTCTTTCTCTCACCTGCGGGAAGTGGTTCTGGCAGCAACCGAAGCGCCATCTCGACATTCTGGCAGGCGGTCAGGAATGGCAACAGGTTGTGTGCCTGAAAAATGTAACCAATCTGCCGGCGCACTTGATTCTGAATATCGAGGGATGCGTCAGCCAGTTCATGGGCAAAAACACGAAGGCTCCCCTCTTGAACCGACCGCAACGCGCCGATGAGCGTGAGGAGCGTGCTCTTTCCCGAACCGCTGGGGCCGGTGATCAACACGATCTCACCCGCACTAATTTCGAGCTCTATGTCGTGGAGGATGAGCTTGCGAGCGACACCATCCCCGTAGGAATGATGCAGTCCGGAGATGGAAACGATGGGTTGCATGTTCAAAACATGTCGGCGGGATTGGCGGCGCGCAGTTTCCGCAACGCCAGCGCGCCGGACAGGAGACACATGCCAAGTGTCAGCCCAAACACCAACGCAAGTTTTGGCGCGCCCAACGTCATCGGCAGCGCCGTCACGCTCGACGTCAGGTGGTAAAGCCCCGTCGAAACGACAAGTCCCGGAACATAGCCCAGCAGGCTGAGTATGACGGCGGCGCTGCCCACGACTCCAAGCAGGAACCCATGCGTGTAGCCCATCGCCTTGAGCGTGGCGTATTGCGGCAAATGGTTCATGATCTCGGTGTAGAGGATTTGATAGACCACCCCCACCCCCACGATGAACCCCATGAAAAGGCTCACCGTGAAAATAAAACCAATGGCAGTTGTGTCCTTCCAGTAGCTGCGTTCCAGATCTATGAATTCTTCCTTGGTCAGGACCCGCACGTCGGCCGGCATGAGGTTCGCCAAAGCTTTCTGCGTCGCCCCAACGTCCGCGCTTGGCCTTAGTTTCAAGATGCCAACGTCAACCTGACTGAGCGTGCGATGAGAAAATATGCGAAGGAAGTTGACCTCGCTCGTGACAATGTTCCCGTTCGCCGCAAACGACGCCCCTAGCTGGAATAATCCTTCGACTCGCACACGACGATGGTTCACCTCGGCGGCGACAGGCTCGCCTGCCTGTAGCTTCGCGGCCACGGGACCATATTCAGGCCGCGACCATTCGTCGAACACCACGGCGTTTTCGTTCTTGATGGCGTTGAGATGGTCACGCAGCCCGGGAAGTTCCAACAACCCCGCGATGGGATCAATCCCAAGCACCAGGATCGGATCACGCCGGACGCTCCAGGGGTTCTTCCAATCGGCGGTGCCCGAGTAGAGCGAACCCGCACTCTCCACCCCCGCAACACCCAGGGCTTGCTGCACCCGCCGGCGCGCAAACGGCGTCATGCGCCACAATGCCTGGCTCTGACGATGAACAATGAACAAATCCCCGGTCATTCGACGCTGCACAGCGGTCGCGCTGTCGAACAATGCGTCACTGAAACCAAGCTGCATGAAGCACAACACCACCGCGAACACGACGCCACCGATGCCCGCCAGCAGCTTGCGGGGCTCGTGCCGCAACTGGAACCACGCGAGTTGGAACGCAGTGCCCATGCCCCCGCGCTATCCTCCGATGACCACCTGCACCTGCTGGTAGGTAAACCTCGCCAGCCGCCCGGCGTCGCTTGGATTCAACCGCACCCGTACCTCCACAACGCGCGCGTCAATATCCGCCACAGGATCCGTGTCCAACACGTCCAGTCGGCGCACCTGCCATCCGATTTCCACCACCTCGCCGCGCAACCGCTGCGTCTGCCCGGGCACGATGATCTGCGCGGGCTGGCCGCAACAGACGCGGCCCAAGTCGGTCTCATAGACCTCCGCCACCACGTGGATGTCGTCCACGTCGCCTAAATCAAGAATGCCCTTGTCGCCAGTCTTCTCCCCGGGCCATGTGTGAATTTTCAACACGGTCCCGGCAATCGGGGCACGCAACTCCGCCAGCGCCAGTTCCGAACGGGCAAGTTCCAGCGCCGCCCGGGCGCTTGATGATTCCGCTTCCGCCACCGCCACGTCCACACGGCGCACCTCTGCCACGCTGGCCAATTCCTGCTCAGCCGCACGCTGTTCCGCCTGCGCCATCTCCCATGCCGCACGCCGGTCGTCGAAATCCTTCGGGGAAATGACCTTCTGCTGGACAAGCTTCTCCAAACGCCGCAATTCGCTGCGCGCATTGACCTCTGCCGCACGTTGGCGAACCACACGGGCCTCGGCAGCGGCCACGGCGCCGCTTTTTGCGCCTGCGCGAACCTGTGCGACCTTGGCCTCGCACCACAAAACCGCGGCTTCAGCCTGTCGCACCGCAGCCGCCCGCTTGTCCCTGAGGCTGAACCAGCCCAACACCTGGCCGGCTTTCACGCGATCCCCTTCGCGCACGTTCAACGCAGCAAGTGTCGCCGCGTCAGCCGACTCCGGCGCAGCGAGTCGGCGTGTCCGCGAAGCAGGCTCCACCCGTCCCAAACAGCCCACACCCACGCCGCTGACTGGAGGTGATTGAACTTCCGTCCCGTTTCCCGCTGACGCGTGCGACCGTATGCCAAACAACCCAAGTGCCGCAAACAGCGTGCAGCAGACAAGGATTCCCGCAAGCATCCAACCACGTCGTTTTGACAGTAAGAAAAGGCTCCTCATTGTCGTGAAGAAAGGGATCGCTCACCAAGCCTACGACACGCACGGCGAGGCAAGCTCTTCAAGCACCTCTCGGACAGCGCGCAATTGCTTTGACGAAGGTTGACAAATGCCCAAGAGAGTCCAAAACCAGATTCCATCCAGCACCGCGAATACCGCCATCGCCCGGCCGGGAGGAAGTCCGTCGGCAGCAACCGCCTTCATCCACAGCGCATAGGCGCTGCGAACCGGATCCAAAAGCTTCGGTTGATTGGCAACCGCTGCGAGCAGCGCTGCACTCATGCGTGCTTCCTTTTCGACCCATTTGGAGGGGCGGCCGAGCATCGTGCGCACGAGAGCGCGAGTAAAACGACCGCGAGCCTGCGGTTCCGACTGTAACGCCAGTTCCAGCGACACTGTGAAGGTGCAAATAAGCCGTTCGATCATGGCTTCGATCAGTGAGTCTTTGGATGGGAAATGATACAGCAGGCCGCCTTTGCTCACCCTCGCTTCCGCAGCGACCACATCAAGCGTCAACGTGCCGCCTCCATCGCGCAGGACAACAGCTTCGGCCGCATCGATCAGCGCTTCGCGCGAGTTTCCTGCACGGGTCTTCTTCATGAGCACATCTATTATACCGTCCAGCCGGTACAGTCAATAGATTGTTCGAACCATCCGTCATGCCCTCCCCGCCCTCTTCCGACACCGTCCAGCCTGGAAGTTCAACAACGCTTTCAAAGCCGGCTGCTATGCGCAGGCCACGCAGGGCACAGCGGAGGTCATCTTTCGCAAGCTGCGCGCGGAATGATACCGAAGTCGCACTTGTCACGCTTGCAGTGGGTGCTACACTGTCAGTCGCGTTCAAACAAATCACTGTCCCCGTCGTTTCGCAAAGGAGCCGAACATGAACCTGCAAAGCAACCGCCGCGAGTTTCTCAAGCACTCCGCACTGATCAGTGCCGGGTTTTGGCTGGGCCGCAGCAGCGCAATGGCCAAGGGCCGCTCACCCAACGACAAACTCAACATCGGCATCATCGGCGTGCACAGCCGCGGTGCCGCCAATATGGGGGCCGTGGCAACAACCGAGAACATCGCCGCCCTCTGCGACGTGAACGAGGACTTCCTGGCCGAAGCCGCGAAGAAATATCCCCAAGCCAAAACGTATGCCGACTGGCGGAAACTCGTCGATCAAAAGGACCTCGACGCCGTTGTCGTGAGCACCACGGAGCACACGCACGCCCTGGCCAGCATATGGGCCATGAAACGCGGTCTGCACGTCTATTGCGAGAAGCCGCTGGCGCACAGCGTGCATGAAGCACGAGTGATGCGCGAGACATCCAAGAAGATGAAGGTGGCAACCCAGATGGGGACCCAGATCCATGCAGGTGAAAACTACCGCCGCGTGGTCGAGTTGATCCAGTCCGGTGCCATCGGCCCGGTGCGTGAGGCCCACGCCTGGGTCGAGCAAGGCATCGAAGGCCCGCGCAGCCGTCCACCGGAACAGATGCCGGTGCCGAGAAACCTGAACTGGGACCTCTGGATCGGGCCAGCGCCGATGCGCCCCTATCACGACTGCTATTTCGTGAAGAAATCCATGTCCTGGCAGAACTGGTGGAACTTCGGCAATGGCGCACTCGGCGACATGGGCAGTCACATCATTGACCTGCCGTTCTGGGCGCTCAAGCTACAAGCACCACTGACGGTGGAGGCTGAGGGATCAGAGGCGTTTCGCCCCGAGACGTATCCGGATTACCTCACCGTGCGCTGGGAGCATCCAGCGCGCGGCAAAATGCCCCCACTCAAGCTCACGTGGTATGACGGCAAGGAATCCCCGAAGCGCCTCAAGCCGGTGGAAGGCATTGACCTGTCGAAGTGGCATCTCGGCGTCATCTTCGTCGGCGAGAAAGGAACACTGGTGGCCAACTACAGCAAGCTGTTCCTGCTCCCGGAGACCGACTTCAAAAACTTCCAACCACCCAAACCATGGCTCAAGCCGTCGCTGGGCCACCATCAGGAATGGATTCACGCCTGCAAGACCGGCGCGCCGACGCTTTGCAACTTCGACTACTCCGGCTCGCTGGTGGAACACGATCTGCTTGGCACCGTCGCGTTCCGGACGGGTAAGAAACTCCAGTGGGACCCGAAGAAGCTGAAGGCCACCAACTGTCCCGAGGCCGATCAGTTCATCCGTGGAGCCTATCGCGAAGGCTGGACGCTGTAGGAAGTCAGTGCCAACATTTTGCGATGAGAATCAAATACGCGTTGATGTCGCTTTGCGTGATGTTCGCGATGTGTGCTCTCGCGCTTTGCGCTGGCGAAAAACCTGACACGAGCCGGCCGCTGGTCGGCGCAATTCGATGGGATGCCTGGTATGGAAATCTTCCGGCCTCCTTGGATCTCCCCGATCCGTCCCTGCGTCCGGGATATGATGTCGCGCGCGGAAAGTTGAACCCGAATCCCGGAAAGGAGGCCCAACTCGCGCTCTCGCCTGACAAATGGCGCTACCGCTGGCCTTTTTTCACAACTCTCGCGCCGGACGGAAGCGCGAAGGAGTTCAACGGGAATCTCCCGGCGGTCATCGAGCAGGAAATTGAATACGCCGTCCACGCCGGCCTGGATTACTGGGCCTTCGACGCCTACCCCGAAGACTGTCCGCTGAGTTACTCGCTCAAGACGTTTCTGACCTGCAAGAACCGGGACAAGATGAAGTTCTGTTTGTTTCTGGTGACGCGTTCCGCGTATGGCAGTTTCGCAGAAGACGAGGTGTTTCAGGCATACGTGCTGCGAATGTTGACACAGCCGAATTACCTCAAAGTCCAAGGAAACCGCCCGGTGATTTACCTGGGTTTCCTGAACGACCGCCTGGTCGAAATACTCCTCGACGGACGATGGCAGAGATTCTGCCGCGAATTGGAAAAACGCGGACTGGGAAAACCCTGGCTCGTGATTTGCAACAGCCCCCCGAAATCAGCCAAGCGGTATTACGACCTGCTGCAAGGCGATGCGTTGAGTCAGTATAACGTCTCTGGCGGAGCGAAAGCCGGGTCGTTTGCCGAACTCGCGGCACGCGCTGAGAAGTTCTGGGAGGATTGTGCTGCCACAGGGGCGCCCGTGGCTCCCATCTGCGTCGCCGGGTGGGACCGTCGCACGCGTGTGATGAACCCGGTCTCTTGGGAACGCTTCCACTTGCAGAAGGATGCGGACAGCTATTACTACAAGTCGGGAACACCGGCTGAGATCGCGGCCCATATCGGCCGTGGTGTCTCATGGTTCAAGACGCATCCTGCCAC
>JBAZIR010000247.1:0-9221 GCA_041651735.1 Verrucomicrobiia bacterium | reverse complement strand
GGTGGTCACCAAGGTGCCCGACACTTCTTCCGAATACGCCGCCGGTTTGCGGGCGGGCGACAAGATCGAGCGCGTGGACGGCTACAAGGTTGCCAACCTGGAAGACGTTTACGAGATGGTCATCACCAGCACGCACACCAGGATTCCGTTCGTGGTGGATCGCGGGGGTCGGAAAATGCACCTGCTGATCGAGCCGAAGCGCAATCCCGAAGAGGGCTTCCGCATTCCGGAGTTCGAGCTGGGCAACGCCACCTACATCGCCTTCCTGGAACCTGGGGCGCCGGCGGAGAAAGTGGGGCTGAAGATTGGCGACAAGATTCTTAGCGTGACCGATGTGCCTGTGTTGAACGTCAGCCAGTTGCGCGATCTCCTCATCCACAGTGCCGGGAAGCCGCTGCCGTTGAAGTTCGAGCGTCGCGGCAAACCCATGGAGACAACCATTACGCCGTTTTACGACAGCGCGCTAAGTCGCGGCCGCATCGGTGTGAGACTCGGGTGGGATCCCTACGCCCCGAAAGTGATGGTGTACCGCGTGCCAATCGAACAGATCGAGCGGCACGTTTACAAAACCATCCGCGTGTTACAGGCGCTGCTCAATCCAAGCCAGACCGGCATCACGCCCTCGAAGATGAGCGGAATTCCGGGAATCGCCCAGGCCATCACGCGCGGGATCAAAGAAAGCTTCATGAACGGCCTCGACGTGACCCTGTTGGTAAACATCAACCTCGCCATTCTGAACCTGCTGCCAATCCCGGTGATTGACGGCGGCCACATCTTGTTCGCACTCGCAGAGTGGTTCCGCCGGAAGCCGTTGAATGGGCGGTTCGTTCGCGGCACCTGGACGGCGTTTGCCAGTGTCTTGATCGTTTTCCTTCTTTACATCAACCTGAACGATCTCTGGCGGATGATCAAACCGAGCATCCTGCCTGACAAGACGACCGAGACGAACGCCGTGGAACAGATCACGAAGCCGCAGCAGAAATGAACTACTGTTACAGTCCGTTTGGTTATCGCCGTCGCAAGACGCGCGAGGTGCGGGTAGGCGGCGTTGGCATCGGCGGCAACAACCCCATTCGCGTCCAGAGCATGCTGACCTCGGACACGATGAACACCGAGGCGTGTGTCGCCGAGGCGCTGCCCATCCTCGATGCCGGCTGTGAGATCATCCGCCTGACCGCGCCGACCGTAAACGACGCGAAGAAGCTGAGGGATTTCGTCGCCGCTCTGCGCAAACGCGGCTACTCCACGCCGGTCGTTGCCGACATCCACTTCAAGCCGGAGGCGGCAATGGAAGCGGTGAAGTGGGTGGAGAAAATCCGTATCAATCCCGGCAACTATGCCGACAAGAAAAAGTTTGTCGTAAAGGAATACACCGACGCCATCTACGAGGAGGAACTGGCGCGGATGGAGTCGGCTTTCACGCCGCTCGTGCTGGAGTGCAAGCGGCTCGGCCGCGCCATGCGCATCGGCACCAACCACGGTTCCCTCTCTGACCGAATCTTGAATCGTTTTGGCGACACGCCAGCGGGCATGGTCGAGAGCGCGCTGGAGTTCGCGCGCATCTGCCGCAAACACGACTACCACGATCTTGTCTTCTCAATGAAGGCATCGAACGTCAAGGTGGTCATTGCGGCGTATCGCCTGCTGGCTGCGCGGCTGGACGAGCAGGGCTGGGACTATCCTCTGCATCTCGGCGTCACCGAAGCCGGCGAGGGTGAGGACGGTCGCATCAAGTCCGCCGTCGGCATCGGCGCGCTGCTTGAGGACGGCATTGGCGATACGGTGCGCGTGTCCCTGACGGAAGACAGCGTCCACGAGATTCCTGTGGCTTACGCGCTGGTGAAGAAGTTCAATGAGAAGCCCAAACGGTCGGCGCACGCGATCGCGTCGGATGTGAAAGAGGCGCGCGACCCGTTCAACTACGTCCGGCGGCCAACGCGCGAACTGACTGTCAATTCAACGAAAGTGGGCGGCGATAACCTCATCCGCGTCTGCGTGACCAATGCGCAATTCGACTGGCTCTCGCCCAAACAGGCGCAACTCGGCGACACACAGCCGGAATTAGTGTACGAGCGGTGCGGCGTGGTGGAAGTGAATCCGCTCAAGGATGACTTGAGCAAGGTTTCCGACAACCATTTGGTGGCCGTGAAGGACGACCTGCCGCTCAACCCGATCGTTGCCTACCGCATCCTCGCGGCGAAGCTGGACGCTCGCGGCTGTCGCGCGCCGATTCTGCTGAAGGACGTCTTGAAGTCTTCGACGGACAAGCTGGATTCCGTCGATGCAATGCTCCACGCAGCAACGATGGCAGGCGCACTGATCTGCGACGGCATCGGCGACGCGATCCTGGTGCGGAGCGAGGTGAACGCGGAGGCGGCCCTGCGGCTGGCCTACAACATCCTGCAAGCGACCGGCAGCCGGTCGTTCAAGGCGGAGTATGTGGCCTGTCCAAGCTGCGGCCGCACGCTGTTCAACCTTCAGACCGTCACCGCACGGATCAAGAAACACACGCACCACCTCAAGGGCGTGAAGATCGCCGTCATGGGCTGCATCGTGAATGGTCTCGGCGAAATGGCCGACGCCGATTTTGGTTACGTCGGTGGCGCGCCCGGCAAGGTGAACCTCTACGTCGGCAAGACGTGCGTGAAGTTCAACATCCCCGAAGCCGAAGCTGTGGACCGTCTGGTAGGCTTGATCAAGGAACACGGCAAGTGGACTGACCCGCCAATTGGCCAATAGATGGAAGATTGTTTTGAACGTTTTGGACGTGGTTATTGACTAAAAACCCGTATTGACCCGATGTTCGGCAGTCTCTACAGTCACGACTCACTTTTCCGAGGATCAGGATTATGGCAAACCAACGTGCAGCAGGCGGCAACGCGAAGGCTGTGAAACCGGCAATCGCGGCGGTCGTGGAGATTCCCGCGCCCGCGCCGGTGGCATCCTTCAAGTTGTTCCGCAAGTGCGACTGGATGGCGGCGGCGGCGGCGTTCGTCATTGCCATGGCGGGGTACATCTGGACGATGGCGCCGAATGTGACTCTGGAAGACTCAGGCGAGTTGATTACGGCCGCCCACCACCTCGGGGTGCCGCATCCGCCGGGCTATCCCATCTGGACGGTGCTGGGGTTTCTGTTTGATCATCTGAACCCGCTAAGTCCGAACCCGGTGCCGGATTACGTGAAGGCGGACGGCGTCAACATCAGCCGCCGCGATTTCAACATTGCGTGGCGGGTGACGTTCATGAGCGCGACGTTCGCCGGTTTGGCCGCCGCCATGCTGGCGTTGTTGATTTCACGAAGCGGCTCCATGCTGTTGCGTTCGGCCAAGATGTTTCACGAAAGCCTCACGGACGAACAGGAAAGATGGATTGCCGCTGTCTGCGGCACTGTGGGCGCACTCATCTTTGCCTACAGCCCGGTGCCGTGGTCACAAGCAGTGGTCGGCGAGGTCTATACGCTGAACGGTCTTTTCATGGCGCTGACGACGGTGATGATTTTCATCTGGATGCACGATCCGCAGCGCGACAAATACCTGTATTGGACCGCTTTCTTCTGGGCGCTGGGGCTGACCAACCACCAAACGCTGCTGTTCATGGCGCCAGCGTATTTCATCCTCATCGCGCTGGTAAGTCCCGGGGTGCTGATAGACCTGGCCGTGGGCGCATGTTGGGTCATAGCGGCGGGATGCTGGTTCATGGAATGGATACTGGATGACGGAACGTTCTTCACGTCATCGAGTTACTTCTGGCAGGGCGCGGGCGCGGCGGTAGCGCCAGCAGGCATCTGGATGGTAGGTGAGGTCTTAACGCGGCTGTATGGATGGCCAACGCGGGTGAATTGGAAACGGGCGGCGACTGTAGCGGGATGTGTGCTCGCCGGCTTGGCGTTCTATGGCTACTCCCCGCTGGCGTCTTCGACCAACCCGCCGATGAACTGGGGTTTCACGCAACACAAGGACGGTTTCTGGCATCACCTTACACGCGGACAATACGAGAAGGTGAAGATTGACCGGCCGTGGTCGGTGTTCTGGAACCAGATGTCGGTCTTCTTCAACGGCCTGCTGCGAGAATACACCGGCATGTTTGTCGCGATCGGCTTTGCCGCGCTCGCATGGTTCCATGGAACCGCATGGCGGGCGAAGACCTGGATCATCTTCATGGCCACTGGCATTTTCTTCACCAGCGTCACCTTTATCGTGCTGGCCAACCCGACTCTGGACCGCGCCGTGTTGTTCAACGACCGCGTTTTCTTCATGCTGACCCACGCGCTCTTCTGCGCCTGCATCGGTTACGGATTGATCTGGGGTTTGGCGTTTTCGAGCGTCCACTTTGAAAAACTGCGTTGGCTGCTCTACGGCGCCGCGTTGATGTCCTGCATGCTGCAGCTCGGTTATCAGCTCTTCTATCACCAGACCAGCCAGACAGCGACCGAACTGGAATGGTTTTGGGTTGGCGCGCAGATCGCGATTTTGTTTGGGTTATCCGTGGTGGTGTTGCTGGCCAACGACAACAAGCTCCCGTTGATGCCAATTCTGATCCTGGTAGCTTGTCTCCCGGTTGTCGGTATGTTCCGCAACTGGCGCGAGAACGAGATGCGCGGCCACATGTTCGGCTGGTATTTCGGCTACCACATGTTCGAGCCGGGCGGTGGCTACCCGCCAATGGACAAGAGCGCCATCCTCTACGGCGGCACCGACCCCGGACGTTTCGTGCCGACCTACACCATCTTCTGTCCGCGCGTGCATCCCGACGTTTACATCATCACGCAGAACGCGCTGGCCGAGAACACCTACCTGCGTTACCTGCGCTATCAATACAGCCCGGTCCGCCAGAAGGAGGGTTTCACCTGGCTCGAAAAGGCGCTCGGTCGCGACACCATTTATCCGAAGGAGGATATCTACATCTCCACCGACGAGGCCAGCGCCTCCGCCATCCGCTCCTATGTCGAGGAACTCCAGCACCGCCCTGCCCTGCCCGGCGAGCAGGTGCAGGTCGTCAACGGTCGCGTGAACATTCAGGGCGTCCAAGCCGTGACGGCTCTCAACGGGCTTATCTCGAAACAGATCTTCGACAAAGAGCGCGACAAACATGCGTTCTACGTCGAGGAGAGCTTCGTCATCCAATGGATGTATAACTACCTGGAGCCTTACGGCATCATCATGAAAATCAATCGTGATGTGTTGCCGAAGATCACGCCGGACAAGGTCGCTCTCAACCACAAGTATTGGACCGACTATATCCAGAAGTATCTGGTGAATGACGAGCGCTTCCGGCGCGACGACGACGCCCAGCGCGCCTTCTCCAAACTCCGCACGGCACACGCCGGCCTCTACGCCTGGCGCGTCACCCTGGCGCCACCCGAACAGCGCCAGCCCGAACTGGCTTCTGAGGCCGAGTTTGCTTTCCGACAAGCGATCGAGCTTTGTCCTTTCAACGTCGAAGCCACGTTCCGGTTCGCGGAGTTCCTGACACGCACCGAACGCTACGACGACGCGCTCAAACTGGTGGACAACTACAAAAAATACGATCCGCACAACATTCAGGTCGGCGTCGTCCTCAACCAGATCAATTCCCTCAAACAAATCGCCGCCCAGGAAATTGTCACACGTCAGGAACTGCAAACCAATCCGCGTGACCTCAACAAGATCATGCAGTTGCTCGCTATCCTGGCGCAGCGAGGCAAATTCGGTGACATGGACATGATCATCGACCGGCTCATCGAGAACAAAGATCTCCCGTCCCAGCCCTTCAAGACCATCGCGCAAACCTACGTCCAGCTGGGCCGGCTTGACCGCGTCGAGCGCGTGCTGGGCAAGTATCTGGAGTTTCATGCCGACGATGCCCAAGCCTGGTATGACCTCGCCGTCGTGCAGGTCCAGCTTCAGCGGGCCGAGCAGGCCATTGATGCGTTGGAGAAGGCCATCCGACTCAATCCGCAATTCAAACCGGCTGCCCAGCAGGATCAGCGCCTCACGTTAATCCGGCTCTTCCCGCGCTTCCAGCAATTGACCCGGTAAACCTGCAAGCGGCTCAGCCATCCCTGTCTGTCATCCTCTTCTTCGAGAATGGCTCGACAGCAAGGACGCCTGTCCGGGCCTTCACTTCATGACGGCAGCTTCCCCTTGAGTATCATCGGCAGACCGGCTGCCATGAAGACCACGCAATCCGCAATCGCCGCGACTTGCTGGTTCAATCGGCCCTGCTCGTCGCGGAACTGGCGCGTCAACGCGTTGTCTGGCACGATGCCAAGGCCCACCTCGTTCGAAACAACAACAACATGCGCGCGACGCCTGCCCAACTCGGCGAGCAATGACGGAATCGCACCCGCCTGCCAACGCGACGGCTGGTGTTCGGGACACAGCAGGTTCCCCAGCCAGATGGTCAGGCAGTCCAACACCACCACGTCCACCCCGGAGGCATGATCCCGCAACGCCTCGGGCAACGCGATCGGTGCTTCGACAGTCTGCCAATCCCGTCCGCGGTCAGCACGATGCCTGGCAATGCGCTGGCGCATTTCGTCGTCGAACGGCTCGGCGGTGGCCAAAAACATTTTGCGCCTGCCCAGTCGCCCGCCGAGTTCAAGGGCAAAGCGGCTCTTGCCACTGCGGCAACCGCCGAGGATCAGCACAAGCTGCGGAGGGATCGTGTCCATGCCTCAATCCTAGCTGACGCTTTCACCACCGGCGAGCAGATGCGAAAGCCGCTGCTCAACCAGATCGGTCAATCCCGGATCGGTGAACATTGGGTTGCCGATCTCGAAGGTGACGCCGGGATGTTCCTTCAGCGCCTCGCGCAGGATGCGCGGAATGTCCTTCTGCAAATGCTGGCCCGGCACGAGGAAAAACGCGTGAACGAAGATATGGGTGCAACCGCGCCGCACCAGCTTGTGCACGGCCGTCGGAATGTCCGGCCGCCCCAGCTCCATGAAACAGGGCGCGATACGGTCATTGCCCAAGCGCCGCCTCAGCTCGCGAACCATGGGAAACATGGACCAATTGGCCTCCTTCAGCTTCGAGCCGTGGGTCACGAGAAGAACACCGGTTTTTCTATTGGAAGACATAAACAGCTTGTCGCAATGCGGCGCTACTATATCATTGGCGCCTCGATAAACAAGCGGAGCGCATCATGGTGTTACTCGAATTCAGCATGTATCCGATCGGCAAAGGCGAGAGCGTCAGCCGCTATGTCGCCCGCTCCCTCGACATCATCGAGCGCAGCGGTCTAGACTACCGCCTGCATGCGATGGGCACGGTGCTGGAAGGCGAGTGGGACGAATGCATGGCCGTCGTGAAGGCGTGCTACAAGGCCATGCGGAAAGACTGCGGGCGCATTGAATGCGTCATCAAGATGGATTATAGAAAAGGCCGCCGAGGCTGCCTGAAAAGCAAGGTGGCCAGCATCGAGAAACGCCTCGGCCGCAAACTGAAGATCGCTTGACCGTCGAAATCTAAACTGACCGGCTTAACTTCAAACCTTATTTACCATGCCTCTCACCGTCGCAAAAATCCTCAAGGGAGTTGAGCAACTCAACTACGAAATCTCCACCGAAACGCGCCTGGTCCGTGCCGGCCAAAAGGAGAGGCAGGAGACCGAAGCGATCATCAAACGCCACGAATGGCTTGCCTCTCTCTCGGTGGCGAAGCTGGTGCAGGCTCAGCTCAATCGCGCCCGCGATCCTGACGAGCGCGAGCGGCTGGACCGGCTCTACTTCACCTGCACCGGCCTCTACACCTATCACAAACTCGCGCGTCTCGACGACCAGTTGCAGACCGGCCTCGCCAACCACAAGGTCCGGCTGGGCACCGAACAGGTGCCTTACTACAACCTCTCGCCGCGACTGCAAAACGAGCCGGATTTCGCCAAGCGCGAAGCGCTGGGCGCGGCGATGGACGGTGTGCACCGCAAATTCAATCCCGAGAAGCTCACGATGCTGCAACGCGACCTGCAAATCCTGCGGCGCGACCTCGGCTATAAGAGTTACATCGGCTACTGCGAAGCGCAGAAGCAGTTCGACTACGAGAAGTTCATCGCGATCCTCGCCGAGTCAGGACATCGGACGTCACTCCTGTTCCGCGACCACATGGCGCACTGGGTGATGGACAAGGCTGGCAAGCCGTTCCGCACGCCGGAGGGCAAACCGGCGCTGCACCGCTGGCACGCGAACTATCTGTTGAAGCTGGGCGATTTCGATGCGCGCTTTCCAAAGAAGGAAATGCTGCCGACACTGTTCGGTTCGTTGCGACGCATGGGGATTGACCTCAAGGCCAGAAAGAACATCAAGCTTGACCTGGAAGATCGCGATAAGAAAAACCCGCGTGCCTGCCTGTTCGCCGCGAAAATTCCGCAGGAGATCCATCTGCTGCTGAAACCGGTCGGCGGCTTGCAGGACTACGAGGTGTTTATGCACGAGGCGGGCCACGCACTGCACTTCGCGTTCTCCGACGCGAAGCTGCCCTACGAATACCGCCACCTCTCGCGCTCGAACGCCCTGACCGAAATCTACGCGTTCCTGTTGCAGAACATCACCCTCGACGCGCTCTGGCTCGAAGAGACAATGCACATGAGCCGCAAGCTCGCGGCGCGAATCCGCTACTACCGCGTGCTGAGCGACCTCTACATGTATCGGCGTTATATCGGCAAGCTGTGCGCGGAGTTTGCGTTCTTCCGCCAGCACGAACAGAACGGACAGGCCGCGCTCGCCAACGGAAAGACCTACGCGCAGATGCTGACGGAATACACCGGATTCATTTATCAGCCGGGCGGCTATCTATTCGATATGGACGAGGGATTCTACAGTGCCGACTACCTGCGCGCGTGGGTCGGCGAAGCGCAGCTTGCGGATTACCTCCAGCGCGACTTCTCCGAGCGGTGGTGGGCCGACAAACGCGCCGGGAAGTTCCTCGTGGATCTCTGGCGCTCGGCGAGCACGCAGGAAGCCGAGCAGGTGCTGGGCACGCTTGGTTGCCAGCCGCTCGACACCGCCTGTCTCGAACGCCGCTTTACTGAGTTGGAATCGCTCGAATCATGAGTGGGCCGGCGCCGATTGAGGTCGCAGCCGCCATCGTCCGGCGCGGCGACACTCTGCTGATCGCGCAACGCGGCAAGGATGACCCTTTGGCCAACCTTTGGGAGTTCCCCGGCGGCAAGCGCGAGCCAGGCGAAACGTTCGAAGATTGTCTCGCCCGCGAGCTTCGTGAGGAACTGGGTATCGTCGTCCGGGT
>JBAZIR010000246.1:0-9233 GCA_041651735.1 Verrucomicrobiia bacterium | reverse complement strand
CGTCGGACCCAACGTCGTGTCACTCACCGCAAGCGCCAGAGATCGAACGTCTGCGAGAAACCCTTGAACGAAACCCCGGTGATAGACTCCCATTGCAGGGCTTTGTGCTTTGCGTCACCGATGGAATCCACATCCTTCCTAAAAGTGTCGGTCACGACTATCTCTCCGCCCTCCGCCTTGCCCGACACTCGGGCGGACAGGTTAACGTGCTGGCCAAATACATCGTCTCCCTCCAGCCTCACCGGACCGATATGAGCTACTTGGCGGATTCTCACGATGGGTTCGCCGGTGTCTCGCCGGAACTCAATCGCGAAATCTAGGGCGGCCGAGGCATTCCGGAACACCACCATAAGACTGTCGCCTATCGTCTTGATGAGGAACCCATCCATCTCTCGCACCAACTCTTGCCCGCGAGCAAAGTGCTTCTTGCGGATTTTGTTCCAGTCGGTGTCGCCGGCTTGGTTGCCGAGTTCCGTGCTGCTCACGATGTCTGTGAAAACCACGGCTAGTGTGACAACCGATCCGCCGCCAGCCCATTTTGCCAATCTAGCTATGGATTTATCGGCGTCATCCCCATAGCCCTGCTTGAGCACCTTGTCCCGCCAGCGCCGCACGCTCATCACATCTAGGCGCTCGCCTTGGAATACAAACTCCCGCACTGGTTTCCGACAGTTGGTGGTTGCCTGCTTTAGGTAGTCGCGGACCTCCATCCACTGAACCTCACCGTCCGCAGTGCGGCTAACCAGCATTACCGGGAAGGCTTGGTCCATCCAGTATCGGGCATAGTGTTGGTCTCCGATGGTGATGACCTCGGAACCGTCTTGCTGACAAGTCCGGCGACAGGAATCATCCCACTTCAACTTGAGGTAAAGCCGCCAGCGTGTAGCCTCGCCCGCGTCGTTCACAAACTCGATCTCCATGTCGAGACCGTGGTCACTCACTCTGAACTCACGACAAATCTGTCCTGCCAGTTCGACGGTCGAGATCACGTCGCCGACCAAAGCGCGCTCCTTGCTCTCGTTAGCCAGCACGATCTTCGACTCCTCCTGCAAATCGCGCACCCGCTGCTGAATCTCCGGGCTGGCGAAACACTGCTCCATGTCATCCCAAAGCGGCACCCGCTGCTCGCAACCCACGCAGATAATGCTTGGTGGCTCTTCCTTTCCACTGTGGAACTTAAACCAGGCAGCCGCGCCCGGCCGCGGAGGCTCGCTTTGCAGCCAATTCTGGAGCCGTTTCCTCGCCACCTCGCGATTGCCCACCGGCGTGCCGCACTTGCAGACATAATGCCGCAACCGCTCCACGTCCCGAGCGTGCTGTAACAAGTGCTCGTGAACGTATTTGCAGAAGATGATTTTCTCCTCCATCGCAATCGACGGATCGAAGTAAACCTCCAATTCACCCACGCCCGCCGCGCGCCGGGTCAACTTGATGCCCAACAGCTTTCCGATGTTCGTCTTGAAATCGGCGGCATAACGCCAGAGTTGCTCCTGCTGGAATGGCGCGGTGTGATGCAGCCGCACGACCAGCGTGGCATAGATTTCATCCAGAAAGCCTGAGAACTTATACGACGACAGCACCGCCGGATGCCCTGCCAGGTCCGGCCGCTCGCGGCGGTAGTAGCTGGGAAAGACCAGCAGGTTGCCCTTGTCGGTCGGCTGCCGCAGGCATAGGCCGCGCTCCACCAGCGTCTGGTGCATGGCCAGCAGGACGAACCGTTCCTCGTCGCCGGCGAGCCGCGGCATCGAGGATTCATACGCCAGGTCGCCCTTCAAGACCCGCTCCTCCATCAGGCAGCCGCGCTGATGCTCGTCCGCCTGCAACGTCCGGATCACGGCCTGCGCGTAGGCATTGATGCGCTCCGGCTGGAGCAGCACCCAACTGCCGAACGCCAGCTCCCACACCACGCCGGGACCGGCCAGCAGCGTCAGCACCGCGCGCAGTTCCTCGTCGGCGAACCGCTTGAACTCGCCGGACAACCGCAGTTGCAGGGTCTCGCGCAGTTCGTTGAACCGCATCAACACCCGGCCTTCGTCCTTGAGGCGGATGATCTCCTCCTTGAGCCGCTTGAAGAGAACCTCCGTGGTGCGGCAGGGAATCTCGTCCCAGTTGATGCCGGCGAGGATGGCCTGCTTGAGTTCCTCGCAGCCCAGGTTCTGCTTCGCGCTCGTTTCCAGAAAACCCCGGAACTTGCGCTCCGCCGCAAACTTCTCGACCTCGCTCCGGCTGACGCGCAGGCCGCCGGCATCCACGCGCCCAGCGACCAGCAGCTTGGCGAACTCCTTGCGCGAGGCTCGAACCAGATCGCGGTCCCACTGGCCCAGCGTCTCGAACAGGTCTTCCTTCTGGCCGTCAAAGACCAGCACCGCCAGCGTGGTCTCGTCCATGTAAAGTTGGTGGATCAACCGCTGGTCCGCTTGGCCGCCGAAATCCCAGAGCCAGATTTCCCGCTCGACGCCCGCGCCGGAAGACACGGGCAGCTTCCATTGCGTCGCCCACGCGCCGACAGTAGAGTCGCTGGCTTGCCAGTCATTCAATGCCAGCCGTTTGGAAAGCCCCGTCTTCCCAGCGCCGCTCTCGCCGACGAGGAGAACTTTGGCGTTCGTGTATTGGATTTGGTCCGGCGCGGGCGGCACGGCGGGCGTGGATGCTTCCGGTGTTCGCGCCTCGGTGACGAATTCCGACAGATTCCACACGCGAATGCTGCCGTCGTAATCACCGGATAAAGCGAGGCCCTGACCGGTAATCCAAGACATGCTTAAGACTTTTCTCTTGTGCCCTCTTAAGACACACAGACGGCAGCTCGTCTCCAAATCCCACAAACATACGGTCTTCTCTTCAGAAGCAGTGAGTGCGTAGCGTTGGTTGGGGCTCCACGCCACGCTCCTGACCCCCTTCGTGTGGGTTTCGATTACGCGCAAGCAGCGCCCGGTCTCCACGTCCCACAAACGTAAAGTCCTGTCTTTAGAGCCAGAGAGGGCGCGGCGGCAATCGACACTCCATGCCACACTCAAGACACTGCCCGAGTGGCCTTCGAGCACACGCAGGCATCGCCCTGTCTCGGCGTCCCATAGCCGTAAAGTCTTGTCCACGGAGCTAGAGATGGCGTGGCGGTGATCGGCACTCCACGCCACGCTCAGGACACTATCCGTGTGTCCATCAAGCACGCGCAGGCATCGCCCTGTTTCGACGTCCCATAGTCGCAAGGTCTTGTCATCAGCGCCGGAGAGAGCACGTCGCTGATCAACGCTCCAAGCCAATGTCCTTACCGCATTCGTGTGGCCTTCGAGCACCTGTATACACTGCCTCGTTTCCAAATCCCAAAGCCGCACCGTCCTGTCATGGGATCCTGAAAGAGCACGTCGTTGATCAGTGCTCAATGCAACAGCAGAGATCCGATACGTATGGCCCACCAGCGAGCACAGACAGCGGCGAGTTTCCAGATCCCATAGGCAAACCACATTGTCATTCGTGCCGGTGAGAGAGCGCTTCCCATCCGGACTGAACGCGTAGGCCCAGACCGCCTCGCGGTTGGAAAGACCAAAGCTGCTCTCAGCAGCCTGCTCAAGAGGGCTTTGTGTTTCGACTACCACCTGTTGTGCTGGCGGCCGACACGCTTCGAGTAGTTTCGAATATCCCTGCTCGCGATCCGCAGGGAGCCAGTTGAGGTAGAGAAATTGTGCCAGCGAGCCTTTGATGGAGGCGTCGTCGAGCCGCAGGGGAATGAAGCGGCGCTCCTGGTTCAGCGGGTCGCGAAACCGGAACGCGCCGGCCTCCAACTGCGCCCAGTCCGAGCCAAACGCATTCGCCGACATGCAGAGCACCAGCACGCGGGAGTGCTCCAGACCTTCCTCGATCTTCGCCGGGATGCTGTCGCCGGGCTTGAGCACCCATTCATCGAACCACACATTCAGCCCGTCCTTCTGCAACCGCTCTGCCAGCGGGCGCACCACCGCCTTGTCCTTGCTGCTGTGGCTCAGGAACACGTCGTGGGTGAAGACAGGGTCGTTCACGAGGCTTTTCTAAGACAGGATGAACAGGATTAACAGGATATTCCTCGGCCAAGGCAGGCCTGATTGTTCTGTCATCCTGTCCATCCTGTTCATCCTGTCAGTTCTTCGTTTCTTGTCTCGGCTGATACGTGCGGTGCTTGCGTTTGAATTCCAGCCTCGCCGCGCCGAAGTTCAGCAACAACCCAATTTCAACGCCTGTCGCGGTGAGGTAGTTCACCAGTTGAACCTCGTGCGCCGGAGCCAGCGCCTGCACGGCTTTGTTCTCCACCATAACGGCTCCCTCAAGGGTTCACCGCTGAGACGCAGAGGACGCAGAGGGGATGGTTCCCTCCCGGCGTTCTGGCTTGCGCGTTTCCGCCTTGGTTGAGATGCTCGGAGCATGAGCAAGCCAACCCTCATTCCTTCGACGAGACGCGACTTCTTGAAATCCACCTCGGGCGCAGTCCTGGCGGGAGCCTGGGCGGCGCAGGCCGGTCTTCCCACCATTGCGCGCGGCGCGCCGGATTCGCGCAAGCTCAAGATCGGCGTCGTGGGCTGCGGCTTTCGCGGCACGGGCGCGGCCAGCCAGGCGTTGACGGCAGACAGTAACATCGAGTTGTTCGCGATGGGCGATGTGTTCGCCGACAAGCTCGCGTCAAGCCATGCCACGCTCACCAAGACGCACCCGGAACGGGTGAACGTGCCAGCCTCGCGGCAGTTCGTGGGACTGGACGCCTACCAGAAGGTCATCGAGAACTGCGACGTCGTGGTGCTGGCGACGCCGCCGGGTTTCCGCCCGCTGCATCTGCGCGCGGCGGTCGAGGCCGGCCGGCATGTGTTCTCCGAAAAACCCATCGCCACTGACGCGCCCGGCGTGCGCTCAGTGATGGAGTCGGCCGCGCTTGCGGAAAAGAAGGGCCTCGCGCTGAAGTCGGGTTTCAATTGGCGGCTCTACCGACCAATGATGGAGTTCATCGGACAGATTCACGGCGGCGCGGTCGGCGCGTTGCGCGCAATCTACGCGAGCTATTATGTCGGCGTGCTGCAACCGATTCCCGCCGGCGAGACCGGGCCGAAGCCGGGCATGACCGACCTCGAATGGCAACTGCGCCGTTGGTACAATTTCGTCTGGCTCGGCGGCGATGGTTATGTGGAGCAGACGGTGCACGCGGTGGACTGGCTGATATGGATGATGCGCGAGACGCCGCCGCTGCGTTGCGTGGCCGTGGGCGGGCGACAGGCGCCCAGTCCGGGCGGCAACATCTACGACCACATCGAGGTCAACTACGAATGGCCCGACAACGTGCGCGGCTTCATTGGCGCGCGCCAGCAGAACGGCTGCTTTGGCGACACGTCGCTCTACGTCATGGGCGCCAAGGGCACCGGGGAATTCCACCGCCACCGGCCGATCCCGGAAATCCACGGCGAGACGACGTGGAAATACGGCGGCGAATCCAACCCGATGCACCAGGCCGAGCACGACACGTTGTTCTCCTGCCTGCGCGCGGGCCGGCCGATCAACGAGGGCGCTTCGATGGCCCGCAGCACGCTCTGCGCGATCATGGGCCGCATGGCCGCCTACACCGGCCAGCAGATTACGTGGGAGATGGCGCTCAACTCGCAGGAGAAACTCGTACCGGAGAAACTGGAGTGGGACATGAAGCTCCCCATCGCCCCGAGAGCCCAGCCGGGACAAACGAAGTATCTCTGAGTCTCCGGCCCGGTTATTCGGCGGCGCGGACGGTGTAGCCGCCGGATTTCTTGTCCGGCTCCAGCTTCACGAGGCCGCGCTTCTGCGCTTCCAGCAACAGGTCGTTGAACGAACGAAAACCGTAGGCGCGTTCGTTAAAACCCGGGCTGCGGCGTTTGATGGCCTGTTTGATCATCGAGCCCCAGATGCTTTCGTCCTCGTTGCGTTCCTCGGTGAGGGCTTCCAGCGTCTCCACAACGAGGTCAAACGCCTTCTCGAGCGACGGCCCCGTGTTTTCGCCCTCGGCGGGCTTGGCGGCCGGGGCGGCGGACGCCCTGCGCTGGCGCACCTTGGACGGCTGGGCGCGCACGAGGTCATCGTAATAAATGAACGTGTCGCAGTTGCTGATGAACAGGTCGGAGGTGGAGTTCTTCACGCCGACGCCGACGACGGTCTTGGCGTTCTCGCGCAGCTTGCTCACGAGTGGCGAGAAATCGGAATCGCCACTGATGATGACGAAGGTGTCCACGTGGCCCTTGGTGTAACAGAGGTCGAGCGCGTCCACGACCATGCGGATGTCGGCGGAATTCTTGCCGGATTGGCGCACGTGCGGAATCTCGATCAGCTCGAACGCGGCCTCGTGCAAGTCGCGCTTGAACGCCTTGTAGCGGTCGAAGTCGCAATAAGCCTTCTTGACGACGATGTGGCCTTTGAGCAGGAGGCGCTCAATCACTTTCCGGATGTCAAATTGTGGGTAATGGGCGTCGAGCGCGCCGAGGGCGATGTTCTCCAAGTCGAGAAATACCGCCATAGTTGCATTGGATTCGTGTGTGCTCATGTTATTTATGGCCGGGAGCCTACTACAGATACCGCCGCCGCACAGGTGAAAACGCACGATAAACGCGCCGGCGGCTTGTCCCGCCGGGCGGGCGGACAGGCGATTTCCAGTTTGCTATTATCCGCCGGCTTGCTTAAGCAACAGTCATGGTTTCCGTTGAAACAGGCCTCCGGGCCTCTGCGATTGGCATTGTTACCAACTTTGGCCTCGCGATCATCAAGATCGTCGTGGGCATTGCTGGCAACTCTTACGCGCTGATCGCCGACGGTATCGAGTCCACGGCGGACATCGTCAGTTCGTTCATTGTCTGGAGCGGGCTGCGCATCGCCAGCCGGCCGCCCGACGCCAACCATCCCTACGGCCACGGCAAGGCCGAGTCGCTCGCCGGCATGATCGTCGCGGTAGCGTTGCTGGGCGCGGCGACACTGATTGCCTGGCAGAGCATCAACGAAATCGCCAATCCGCATGGAGCTCCGGCCTGGTTCACGCTGGTGACGCTGGTGCTGGTGATCGTTACCAAGGAAATACTCTTCCGTTTCGTCAACAAGACCGGCCAGTCGCTCGACAGCACCTCGCTGAAGAGTGACGCGTGGCATCACCGTTCCGACGCGCTGACTTCCGCCGCGGCTTTCATCGGCATTTCGGTGGCGCTCATCGGCGGCAAAGGCTACGAGTGCGCCGATGAATGGGCGGCACTGTTCGCCTGCTTGATCATCGCGTTCAACGGTCTGCGTTTGCTCAAGCCCGCGCTCAGCGAGGTCATGGATGCGGCTGTGGAGGCCGAGACCCAGGCAAGGATTCGTGCCGTGGCCGGGGCCGTGCCCGGCGTCGCCGCGATCGAGAAATGCCGCGTGCGCAAGAGCGGCCTAGGCTTGTGCATGGACATCCACGTCGAAGTGGACGGTCGAATGACCGTCAGCGAGGGACATGAGATCGGGCATCGCGTCAAGGACGCGCTCATGGCGTCGGAATTGAGAATCGCCGACGTGGTGGTGCACGTCGAACCGAATCCGCCGGCAAAGAAGTAGAAACGCCGGGTCACATGATGGCAGCCCATGGCTGCTGCAAATCGGCTTTTACGCTTGCGCTGAAACCGGCGGGGGCTACGCTCCGCGATTGCGAAGCTCGCATGTTCAACGGTGTCACGCATGAGGTGGCTCATGGACAAACACATGGCGACAAACGGCAGCCCGGTGGTTTGGCGCGGCGGATTGGCGGCCTTGATCATGGCCGTGCTTTCCTGCTGCGCGAACGGCGCGGACTCGCGGGCCGGCCAGCCGCTGTTCGTAATTGGCACGCCGGACAATCGCGCGGCGGAATTCGGCCTGACCGGTCCGGGCGAGAGCTACACAAGCTTCCTGCAAAAGGTTCACGAACCGGTGGTGTTTACAGTCGGTCGCAGCAACGCCAGGGTCTGGCCCTACATCCATCCCTCCGTCAAAGACCGCTGGGCGGGCGCGCGGGCGTGGACCTTTGCCATCCGCTACACGGCGTCGGACGATCTGCCGGGGCCGCTCTTCTTCATTATCGGGCTGTGCGGCGGCTCGCCCCAAGAGCGGTCGAAAGTCGTCGTGACCGTGAACGACGCGGTGCTGCCAACCCAGCTTGCGCCCAGCGGCAATCCGCGCGTGGCGTTCAACCCAACCGGCTTGGGCAAGCCGGAGACCATGATCTTTCGCATCCCCGCCGGGCAGATTCGCAAAGGCGACAACACCATCTCGATCCGATTGGACGAACAGAGCTGGTTCATCTACGACTACGTCGCGCTCAGCCGCGAAGCAAAACCGCTGCCGCTCACGATCCCGCCCGAACGCAACCTGCTGGCCGGGTTTCGCGCGGGGCCGATGGCCGGCGCGGATGAGATCGTGTTCGCGGTGCGGCGCCTGGGCGAGGACCCGCACTGGTATGCCAACTTCGGCTGGACGTTGGAGCAATCGAACTGGCGGACGTATCTCGATGGCGCGCGTCTCTGCCGGCTGAACTTGAACACGCGCCAGGTGACTGTGTTGCTGGACGACCCCGGCGGCGGCATCCGCGACCCGCAACTCGACTACGAAGGCCGCTCGATTCTGTTTTCCTACCGGCGCGGCGGCAGCGAGTATTTTCATCTCTACAGCGTCAACCTCGACGGTTCCAACCTGCGACAATTGACGGACGGCCCCTATAACGACATCGAGCCGATCTGGCTGCCCGACGGTGACATCCTCTTCGTTTCGACCCGCTGCAACCGCTGCGTCAACTGCCACACGACGCCGACGGCCGTGCTCCACCGCTGCCACGCCGACGGCTCCGGCATCCGCATGCTTTCCAGCAACAACGAGCACGACAACACACCGTGGATGCTGCCCAGCGGCCAGGTGATCTATACGCGTTGGGAATACGTGGACCGCAACCAGGTCAAGTTCCATCATCTCTGGATCACATCGCCCGACGGCGTGCGACAGACGATCTACTACGGCAACCAGCAAGCCGGCACGACGATGATTGATGCCAAGCCAATTCCCGGCTCGCACAAGGTCATCGCGTCGTTCTCGCCGGGGCACGGCATCCGCGAACACGACGGCGTCCTGACCCTGGTGGACCCGCAGCGCGGGCCTGACGATCCTGCCTCGGCGCGGCCCATCAGTTCCGGCCCGTCGTTCCGCGATCCGTGGGCATTTTCCGAAAAGGCGTTCATGGCCATCCGCGGCCCGGAGATCGTGCTGATGGATGC
>JBAZIR010000245.1:0-9250 GCA_041651735.1 Verrucomicrobiia bacterium | reverse complement strand
ACCTGGCACGGTTTCACGCGCCATCACTTCAAGGTGAATGGCTGCGCCTGTTGGGTGGCCGTGCCCAGGAACCCGCGTCCCGGCAACCACTGGGTCTGGTGCACCGAATGGCCCGAGGCATTCACGCAACGCACCGGCACGGAGAAACTGTTGGAGGCGGGTTTCTACCACCTCTACATGGCGGTCGGCACAATGTCCCTCGGCAGTCCGCCCGCGCTGGCCAACATGGATGCGTTCTACCGGCACATCGTCCGCAAAGGCATCAATCCCAAAGGGACATTCACCGGCGTGAGCCGGGGCGGACTCTACGCCTACCGTTTCGCCGCCGCCCATCCCGAGCGCGTCATCTGCATCTACGGCGACGCGCCGGTCTGCGACTTCAAGAGCTGGCCGATGGGCGTCACCAAAGGCAAGCGCGACGAGAAAGGCGTCAAGACGTTGTTGGAACTCTACGGATTCAAGAACGAAGCCGAAGCCCTCGCCTACAAAGGCAATCCCATCGACAACCTCGAGCCGATCGCCAAAGCGCGCATCCCCATCATCCACGTGATCGGCGACGTGGATCAGTCTGTGCCGATCGAATCGAACACGACGATACTCGAACAGCGATACAAGGCGTTGGGCGGCACGATCACCGTTTTTCACAAAGCCGACTGTGGCCATCACCCGCACGGTCTGGAGGATCCCAAGCCCCTGGTGGACCTGATCAAGACCTACACCACAGCCTGGGACATCGAGAACTGCAAATGAAGCCGGCTGCGGAAGATGCCCGCTAAACACGCGAAAGGACGCGAAAGGGAGAAACGGAAAAGTTAAAAGTTAAAAGTTGAGAGTGAAGAGTTAAGAGTTGGGGGAAACGTGAGTCGGGATTCGTGACTCGTAAAAGAGGTGGATCGCGACCTCCGGGCGCGATTTCCTTTCGCTCGCCTGCAACAGTGTGTCGGCATCTTCGAGGATCTCCTTCGATCACGGAAACGCGCCCGGAGGTCGCGTTCCACCTCGCAAGACGCGCCTCGTCCGCATCCGCTGCCGGAAATCCTGAAGGGATTTCGTCACTCAGCCCGGGGTTGCGCGCAGCGCGCTACCCTGGGTCATGCATCCAATAGAGATTCTACCCCGCAGGGGTTGAATCATCTGCGCGTGTCGCCCGAATCATTCTGTCGTCCCTACGGGACTCTGCCATGTTTCCATCGCGTTCCCGGCGTTGAAACGCCGGGCTATTCTCGCACCGTCCCTAACGGGACGTTGCAGGACCAGACGCCTGTCCCGTAGGTTGCCGAAGACGTCGCCAACATTTCCGCTGAGACGGGACGATGCCGGACCAGACGGCTGTCGCGGAGGTTGCCGAAGACGTCGCCAACATCTCCGCCGGGACGGGACGTTGCCGGATCCAACGGTTGTCCCGTAGGGACATCCGAAAATAGCCCGCCAGTTTACTGGCGGGTACTGGCGGGTACCGTGATCGAGAGATCGGTGAGTCCCGTAGGGACGACTGAACATCCATGACACCGTCATGATTTGGGCAACACGCCATCAAAAAATCATCATGAACGGTCGCCGTGTGAGGGCACACGGCCTACATCGAAAACCGCATCGCGATCCACATTCCACAGCTTTTGCTCAACGGCTTCTTGACTCTCGCGTGATCTTGGCGAGACTTTGTTAATGCGGCGGCGAGTTGAAAACCAAAGTAGCCCCGCGACTCCGTCGCGGGATTGGACAATCACATTTCCCGCCACGGAGTGGCGGGGCTACTTTAATGGCGGCATCTCGCGTTCCGTCTCCTGCGATTGGATGAACACTGTAGCGGCGGTCTCTGACCGCCGAATCATAAGGTTGAATAATGGACAGCCCTCCTGTTGATCTGGATGCTCTCATGCCGGCGGAGCACATGACCGGTGACGATGCCGAGGACACCGAGCTGCTCAAGAAGATGTTGGAAACCGCCACACATTACATTCGCGGGTTTCGATGGTGCCCCGGTATCGATCGTGTCTATTTGGGATACGGCGTCGGGGGTGTTGTGGCCGTGTTCCTGTTTCATTTCCAGGAAAAGATAGACGGCACGGAAGAATGGTTGTGGGTCATTGTGGGTGATCTGCCATCCGCATACCTGGTGGTGGTGGACGGACCCAAAGACGCGCCCGCCGCGTTGCGCGTGTATTGTGAGTTGATGGAAGACTGGGCAAATGCGATTCTGAACGGGCAGCCGCTGGACGATCACTTTCCGGTCGAAGCAAAACCAACTCCAAACAACGCCACGAGTCTTTTGAACAGGTTGGACTTTATTAAGAGCGAACTGCTTCCGCCATTGCAGGAAGTGGGCGAAGAATGAAGATCATTCGAGACTTCCCGGTGATGGCCAGAGCGATGCGAATACTTGTCATTCCTGTACTGCAATGAAATCGAAACAAGTTGAGAGATTGAAAGACGCCGCCCTGGACGGAGACGCCGAAGCACAGTTCTGTCTTGGGTGCAGGTATGCCGATGGCGATGGGGTGCGCAGAAACTCGAAAGAAGGGGTGAGGTGGTTTCTCAAGGCAGCGAAACAGAATTACGCTGACGCGCAGTTCAACCTTGGGTGCATGTATGATGCCGGTCAAGGAGTCGCGAAGAACACAGTCGAAGCCGTGAAATGGTATCGCAAAGCGGCTCGACAGGGGCAGGTGCGTGCGCAATTCAATCTTGGAGTCAGTTATGACGATGGTGAAGGTGTGCGGCGGAATGCGAAGCAAGCGGTAAAATGGTATCGCATGGCGGCCGCCCAAGGCCACATAAAGGCCCAATACAATCTTGCTCGTGCGTATGTTTACGGGCAAGGAGTCGGCAAGGATGTCGCCCGGGCTCGATATTGGTTTCGCAAGGCGGCGACGCGAGGACACGCCAAGTCTCAGAATTGGATGGGGATCCTATATGACAGTGGCATCGGTGTGCGAAGGAATCCCGCGCAAGCGCGGAGATGGTATCAGAGGGCGATTGCGCAAGGGAATGCCGACGCAAGATACAATCTCAAGAGATTATGATGCGAAACGCGCTTCGATGAACAACGACCCATTCGCAATCCTAAAGGACAATTGGCACGCTGTTCGCGTGAAGTCATCAGCGAGCGATCTTCGGCGAGAGACACGACATTGAAAAAGCAACTGGCGGGACTGAGACGGTTCGTCTGGAGCGGGGAGTTGATCCCATGACGAGCCGCATGACGGGAGTTGACCCCATGATCGGACATAGCAACCGTAGTGGAAGAAAAATGAAAAGACGTTTCTCTGAACTCTGGCTGATTTCATGTTGCCTCGCGATCTCGTTGACATTGCTGGCATGCGGACCCTCCAAGGCCATGGTGGCGTGCCACAGAGGGGACGAGGCCCGGCAGAATGAAAAGCATGACATGGCCATCGGCTGCTATAGCGAAGCCATCCTTCTTGATCCTCAACTTGTTCAGGCCTACTACGGCAGGGGGTATGCTTATGTCGCCAAGAGCGAGCCTGACAAAGCCATCGCTGACCTTGATGCAGCCATTCGGCTTGATGCAAAACTCACTGCAGCCTACGCCGCCAGGGGCATCGCGCACCTTGCAAAAGGTGATCATGACAAGGCTTTTGCCGACTTGAACGAAGCGGTTCGCCAGGCGCCGAACAATGCCGCATCCTACCTTGGCAGGGGGCGTGTGCTTTCCGATAAAGCCGAGCATGATAAGGCCATTGCAGATTATTCCGAGGCCATCCGATTGAATCCGAAGTTGGAAATGGCTTACTACCATAGAGGGTGTGAGTATTTTGCCAAACAGAACCATGACCAGGCTATTGCCGATTACACTGAAGTCCTGCGGATTACGCCCAATCATGTCAAGGCACTCAGTTATCGCGGTCATTCCCATTACGACACGCGCCACTACGAAGAGGCCGTCAGCGATTTTTCTAAATGCATCCGTCTCGAACCCCAGAGTGCTAATGCATATAACAATCTGGCGTGGGTGATGGCCGTGTGCCCCGACGCGAAGATACGCAACGGCAAGAAGGCCGTGGAGTATGCCAGGAAGGCCTGTGAGATAGACGGCTGGAAGACCTGGAATAACCTCGGCACGTTGGCGGCAGCCTGCGCCGAAGTTCGCAACTTTGAGGAGGCTGTGAAATGGCAGAAGAAATGTCTGGAAATGCAGCCGCCAAAGGAGGAGTTGGCCAAAGCTCGTCGGGCGCTGGCCCTCTACGAACAGAAGAAGCCCAATCGCGAAGATCAAGAATGAGACGTTGATCTCATGACGAGCCCCATGACTCCCACGAACCCCGCGGAAGAGCTGCTTCAGTTGGCGAGAACGGCGGATAAGAAAGGATATCCGGCCGAAACCGTGGAATATTACAGAGCAGCTTCCAGATTGGATTCCTCCCTGCCGTTCAGCGCGCGCCTTGCGCATGCCAAGAATCTGATGGAGCTTGGAAGACTCAATGCGGCGGATGAGATGTTTGGGGCAATCACGGATCCGCCTAGTGATGGACTGTGGCTTCTACATCTGAATAAGGGGAGGGTTTGTGACGAACTGCTGGATGATCCCTCTGCAATTCTGCATTTCACGGAATGCATCAACGCTAATCCGGGATCCACCATGGCCTATGTATTCCTGGCATGCACGTATATCGGCATGCAGGAATTCGAGAGAGCAATCAAGATGTTGCATCGTGGAGTGGCGGCAGAAGGCGATCGGGATGAAGTGTATTTGATCCTCGGAAATTGTTACAGGGCACTGCGGGAATATGATCTGGCAAGACTCGCGTATCTGAAAGCGTTGGAGATAACACCGGAGTATCCAGACGCCAAAAAGGCCTTGCGGGATGTTGATGCTGCTTTGGACGTGATGCGCAGGACCTCAACGAGCGGGTGCACGGCGGAAACGCTCGATGAATGGTTGGAGACGGTAAAAACGGCCGAGCTGGCGGATCGTCCTTCGGAGGCGGTTGAATTATTGAAAGCCATCGTGGCTTCAAAACAGCCGATGCCGCCCTGGGCTTGGATTGCGTTGGCAGACGAGCTCCGAATGATTGGCAGGTACGAGGAGTCCGAGCAGGTCTTCGCATCCATCACGGACGTGCCCCATGACAAGGCCCGGTATATTCTCAACCTGTTCAAAGGCCAGCTCTGCCTCGACCGGGGGAACGTGGAGCGCGCGATCGGTTGTTTCACCGAAGCGACCGATGCGAATCCACGGGAAACTGCGCCGTATGTCTTCCTGTCCAGGGCGTATGTGAAACGGCAACAACCTGAAAAAGCGGTTGAAGTCTTGCAGCGAGCGTTGGCGGCGGAGGGCGACCATGCGGAGGTGCATTTGAATATCGGTTATTGCCACAGGACGCTGGGGCAATATGAGTTGGCAAGGGAAGCGTTGCTGAAGGCGTTGGAAGTATCGCCGGGTTATGCGGGCGCGGAGGAAGCGTTGCAGGATGTTGAGGGGGCGTTGAAGGCTGTGCGTGGCGAGCTGCAGTAACAATGATGGCCAGAGCGATTCGAATTGAGTATGAGGGATGGAGCCAATGAGAGTTCTAGCGCGGATTATCATTAGTGTGTTACTGGGAATGCCGATCAGTCAGAGTTTGTTGGTGTGTGCTGATTCTTCCAGTGGTGATACGCCATTGCTGCTGAAGAGTATTATGTTTCTTCCATGGGTGGCCGCCGTTTCCAGCGGGGATGCGCATCATCCGAACATGGTCGTAGGCAACGCAGTGTTGCATCTTCTTGTGACAGGAATCATCTTCGTTGTTCTCACCGTAGGCGGGCGACTGCTGCGAAGACGCGCGTGAGTCGGCGGAATCACCGCACAGGCGCGGAGAATGAGGAGAGCGATACGGGGAAAGTTAAGAGCGATTATTGGTCGTTTGGCACCGAAGGCGATACCGCCTGTTTTGCCGAACACGTGCATGGCGAATCCAACAGGTTAGTTTGGATTCAGGGGCGTAGGGGAAACGCGAAGGAAGAACCAAAGTGGCGGGAGTCAGCGAGGAATTGAAGCTACCATTTCTTCTTGGCCAAAAGGACTCGCAGGACAGCGCTGGCTTCTTTCTTCGGCAGTCGCGTGGTTCTCGTAATGGCTTCGATTGCTACCGCGCAGGCTTGCTTCTTATTGGTCCTCGCTGCCTCTTTATCATCCAAGAGCCGGACATCGTCCCCGTAAACTTTCCCGAGCTCGGTATTGATCTCGTCCAACTTTTTCTGCACGAAAATCGGATCGGGCGCAAGTTGTGGGTTTGTTGAAGCCGCTTCAACCACATACGCCATCGTCCCGAGCAGCGCATCCTCAGTTCCTTCCGTGATACCGGACATCATCTTCTGACCGACTCGAATGGTGCTGCCGCAATCATCGAACGCGAGGCTGAAACATGTGTCAGTGTCGTTGACACTTAGTTGTCGTAAGACGCTCCTAATCACTTCAGCGAAGGCAAGAACCGCGTCATCTGGAGCGCGGGCAAGAAATTTGGTGTCGAAGCTATCTGCTTCCTGAATCCGTGACTCCATTTGCTGCATCGAGATGTTACCCCGACAAATCTCAACGATTAAGTTTCTCATTAGGTTGTAGTAGTCGGGATCGTATTTCTTAACCGCTGTGAGATAAGGGTTCTTTGGCAACACGCGCTCCAGTTCGCGCTCGACCTTTCCGGTTGTAGTGAAAGGGATATACTTATGAATTACAAAGAACTCCGGTCGGTTCCAGATCACAAAGACAGCCATGATTAGAATTGCGATGACCAGAAGTGTGCTTTTCATATAGACCGATATTTCCCATTTGACCTGTCGTTCATGGCGTCAAAGTGAGTGTTCCTTGTCGACATACGGTTTTCCTCCAATCGCACAGGGCTTGCAAGCCATTTTCCAACACCAAAACAGTGTTGTTCAAAGACGCCCCGTGTGGTCCACCGATTCTCACGCGCCAAACTGCTGCTTGGCCTGGAGGCAAAGACAATTCACCTGTGGTGACTGACGTGTTCATTTGTTTGTCGTTCATCCGCTGGCCATGGCGGGCAACCTCAGTCGCCTAATCCGCTCCAGGATCGCTCGGAACAATTCCCGTGGGATTGCCACTTCCGCCATCTGGAAGATCACCTGCCGTGCATGGCGCGCCACCTTTGCACCGATCTTGATAAGTTTCTCCCGCAACGTCGTCAGCGTCCAATGCCGCACCGCTCGGGGCAATATGAGTTGGCGAGAGAAGCGTTCCGGGAGGCGTTGGAAGCATCGCCGGGTTATGCGGGCGCGGAAGAAGCGTTGCAGGATGTTGAGGGGGCGTTGAACGTCGTGCGTGGCGAACTGCAATAACGGCCATGGGTGTCACATCATGGCGCGACTCGCGAGTCGGGATGCAGTTACGGTTCGGCGATGGTTCAACCCCTGCGGGGTAGAATCTCTTTGTTGGACGCATGACCCAGGGTAGCGTGCTGCGCGCAACCCCGGGCTGAGTGATGAAATCCCTTCAGGATTTTCGGCGGCGACGGTGGGATGCCCCCTGTAGCGGCGGTCTCTGACCGCCGAATCATTCATCGTTAACAACCGGCGGTCAGAGACCGCCGCTACAGTTCGGACGCTTCGCGCTTGCCGCTTCGACTCTTGAGAAGGCGTTGAAAAGTGCCTGATACCGAACCCATTGCCATTTGTGAGTCGAAAGTCTTCGAGGCAACTGGTAAAACGATTGAAGCGTCAAGCGATGAACGACACGACATTGAAAAAGCAACTGGCAAGACTGAGCCGGCGCGTCTGGAGTCGGGGAGTTGATCCGATGATGAAGAAAACGCTGCTCATAGCCCTTGCGGCTGTGCTTGGGTTCGCGAGTGTGGTGTCAGCAACGCCTCGTGGAAGTCTGCCCAATTCTGATCCCGCTGATCCCTATGGCGACAAGCCTCGTCCGCCGTTCATGATCCCGGAAGGCACTGCGAACCTGGCGCTTCATAAAACTGTCACCAGCAGCACAGCGCCGACGAAGGGTTCGCTGAAGATGATCACGGACGGCGAGAAAGAGATGATCGAGGAATACACCGTCGAGCTGCCCCAAGGCAAACAATGGGTGCAAGTTGATCTCACAGAAACGGCGGTCATTTATGCCGTGTTGTTCTGGCTGGGTGATGACTCGAGGTTTCGTTCCTATCACGATGTGGTGGTGCAGGTCTCTGATGACAAGGAGTTCAAGAAAGGCGTGAAGATCATTTTCAACAACGACCATGACAATTCCTCCGGCTTCGGGTGTGGCAAGGATTACAGCTATGGGGAAGATTACCAGGGAAAGCTGGTGGATGCGAAAGGCGTGTCAGCCCGTTATGTCCGGATCAATACCAACGGGAACACGGTGAATCTGCGGAATCACTTTGCGGAAATTGAGGTCTGGGGATTGGCCGGGAAGAAGCCTGGCGGGAAGATGGTTCCATTGAACACGCGTTTTCCCAAACCGTATTTTCGCTGAAGATACGGAGTCTGTCTGCCGCTCGTGATTCGGGACGTTGGCGAGATGTCGTCGAGAGTTCGTGAATGCAGCGACGGCGGGATGAAAACTGTAGCGGCGGTCTCTGACCGCCGAATCATTCGGAAACAACAGGCGGCGATCAGAGACCGCCGAGTAGTCGCGTCACTCCGTGACGCGCTTCATGACATCTCGCGTCACGGAGTGACGCGGCTACGGTTCGGCGATGATTCAACCCCTTCGGGATAGAATCACTGTTGGTTGCATGACCCAGGGTAGCGCGTTCCGCTAAAAGTAGCCCCGCGACTCCGTCGCGGGACATATGATTGTTCAGTCCCGCGACGGAGTCGCGGGCTACGATTTTCCGGGCTGAGTGATAAAATCACTGTAGCGTAGGCGTCCCGCCTGCCAGTTATCATTCATGGACAGGCGGGACGCCTGTCCTACGTTGATGGCGGCAGCTCGCGCGTGCGACGGTCTCTGACCGCCGTTACAGTCAAGAGTCGGAAGTTGATCCCGGGACGCCGGCGCGCGCTACTTTGAAACGCTCGCCACCGCCGCGACCAGGGCAATCACGATGGCAACCACGGCGATACATATCGCCACCAATGCCATAATGCCCGTGTAACGCCAGAAGGATTTCTGAGCGCCGATCGCGTTTTCCAGGGCCGCCGTCTCGTTCGGTGCGGCGAGCAGGTCGCGAATGCGCCCGGCATAGCGGCACAGCAACACCGCCGGCATGAGATAGAGGATAACCGCCGCCACAGTCTGGAATAGAAGAGTGAAGATCCCTACAACCATGCCGCCAGGCTGGCTGCC
>JBAZIR010000244.1:0-9271 GCA_041651735.1 Verrucomicrobiia bacterium | reverse complement strand
TGCTTACTTGGTGTGGGAGGATTCGACCCCTTCCGTGCCGGAGCTAACGCGTTAAGTAAGCCGCCTGGGGAGTACGGCCGCAAGGTTAAAACTCAAAGAAATTGACGGGGGCCCGCACAAGCGGTGGAGTATGTGGCTCAATTCGATGCAACGCGAAGAACCTTACCTGGGTTTGACATGCACCATGAAAGCCGATGAAAGTCGGTGACGGCCCGAAAGGGTGCTGGGGGTGCACAGGTGCTGCATGGCTGTCGTCAGCTCGTGCCGTGAGGTGTTCGGTTAAGTCCGGTAACGAGCGCAACCCTTATGTCCTGTTGCGAAGGCCGCAAGGCACTGCACTCTGGACAGACTGCCCTGTTTCAACGGGGAGGAAGGTGGGGATGACGTCAAGTCCGTATGGCCCTTACACCCAGGGCTGCACACGTACTACAATGCACGGTACAATGGGAAGCAAAACCGCGAGGTGGAGCAAATCCTCTAAAACCGTGCTCAGTTCAGATTGTAGGCTGCAACTCGCCTACATGAAGCTGGAATCGCTAGTAATGGCGCATCAGCTACGGCGCCGTGAATACGTTCCCGGGCCTTGTACACACCGCCCGTCACATCATGAAAGCCCCTTGTTCCCGAAGTCATACCAGCTAACCGTAAGGAAGCGGGTGCCTAAGGAATGAGTGGTGATTGGGATGAAGTCGTAACAAGGTAGCCGTAGGGGAACCTGCGGCTGGATCACCTCCTTTCTAAGGAGTCCATGAGCGGATGAAATAGTTCGCTCGGACATCTAAGGTCGAAGCTCTCAGCGTATCGCACAATTCAGTCTTCAAAGACCCGAAAAACCTGGACGAGTCATCGTTCAGGTTTTTCGTTTTTATGCGTCTGGTTCCTCGTCTTCATCCGCGCCTCGCTTGTAGTTCGGACCGACGGCTGGATTTACATCCTGGCGCCGGTGAGCCGAAGGACGTGTGGAGGTGCCGGATGGCCAAAGGCACTGGCACGGTCAGCGTTTCAAAATCTTCTCTCGCCGGCTTGCGCATCACCGTGCGCTTGTTCATGATGAGTCCGTCGGAGAGGTTGGACGTGTAGAAGCGACAGGCCATGATCGAAGACGAAATCAGGGCGCGGTTGACGCAACGTTTTCTGGCGGCTCAGACACCGTGGGGGCGCTGGCGTCTGAACGCCTACGTCGGGTGGAAGAGTTCCCTGTGGCGTCTGGTTGTCAACGTCACGCTTTTCGTCAAGCGCACGTTCGACATTGTGGTGAGCTTCGTCGCGCTCGTGCTGCTCTTGCCGGTGTTTGCGCTTCTGGCGGTGCTTGTGAAACTCGACGGTGGGCCCGTATTTTCCAGACAGAAGCGGATCGGGTTGCGGGGGCGCGAATTCAACATCCTGAAATTCCGCACGGTCGTCGTGAATGCGGAGGCGCGTTTGAAGGACATGGCTGCGCAAACCGGCCGGGAGGCGGGCGCGAAGTTGAGGATGGATGACGATCCGTTCGTCACGGAAGTGGGAAGTTTCCTGCGGAGAATTTCGCTGGATGAGTTGCCGCAGTTCTGGAATGTCCTGAGGGGTGAGATGTCGTTGGTGGGACCGCACGCGCCGATGCCGCGGGAGGTCACGCACTATAGCCAGGCGGATATGCGCCGGTTGTCGGTGAAGCCAGGCATGACCTGTCTCTGGCAGGTGCGCAGTTCAGGGGACGGTCTGCGGGGGATTGGCAATCGCGGAACCATGCGTTTCTCAGAAGAGGTGAAGCTGGACGTGCGCTACATCGAGAGCCAAAGCATTTGGCTCGATCTGATGATCCTGATGAAGACGGTGGTGGCGGTCCTGTTTGGCAGGGGCATGTGAGTGTAACGGCACGGGATGCCGGAGGGTTGAAGCCGTGTTCGTCGGAATTGTCCGAGGGCCGTTTTCACTGGCGAACGCGCCGGCTTGTTGGTATTTGTCTGACGAGGCTGCGAGCCTGCGTTTGTTTCCATGCCGTCTCGGCAAGTTGCCGGAATCGCACGGAAATCCAGCGCATGTTTTTGGTGTGTATTTCAGGCGGAATCGAAGTAGCCTCCAGGAGAAGGAACGGAACCTATGAACATCCAGCCTCAAGGGAAGACACTCGCAGTGAGTGACATCACGGAGTTGAATGCTGGAAATGCGACGAGTTTTCGCGATCAGGTAAGGGCGGCTTTCGTGGAGACTCAGAACGACATAGACATTGACCTGTCGCAAATGAAGTTCGTGGATAGCGCGGGATTGGGGGCGCTGGTGGCCTTGCGCAAAACGGCCGCTGAACACAAGGGCGGGGTCCGGTTGATCAATCCCAGCCCGCATGTGCAACAAATCCTGGAGTTGACCCGGCTGCATCGGGTTTTCGAGATTGTGCGTTCATAGCATTGTCGTGACGGCACTCAAACCATGAAAACTCGAACCGAAGGCGATACGCTGATTGTGACGGATTTCACCGAGTTGAATACAACCAACTCGATGTGGTTGCAGGATCTGGTCAACCAGTCGCTGGCCCCAGCCCACAAGGTCGTCGAACTGGATTTATCCAAGGTAAAGTTCATGGACAGCAACGGCATCAGCACGCTGATCTCCATTCACAAGACCCTGTGCAAACGCGGGGGCAAGATCCGGCTGACCCGCCCGATGCCGGCCGTGTCCCATGTGCTCCATTTGTTGAGCATGAACGAGGTATTCGAGATCATCAACCCGTGACGGATGTGGTTACACCCCATGCCAATCAAGTAGGGTCTCATTTCCTTTCGCTGGACTTTGAGTGCGACCTGCGCGAGTCACGCGAGGTGTCGCGCTGTGTGCGCAAGTTTCTGGCGGCGGTTCCATTGCCGGAGAGCGATTTGCACGCGTGGGAGTTGATGGTGACGGAGGCCGCCAACAACGCGACGGAATACGCGACGGAGGCGGGGCGTCAGCAGCGGAACCGGCTGGAGGTGTTTTGTCGCGAGAGGGAGATTGAAGTCCGGCTGACGGACCACACCGCGGGATTTGACATGCCTGCCCAAGCGAGACTGCCTTCCATCGAAAGTGAGAAAGGGCGTGGCCTCTATCTCATCCAATCGCTTGCCGACGAAGTGGAATACCTGCGCGGGCGGGCGGAGAACTGCATGGTGATCCGGAAGAAACGGTCGGCTCCAGCCGCGGGCGTGCCGGAGGGGGGCGAGGCGGCGGTGGACGTGGGCTGCCGGTTCCTGGGGGATGAGCAGACCTTGCAGGCCATGACCGAGGAACTTGCGTCGTGCTACGAAAGCCTTTCAGCGATATTTCGCTTCAGTTCGGCGCTGAACCAGTTGCAGCCGACGGAGGAGTTTACCGCCACCTGGATGCAGGAGTTGCTGGCGATTGTCGAGGCTGATTGGTACGTGTTGCGGCTGGTGGAGCTTCGGCTTTCCAAGACCTCTCTGTCCGGCAATCTTGACTTTGCACTGTCGTTGTCCCCGGAAGCGTCCTCCGCAGGATCCGTGGAACTGCGGGCTGCCCGAACACGACAGGACGTGTGGTTCGACGCCAGCGCGCCCTTAATGCTGGTGGATCCGCTGTCTCATCTCGTTCGCCATTCCAATGGTCTGGCTCACCCGGTTTTTGCCGAAGGGGTGCTCATCGGAGTTTTGGCCGTGGGGCGGCTGTCCACGGATGCGCCCTTCAAGGCGGGCCAAGTCAACGTCATCCAGACTTTTGCGGATTTTCTGGGCCTGCAGGTCAGCAATGCGCGTTTCCGTTCCGAACACTTGCAGGCCAAATTAACAGCGCGCGAACTGGAAATTGCCTCCACCCTGCAACGGTCGTTATTGCCGGAAAGACTGCCGCAGATGCCGGGATTTGGCGTGGCCGGTTATTATCGCAGCGCGCGGCATGTCGGCGGCGATCTCTACGATGCCATCGCCGTGGATGGACAAGGGGTGCTGTTTGCGATTGCGGATGTGATGGGCAAGGGAGTGCCGGCGGCGATGTTCGCGACGATCTTCCGAAGTTATTTGCACGCCAGGATCGATTTGGTGAAACAGCCGGGCGAATTCCTGACCTGGCTCAACCACAGCCTGTTTTCTGATCTCGACCGGATGGAGATGTTCATTACGGCGCAGTTGGTTTTTGTGGATCCGGCGGCGCGGCGGGTTCAAGTGGCAGGCGCTGGACATTGCCCTCTGTTGATGACAGCTCCTGGCGGCTCGCCCGTCGAAGTGGCCAACACAGGTTTCCCGTTGGGCATCATGCCTGACACGAAATATACCGAGGAAGTCCATGACGTGCTGCGCGACACGCGGCTGGTATTATTCACCGATGGCGTGACTGACCTGGAAAATGCCGGTAACGAAATGTTGGGCATCGAAGGCTTGAAACACAACCTGCAGCTCATCGTCAATCGCCGCTGTAACGCGGAGCGAACCGTGCAAGAAATGGCAGCCATGCTGCAGCAATTCCAAGGCAAGAAATCCGCCAGTGACGACCAGGCATTTGTGGTCATCGGCTGCGAATAAAATCATCAGACACTCGAGACTCTTGCTGCTTATGCCACAGAAAATTCTGATCGTTGACGATGAAGCGTTCATGCTCCGGGTTGCGGAGTTGAGCCTGAAGAAAGGCGGTTACACGCTGATCTTCGGCCACAACGGCGTTGAAGCGGTGCAGTTGGCGACGAGCGAACAACCCGCCTTGATTGTTATGGACGTGCAAATGCCGGAAATGGATGGTCTCGCCGCGTTGCGGCACATCAAACAGAACCCGGCCACCACCCACATCCCCGTGATCATGATCACGGCACGCGGGCACATCATGACCCGCCAGGAAGCCGAGGCGCTCGGCGCGACGCTGTTCCTGACCAAGCCGTGCAGTCCCATGCACCTGCTGAAAGAAGTGCAGCGGATTCTGGGTGAAGCCGCATGAGTGTCTCCTCCGCAATGGCCATGCGTAACACCTCCTTGAGTTCAAGAATGGAACCCGCGGGAAGAATTTCGCACGAAAGGCAAGCGATACGCAGCCCGGGTCAGGTCCGGGTGTGATCGGAAGAATCCCGCCATGAGCGACACAGAGACACCACGGGAGATCAAGATCAAGCAAACGACACCTATTTTTATCCTCAGCGTGCCGTTTGACATGGTCACGATGCCGCAGACCGTGGGCTTGATCGAGCAGATGGTTGCGTCGCGGCAGCCACATTATCTGATCCTGGCGGACGTGGATTTTGCGCTGCGGGCGCGGAAGGACGTGGAGGTGCGCCACGTCCTGCTTGAAGCGCGTCTCATTCTGTGCGCCGGCATGCCGCTGGTCTGGGCTTCGCACTGGATGGGCAATCCGCTGCCCGAACGCATTGCCAGTGCCGACCTGGTGCCGGCGCTGTTGCAGGTGGCCGAGGAAAGAGGCTGGCGCGTGTTTTTCCTGGGCAGCAAGGAGGAGACCATCCTCCAGGCACTGGAAAGGATTCGCGAGCGACATCCGCGCCTGCAGATAGCCGGCCACCTGTCGCCGCGGACGATCCCGTTGGAGAAGGCGGACTGCACCACCGTTTGCCGCACGATTCGGGACGCGAAGACGGACATCCTTCTGACGGCGTTCGAGAGTCCCGATCAGGAGAAATGGCTCCACCTGCATTATCGCGCCACGGGCGCGCCGGTTTCGATTGGCATCGGCGAGGCAATGAATTTCATTGCTGGCGTGATTCAGCGGGCGCCGATGTGGATGCAGCAAGCGGGTTTGGAATGGGTCTTGCGGGTGAAGCGGGAGCCGGGGCGGTTGCTTTGGCGTTATGTGGCCGACCAGTGGGCTTTTTGGTGGGGAGTGTTGGGACTGTGGTGGCGGATGCGCCTGCACCGTCGCCGTGTTGCCAGATACCGGCGGCTCATGGTGGTGGCCGAGAAGACCGAATCGGGCTTTGAAGTGGTGAAAATCCCGCCGCGGCTTGACGCGGTCGTTGTGCGGGAGCACGAATGGCTCTGGAAATGTTTCACCGCAGCGCCGGCTCACCTGTTGTTCGACATGACCTATGTGCAGTTCATTGACAGCACGGGTATTGGATTATTGATCCGCATCCACAAGATGCTCACGGCTTCGAATTGCCGGTTTGTGCTGGTGTCACCCACCTCGATCGTACAAGAGATGCTCGATCGGGTGCATGTTCCCGACCTGCTTACGGTTGTGTCCAGTCTCGATGCTGGGCGGGACATTGTTGCAGGACAAGCGGGAGGTGTGCAGGCTGCCGCGACGCTGGATTTGTCTTTGGAACCGAAACCGCTGGTGTGGCAGGGGGAAATCGTGGCCATGAATGTCGAAGCGGTGCGGCATCTTTCCGAAAGCTATCTGGAGAGTTGCCCCCCGGAGACGAAACGCTGCGTCATTGATATGGCGGGAGTCAATTTCATCAGCAGCGCTGGTGTCGGATTGATGGGGCGCATCAAGAAACTTGGGCACCTGCGAGGCGTGGAGGTCACCTTCATCAACCCACAACCCAAAGTGCTGAAGGTGCTCCAGACTTTCCGATTGGATAAGCTGTTTTTCGGTGAGCGCGTGTAAGCGCAGTGGCAGGATCGCTGTTTGTTGTAGATTGCGGTTGCATCCGGCCGCGCGTTCCATATTCAATATCAATACAACTGCATGGCTACCGTCTTGCATCCCGAGGGTTTCGCGTGTGCCGCCGATGCCCGTTTGAAACGGCTCGGCGTGGTCTGCCGAGCCTTCCCCATCCGGCAGATCGCGGATTTGTCGCACGACAGCACCGAACTGGTCTATCTGCTGCCCCATGAAGTCATGGCGGAAGGCGCGTGGCCGAGACTCCGCGTGAGACTCGCCCAAGCCAACCGGTTGTTCATCGGCTATGTCCCGACCGCTTCCACCGCCGGCGTGGTCCAGTTCCTTCGCGACGGGGCCTATGACGTGCTCGCCATCGACGACACCGACGAACGATGGAAGACCGTCATCGCAAGCGCGGTTGAGAACCAGAAGTTGTGGCTCCAACTCTATGGCGGTAAACCGATCAGCGAGGGTGACGTGCTGACCGGGCGCTCGGAGATCGTGCGCGAGCTGCGCCAAAAAATAGACCGGTTGGGTCCCACCGACGTGTGCGTGCTGATCCAGGGGGAGTCGGGCGTTGGCAAGGAACGCGTGGCCGCGGCACTGCACAAGGCCGGGAGCGGCGGGCACTACATGGCGATCAACTGCGCTGCGATTCCCAAGGACCTTTTGGAAGCGGAACTCTTTGGCGTCGAGAAAGGCGCCTATACCGGTGCGCTGAAAGCCCGGGCGGGGTTGGTGGAGCAGGCCGAAGGTGGCACCTTGTTCCTCGACGAGGTGGGCGAGATGGAACTCTCGCTGCAACCCAAGCTGCTGCGCTTCATCGAAACCCGGCGGGCGCGTCGCGTGGGTGGCGAGCGCGAGTATAACGTCAAGCTGCGTCTGATTTCGGCCACGAACCGCGATTTGAAGGCGGACGTCGAGCGGGGACGGTTTCGCGCTGACCTCTACTACCGGCTGGCGGAAGTGACTCTCCAAGTGCCGCCGTTGCGCACGCGGACGGAAGACGTTCCGGAGCTGGCACGGACGTTCTTGCATCAGGCCAACGAGCGGTTTGGAAAAAACTTCGAGACACTGGAGCCGGGACTGATCGAGCGGTTTCAACAACATCAGTGGCCTGGCAACGTGCGGGAGTTGAAAAGTGCGATTGACCGGCTGGTGCTGATGTTTGACGGCCCCATGCTGCGCACATCGTGGTGGGACACGCCTGCCGTCGCCGTCGAACAAGTGGCGGCGCAGGACATTGCCACGTCTGGGCAGCCGGCGGCTTCGCCCGTTTCCGCCGCCATGCTGCCGAACGGCCGCCAGAAGATCGCGCTCGCCCGGAAGCTGCTGGCGGAAAGCAACAACGATTACAGTTGGGTCTGCGCGCAGTTGGGCATCAACCCCTCCACGCTTTATCGCTGGCGCAAAGCTGGCAAACTCGGCTGAACTGAAACAGCCGGTTGTCAGGAGGGGGAAATCACTTTTCGCCAAACCTCTGGCGCGTTCCTGGAAGGACGCCTGCGTAATCGTTACGAGCGACCGTAGCGCCAGCGGTAGGATAGCATCCCAATCCACTCGTGAATCAGGACGTCCCATCCGCAAAAGACCCCGGCAGCAGGGAGATTCCAAAGAACCCGGTTGAGCCACTCAGCAGGCGGCGCGGCTGAACTGCGGATGTCGCAAGGATAGGGCGTCACAGATAATCCGCAGCGTTGAAAACACCACATCGCCCGGCGGACGTGCAAGGCCGAGGTGACAAGCAACAACCGTTTGCGAGGGAACAGGCCGGGGTGCTTGTTCACCAAGGCCGCTGTGAAGCTGGCGTTCTCCCATGTCGTTCGGGCGGATGGCTCAACAAGGATCGCTGAATCCGGCATGCCCATGGTCAACAGGACCTTGCGCGCAAGGGCTGCTTCCGACAGTGGATCACCATACCCGGTCAGCACAATTCGGGGGGCGGCTCCTGCCTGAAGGAGGCGCATGCCCTGATAGAGCCGGTCGGCGCCGCCCAAGTGCAGATCGTTGCCAGCGGCGTCCGTGCTGTAAACAGTGCCACCGCCAAGCACGACGATGGCGTCATAGCTATGGGCCTTGATTTCCTTGGGGCGATCGTTGATCTCCCAAGCCATATAAGCCAAGTTGGAAAGCCAGGGGTTGCTCAGCACCATCAGGGCAAGGAATATGATCAACAGCAGATGACGCAGCCAGCCTTTGCATTTCCAAACAGCGATCCCCAAGCCCAGCAGAAGCCAATTGAAAGGCTGTAGAAGCGGTTGCAGGAGTTTGCTCACAAGGTAGAACATGACTCCACTATATTAGCAGGCTGGCGGCAGGGAAGGCAATGTCGCCAGGCCGGAATTCTCGTTGCTTTGGCCGCGGCAACGGTGGCATCGGCAGGTGACGCTGCTGATCCGAGGTGTGCTGGGCCATTTTTGCAGGCTGCTGCGCTCGGTGGGAGACACAGGGTCGAAGCCTTGCGATTGGCGCGTTGCGAGTTCCAAGAATTCTGAATTCTCGATAGAGGCGCGGCATGGTGGGACCTGTGCAGCGATGTTTTTGTTGGGCCTGCGTTTTCGATGCTCGGAGCCGACATTTTTGGTGTTGTTTGCCAATCGGCTGATGATGACCTGCGGCTTTCTGAGAGCGGCACGGGCGCAACTTGACACCCGCGCCATAATAGGGGCGTGAGCCGTTGGAACCTCGAATGCAGCAAACCCTTCAAACGAAAGGAGCGACATGAGCACCAATCCCAGCCCAGTGCCGTCCCTGCGGGAGT
>JBAZIR010000243.1:0-9307 GCA_041651735.1 Verrucomicrobiia bacterium | reverse complement strand
GCCTCGCCGATCACCGTCAGGTCGGGTTCGAGGTTCAGCGAGCCGGTCAGTCCCATGCGGATGACCGCATGGTCGTCCACCAACAGAAGGCGAAGTTTGCGTTCGGGTTTCATGATATTGGGTTTGTGTTCTCCATCGTGCTATCGGGCAGCGGCACGACGACTTTGATTTCTGTGGCCTGTCCTGGCTGGCTTGACAGCGAGAAGACGGCGTTCATTTTTTCGGCGCGTTCGCGCATGCCCATCAAGCCAAAGCGGCCGCTGCTGGCCGGCATGACTTTCTCCGGGTCAAATCCGCGGCCGTTGTCGCGCACGCGTAATGTTATTTCACGCTGGCCGTAATCCAGATTCACTTCGACGTGGGAGCCGTCACTGTGCTTGATGGCGTTGGTGACGGCTTCCTGTGCGATGCGCATCAGGTTGGTTTCCACCAGCGCCGGCAAGCGCCGTGTCTGGCCGGTGGTCGTGAACTCGACCTTGCGCTGTGTCGCGTTGTCATCTGCGGCCAGTTGCCGCAACGCCACCCCCAGGCCGCCCTGTTCCAGCGCCACCGAGCGCAGATCCCAAACCGACCTTCGCGCCTCCTCATGCGTGTGACGCACGACGGCCAGCGCCAGTTCGAGCGACTTGCGCACCAAGTCCGGCGATTCGGCGAGCCGCGCCAGCGATGAGTCAATCTGCACGCCGATCAGCGCCAGTTGTTGTTCCAGCGTGTCGTGCAGGTCGCGCGCGATGCGTGATCGCTCCTCCATCAGCACCTCACGCTGGATCTTCTGCTGGATGACGCGCGTCTGTCCCGCCACCTGCCGCCGCAACGACACGCCCCAGGCCAGCACCACGAAAATCGACGCCGCCAGAAGACACATGCCCCAGAGGATTCGCTCTGGCGTCCACCATGGCGGTTCGCGCAACAGCACGACATCGCGCGGGCTGCGCAGGACAACGTGAAACGACACCGGCCGCCATTGGGGAGGCTTGGGGCGCGGTTCGGGCGAGTAGCGAAACTGATTGAGGCACACGCCGGAAATCTGCACCCAACTGTCCAGCATCAGCGACGGCGCATTGGTGTTCGCCTGGCCTTCGGCAAAGTGCGCGGAGAACACGGTGTCGCCGCTTTGCAGCATCAGGATCACATTCTCGGGACGTTTCAGTTGATCCAGCAGCACGCCATCCAGCCGCACCAGGTCGCCATCGAACTCGCCGCTGCTGGCTTGCGTGACGGAGATGCTTCGGGGTTGGGGCGGAGGGCCGCCGCCCGTTTTTTTCACGAACGCGTTCAGAAGCAACGGCGCCCCGTCGCTGAAGGCGGGGAACCCGACCGCATCGACGCGATCGCCCGGCCGGAACGGGCTGGTCTCCGGCGTCTCAATGCGCAACGCGCCGGTGTTGTCTCGCAAGTAGAGATGGCTGCCCGGCTCGAACAACGTGACCACGCCGTTGACATGCACGCGCGAGGCCATGTCCGGGCGGAACTGCATCAACGACGAGGCCGTCAACCGCGGCAGCTTGAACGCCGCATCGGCGCCCGCTTCGTCCACGATGATGTGATCCAGCGACGATACCATGAGGTGTGCGCCTACGATCCGGCGCTTTTGGTAGATGCCGGCGAACACCCCCCGCACAGTCACGACTGCGCCGACGAGATAGGAAGGTGTCTGGATCGGTGTCGTTTGTGTGGGCATCATGGCGCGGAACGTGCCGCTGGCGGTGCTGAAGTCCACCATGATGCGACCCTTGGCTTTGGGGCCGGCGCGCGCAGTCACCCGCCGCACGACGCCCTTCACCTCGATCCATTCGTCCTGGTTAAAGGGGTTGGCCATCTCTTCGGGCGTGAGCACCTGGGGTTCCGGGTCCGGCGCGGCGCCAAGCACTTTGGCCCGGACCGGGCTGCCGAACTTCCCGGGCCCTCGGACTTCAGGCGCGAACGAACCTTGTGCGGAGACCCCTTCGATTTCGACCAGTTGTCCCGGCTTCAGTTTCAGCGCATCTGCGGCTGTCTGGCCCGGTGAGAACGAAATACCGCCCGTCTCGTCCTGCAAATTGGCCGTGAAGAGCTGCCAGTCCGGGTTCCACTCGAAATACGTCACCACACCGCGCAACCGCACGGGATGATGCCGCTCGGCCTCCCGCTGGGAGAGCCGTTTCACCTGCACGACGTTGGTCAGCACCGACAAGGTCGGGACCGCCAACGCCGCGCCTTGGGCCGGCGAGTCTGACGGCCATGCCAGCAAGGACACGGCTGTCAGACAGCTTCCCGCCAACTTGATTTTGCTGAGCCAGTTCACAACAACAAACAGCAGTTAAGCCACTTCCGCGCTCGCTTGCAACCTCCAAGGCTGCTGCAAAGTCCGCGACAATCCGCGGCGCGCGACAATGGCACGGTTGTTTGGGCGCTAATTCCATAAGTGAATGATACTTTTGGGTCATTGTGGATGGCGGTGGCGGGGAGCATGATGAAACTGGCTGAGAAGCAGAGCGAGCGTGGTTGAGATTCGGTCACGGGCTGTAATTGCGACGGCGCAATTTATAAGGAAAGGCTTTTGGCTCATGCGTTTTGATGTGGCGGTTGAGGCGGCAAAATTGGCGAAGACGGTGTTGACAGCGATGGTGGTTCTTGGGGCGGTGGTAAGTGACGCTGTCACGTCGGAGCCCGGGCCCAATGTTTTTGAAGGCTCTGTTTCGCCTGCGCCTGAAGGCCCGATTGACAAGATCGTTTTCGCGAAGCTCTCGTCGCTGAAAATCCAGCCTACGCTCTGCACCGATGCGGTGTTTGTCCGGCGCGCCTACCTCGACATCATCGGCACGCTGCCCACGGCGAAGGAGGCCAAGGAGTTCATTGAGGATCAGGACACAAAAAACAAACGGCGCCTGTTGATTGACCGGCTGCTGGATCGCGAAGAGTTCGCCGACTACTGGGCGATGCGGTGGGGCGACATCCTGCGGATCAAGGCGGAGTTCCCTGTCAATCTCTGGCCCAATGCCGCCCAGGCGTTTCATCGCTGGGTGCGGGCCTCGCTCGTCGAGAACAAGCCGTACGATCAGTTCGTCAACGAGATGCTCACCTCCAGCGGCAGCAATTTCCGCGTCGGCCCGGTCAACTTCTACCGTGCCATCCAGAGCCGGACACCGGAAGGCATCGCGGGCGCCGTGGCGCTGACGTTCATGGGAACACGCACCGATTCCTGGCCGACCAACAAACTGGCCGGCATGGCGGTGTTCTTCTCGCAGATCAGTTACAAGCCCACCAGTGAGTGGAAGGAGGAACATGTTTTTTGGAACCCTCTCGGTTCCAACGTCGTGATCGCCAGCAGCGTGCCCGGCAAGGACCGCATCGCCTCCATCGCGCAACCTGCCAGTGCCACCATGCAGACGTTCGACCCGGCGGCGGCCAACCTCGGGGCGTTGGTGGGGGTCTTTCCGGACGGAACCAAAGTCAAGTTGTCTCCCAACAAGGACCCTCGGGAGGTCTTCGCAGATTGGCTGGTCACGCCGAAAAATCCCTGGTTCACGCGCGCCATCGCGAACCGCGTCTGGGCTTGGTTGATGGGACGCGGCATCATTCACGAGCCGGACGACATCCGGGACGACAACCCGCCGAGCAATCCTGCGCTGCTGGCCTGTCTGGAGAAGGAACTCATCGCGGCGCGCTACGATCTAAAGAAATTCTACCGGTTGATCCTGAATTCCAAGACGTATCAGTTCTCCTCCATGCCCAAGGTCATCACGCCTGAAGCCGAGGCCAACTTTGCGAGCTATTCGCTGCGTCGTCTGGATGCGGAGGTGTTGATCGATGTCATCAACAAGATCACCGGCGCGACGGATCTTTACACCAGTCCCATTCCAGAGCCGTTTACCTATATCCCGGAGGGCAAGTCAGCCGTTGCAATCGCGGACGGCAGCATCACCAGCCCATTCCTGACCTTGTTCGGACGCACGGCGCGCGCCACCGGCATGGAGAACGAGCGCAACAACAAACCGGTTCCCAGCCAGTGGTTGCACATGCTCAATTCCAGCCACATTTATCGCAAGATCAACGAGGGACCCCAGATGAGGGCGATTCTCGATTCCGGCCACAAACCACAGGAGATCATCGAGGACCTTTACCTGACAATCCTGTCGCGATTGCCAACGGCTGACGAGGTGAAGAGTCTGGAAGCGTATGGCAGGGTGCAGGTGGTCAAGACGCCGCCGGTCATGAAGAATGGCAAGTCGGTTAAACAGCCCGACAAAACCATTATAGTGAAGCGGCGCGACGACTGGGTTGACATCGCCTGGGCGTTGCTCAATAGCGCGGAGTTCCTGTATCGGCACTGATTTTTGCATCTGTCACGAGGCATGATAAATTCCCGGCCAGCCCGGATTGTAATGAAAGGAAACTGAAAAGATGAGCGTGAGCCACAGTTCGAAGAACGGAAAGAACATCTCCCGGCGTGAAGTGCTGCGTCGCGGTGTCTATGCGACGACCGGATTGATGTTGGCCGACCGTTTGGGACCTCAAGCATTCGCGGTGGCCTCGCCATCCGTGCCAGCGGCCACCAAGAGCAAAGCCAAGGCCAAGTCGGTCATCCAGGTTTTCCTTTGGGGCGGCATGTCGCACAACGACACGTGGGATCCGAAGCCGGAGGCGGGCTACGAATACATGGGCGAGTTCGCCAAGGCGATTCCGACCAACGTGGACGGCATCCAGCTTGGCGAGTTGTTCCCGATGCTCGCGAAGCAGGCGGACAAGTATTCGATCATTCGCAGCATGACGCATCGCAACAACGGCCACGAAACCGCGGCCTACCTGATGCAGACCGGCCACACGCCCGGCGAGCGGCTGGCGTATCCAAGCGTCGGGGCCATCTTCGCGCTGTTCAAGGGCAAGGAATACAAGGGCATCATTCCGCCCTACGTGGTGATGACGCAGGCGCAGGGTCGGTTCTCCGAAGAGGGTTTCCTGGGACCGAAATACAAGCCCTTTGCCACCGGCGGCGATCCGAACGCGAATCGCTTCGAGGTGGAAGGCGTCGTGGCCCGAGCCATCACCGACGATCGGCAGAAGAACCGGCGTGAGTTGCTCGAGAAGATGAACACGATGGGCAAGGCGATGGCCGCCAGTCCGCAAATGACCGCCGCGGAGGAATCCAAGAAAGCGGCGTATGGCTTGATTCTGGGCAAAGGCAAAGAGGTGTTCGATCTCTCCATCGAGAAACCGGAACTGCGGGACAAGTATGGCCGCCACACTTTTGGGCAGGAGTGCCTGGCGGCGCGTCGGCTGGTGGAGGCGGGTGTTCCTTACATCGTTATCAACTACCCCGGCGGGTGGGACACGCACAGCAACCACTTTGCGACCATGCGCCGTCAGTGTCCGAATCTGGACCAGGGTCTGGCGGCGTTGCTGCAAGACTTGAAGGATCGCGGTCTGCTCGAGACCACCATTGTGTGGTGCACTGGCGAGTTCGGCCGCGGCCCCAAAGTGGACTGGCAGCCACCTTGGAATGGGGGTCGGAACCACTACGGCAACGTGTTCAGCGTTCTGGTCGCCGGTGGCGGCTTCAAAGGCGGCCACATCGTTGGCTCATCCGACGCAAAGGGCGAAGAACCCAAAGATCGCCCCGTGTATCCGGTGGACCTCATCGGCAGCATCTACCAGTTGGCGGGCATTGACTTCAACGCGAAGCTGCCCCACCCGATGGGCCTGGAGGCCCACGTGTTGCCCTCCGCCGCGGAAGGCGTGAAGTCGAACGGGCTTTTGACAGAGATCATGTAGTCAATTGCGGCAACCACGGAATGCACGGAAGGACACGAAAGGCAGCAGTTTTGTTTCGTGCATTCTGTGCATTCCGTGGTTCTTTTTGTGTGCAAGCATGGAGCGGCTTATGGACAAAGTGAAATGGCTCGCGGTTCTTGGAATGGCCGGTGTAGTGGTGATGGCTCAGCCGGTATGGGCGCAGACCAGGCCGTATATTGGTTTTGCGTATCCCGCTGGCGGCCAGCAAGGCACGACGTTTCAAGTCAAACTGGGTGGACAAGCCATGGCGGGCGTAAATGGTGTGGTGGTCTCCGGCTCGGGTGTGACCGCCAGGGTGATCGAATATCACCCCTCGCTGGGTCCCATTGACATTACTCTGTTGAGCGAACAACTGAGGGATTTGAGGAAGGCGAAGACCCTGCTTTGTTCGGCGTCGCCCATGACAGGCACGGGAGAGATGATGATGTCATTAGGGGACGAGATGATGATGTCCTCGCAGAAAGCCGGGCCGAAGGCTCCGACAAGCACGGGAGAGCCGATGATGTCATCAGGGGATGAGATGATGTCTTCGCAAAAGGCCGGGTCGAAGACCGCCCCGGTGATCGACAGTGCAGCGGTCGATCAGTTGATGGCCAAACTTGACAAGAGGATTCGCGCCTACTGCAACCGGCCGGCTTCCGTCTCGCTTGCCAGCCTCGCTTATGTTGAAGTCACGATAGCTCCCGACGCGCCTCCGGGTGAACGGGAACTGCGCTTGGTGAGCCTGCGCGGCGGCGCGTCGAACCCGCTCCCTTTCTATGTCGGCCAACTGCCTGAATACTGCCGCAAGCCGATGAAAACGGCTGATTATCAGGTGCTCGGCAAAGAGAATCTCGCCTTGCGGAAGCGGCCGGACAATGAGATCGAGGACCGCGTGGCCGTTCCATGCACAGTGAATGGCCAGATCGCTTCCGGCGAACTCAACCGGTATCGGTTTGAGGCGCGCAAGGGTCAGCAACTGGTCATGACCACCTTGGCGCGGCAGTTGATCCCGTATGTTGCCGACGCCGTGCCCGGCTGGTTTCAGCCCGTACTGACGCTCTACGATGCCAACGGCAAGGAAGTGGCCTACGACGATGATTACCGCTTCAAACCGGATCCGATCATTGTCTATAGGATCCCCCAGGACGGCGAATATGTGTTGGTCGTCAATGACGCCATCTTCCGAGGTCGCGAGGATTTTGTCTATCGCGTCACTATCGGTGAGACGCCGTTCATCACGAGCATCTTCCCGCTGGGTGGCCGGGTGGGCGAGCCGGTCTCGGTTAGAATGAGAGGCTTGCATTTAGGCAACGCCCAACTGGCGTTGCCCGCCAAAGACGCCGAGCCGGGCATCCATCAGGTCGTTGCGAACAAAGACGGATTCCTCTCCAATCCCATGTCGTTTGCATTGGACACGTTGCCGGAAATTTTCGACAAGGAATCCAATAATCCCTCGGAACGCGTGCAGAAGGTGACGCTGCCCGTCATCGTCAACGGGCGTATTGACAAGGAGGACGACTGGGACGTCTTCGAGTTCACCGGCAATGCGGGCGACTCGATCGTCGCGGAAGTTTTCGCGCGGCGGCTCGATTCCCCGGTGGATTCCGTGATCAAACTCACCGACGCGAGCGGCCAATTGGTGGCGTTCAGTGATGACCGGGAGGATATCAGCGCGGGCATCAACACGCACCATGCGGATTCCTATTTCATGGTCAGGCTGCCCGCCGACGGCACCTACTACGTTCACATTGGCGATACGGGACGCAAGGGCGGCGAGGAGTATGGCTACCGCCTGCGTATCAGCGCGCCGCAGCCTGATTTTGCATTGCGTGTTGTGGCCAGCAGCATCAGCTCCCGGCAGAAGAGCAGCACCGGTTTCAGTGTCTATGCCACGCGCAAGGACGGTTTCGAAGGCCCCATCAAGATCACCCTGAAAGATCCGCCGCCCGGATTCGTTCCCTATCCTGTCATACTCACCGGCACTCAAAACATCACGCGGATCAACTTTAGGACGGACCTCGCAACGAAAGGCCCCATTAACATCACAGTTGTCGGCAGCGCCAAGATTGGAGATAAGGAAATCATCCATACAGCCGTTCCTGCTGAAGACCGGATGCAAGCGTTCTTGTGGCGGCATCTCGTGCCGGCGCAGGACCTGAAGGTTCTTGTTTTCGATGGCTCTTACGAACCCCCGCCCGCGCGTGTGCCGCGGGAGATCCCACCCGAGGTGCTGGTCCGGGCGAAGGTCAAGGCTGCCGAGATGCAGGCCAAGGGACAGAAGTTCACCAAGGGGCAGGCGGCCGGCCGCGTGCGGCAGCTCAAGATGCTCTATGAAGAGGGGCTGTTCACGAACAATTTCTACGGCGAAAAAGTTGCGGAATGCGAATGTGCCGCGCAGTGAGATTCATGTTACTGTCAAGTGACCCGGCGACCGGGACACGCAAAGCGCGGCGCGTTTCGTGCATTTTTAGCATTCTGTGATTTCTTGTGCGGACGGATCATTACTGGAGCGGCTTATGAGCAAAGTTCAATGGCCTGTGATTCTGGGCCTGACCGGCTTGGTGGCGATGGCGCCCTTGGTGCACGCGCAGGCAAGACCCTATATCGGTTTTGCCTATCCTGCCGGAGGCCAGCAGGGGACAACATTTCAGGTCAAGCTGGGCGGACAGGCTCTGGATAGCATTACGGGAGCGATCGTCAGTGGTTCCGGCGTCACAGCCCGGCTGGTGGAGTACCAGAAGAAACTGGGCCCGCAGGACATACAGTTGTTGAACCAGCAATTGGCGGAGTTGAGGAAGTCGCGAACAAAGGGGGCTGCGAAAAAGAAATCCTCGGATGACGAGATGATGATGATGTCCTCGGAGGGATCGGATGGGAAGGTTTCAGCGGCCGCAAAGGATGAGGCCACGCAGAAGAGGATAGACAAGATTCAGAATCGGGTGCGCACATACGTGTTGAGGCCCGCCAGTGTTTCCCTCGCCAGCCTTGCTTACGTGGAGGTCACGATCGCTCCCGATGCGGCGCCTGGCGAACGGGAGTTGCGGCTGGTGACCCTGCGCGGCGGCGCATCGAATCCCCTTCCGTTTCTCGTCGGCCAATTGCCCGAATACTGCCGAAAGCCGATGAGCACCACGCCTTTTCAAGTGCTTGGCAAGGAGCAACTGGCTCTTCGTAAACGGCCGGAATACGAGGTTGAGGACCGCGTTTCCATCCCGTGTACGGTGAACGGCCAGATCGCTTCCGGCGAGGTCAACCGATATCGGTTCGATGCGCGCAAGGGTCAGCGGCTGGTCATCACCACGCTGGCGCGGCAGTTGATCCCGTACCTCGCCGACGCCGTGCCCGGTTGGTTCCAGCCCGTGCTGGTTCTCTACGACGCGGACAAGAAGGAATTGGCGTATGACGATGACTACCGGTTCAGACCCGACCCGACGATTGTCTATCAGATTCCAAAGGACGGCGAGTATGTGTTCACCATCACCGACGCGATTTATCGCGGGCGCGAAGATTTCGTCTATCGCGTCACTATCGGCGAGACGCCGTTCATCACGAG
>JBAZIR010000242.1:0-9344 GCA_041651735.1 Verrucomicrobiia bacterium | reverse complement strand
GTGTTGTCTCCGGCAACCGAAAGCGCGGGGTGCATTCCAGCACGAGCGCCACTGCGGCGTCGAGTGAGATTTTGTGACCGACGCTGATGAAGATCGGCGCCACGCCGTCACGCGTGCGTACGACGCGACCGATGATCTCACCGCCATCGTGAAGGTCGCTGGCGCTGCCGCGGCGCAATCCCGGTTCGCGATACTCTCCGATGAGCCTGCTCTTGGCGCAACCGACCGCCGGCAGATCGAGCACCAAGCCGAGATGGGACGCCAGACCACAGCGGCGTGGATGCGCAATGCCTTGTCCATCCACCAGCACGGCATCCGGCGTCACACGCAGTTTCCGAAACGCTTCTAGCAACGGCGGAATCTCGCGGAAGCTCAGCAACCCCGGCACGTAGGGAAACTCCGCGCGGCTTGCGACGGCGGATGTCTCAACCACGCGCAGCGATGGCAGTTCCAGCACAACAACTGCCGCGTAGAGGGACTCGGATGCCTTCTTGTTTTTGGAGAATCGCGTCGGGACGAAATCGTAGGAAACATCCACGCCAGCGACCCAACGGGGTGTTCGGACCGATCCGATCATCACCACCAGCTCGCGCAGCCGTTGCTGAAGCGCGACGGCGGCGTGGTATTCCAGCCGCGACGGCGCAAGCTCAGGATGAGCGATGTTCATGAGGGATGGAGTGACGGCGTGCCGGAACCATGAAGCCTGAAGGGCGCGCGACGCAAAACTTCTCTGATCACGACCCCATTACTCTGTCGAGCCGTGACCCGCCGTTACTCGCTTATTTCGCCGGCGTTGGCGCTGGCGAAGTCGTGGTTTGCGGCACAGGCGAGGTCGTAGTCTGCGACGCTGCCGGTGTCGTGGTTCCCGGCGATGGAGGAATCACAGGCTGTGGCGCCACTGGCACCGGGTCTTTCACCGAAGTGAAACGGTCCCACGGATACGCTGGCTCCATGTAAGGCTTGTATTGTTCATCCGGCCACGGAAACGGCGAGGTGACGAATTCAAAAACACCCAGCACTTCGCGCGCCGCAAAATTTCCGGCTGCCTTGAAGAAACCAGCGGTGATGCCTACCACCCAGCCTTCGTTGCGGCACTCCTCGCACAATGTGGCTGGCACTTCCACGCCGCCGAAGGCCATGCCTGCCAGTCCTCGCTTGAGCTTGTCCATGCGTCCTTCCGCTTGCGCGGGCATCACCGAAAGCCAGGCCGACACCGCAACGATGCTGACGATGAGAAGAGGTCGAGAAAGTTTCATTCGTTAATCCTTTCGGTTGCCAAAGGCTATCGCGTAGTAACTTACGGTCAAGCAGGAACACGCCCGCAAAATGAGAAAACCATAACCCGCCACGCCCACGTCGTTTCCCTATCGAGGCTCACTCCTCCTCAACGATCACCGGCGTGCCGACGGTGATCATCTTGAGGAGGCGCTGCGCGTTGAAGTTTGCCAGACGGAAACAGCCGTGGCTCTCGGTCCTGCCGACCTCCTCCGGCTTCGGCGTGCCGTGGACGCCGTAGCCGGTCAGCGGCGGCCCTTCGCTGCCGGGCGCGCGGCCGATGGAGAGCCAAAGCACGCCGACGGGATTGTTCGGGCCGGGCGGGATAATCAGTTTCGTGCCGACGGCCTGCGCTTCGGGTGATTCGGGGAACACCTTCGGGTCGAATGTGTAGTTAGGATTCGGCGCGACCGCCACGATCTGCAACTCACCCACCGGCCGCTTCATCTTGTCGCGGCCGATGGAGCAGGGGAAGAACGCGCAGAGCTTGCCCTCGCCGTCATAGACCGTCAGCCATTTCTGGGCGAGGTTGATGCGGATTTCCTGCGCTTTGCGCGATGCGACGTCGGCGATGACGTTAGGCACGACCACGTTGGTTGGTGTGTTCAGCGAATCCCATGGGATCTGCGGGTTCAGTGCGCGGATGAACCGTTGCGAGGCATGGAATTTTTCCGCAACCAATTCCAGCGCGGCTTGGTAAGGCATGGATTCCTGTTCCGCCCGCTCGCGCCAACTTTCCGGGACGCGGCCGAGCCGGGCGAAGTCGTTGGTGGTGATTTCGTAGTTGATGAATGTCGGCGCCTCCAGCTTGAGCGCTTCCGCCGTCGCTTCGTCGAACACGCCCGTGACCTTCCCGCCTTTGGCAACCTGCCATGCGCGCAACGCGGCACGCGTTTGTGTGCCGGCGTGATCGTCGATGCAGCCGGGCGAGAACAACTGCCGGTCGAGCGCAATCTGGAATTCCGCGATGCGGTGGGTCGTCTGGCCCCACGCTGGCGCCGCCAACAGCAACAGCAATATCCAACGCCCTACCATGACCGGATACCAAACGACGATTCCTTCGCTGCGTCAAATCTTTCCTGCGCCAGCGCGTATTGTTCGAGGTTGCCGATGTCCCAGATTTCGCCGTCGCAACGCCAGCCGAACACCGGCTCGCGTGCGCACAGCCAGGCAATGAAGTTGCCGGGGGCGTCGGGGTTGTTGCCGCCGTCCAGGTATTCGCCGAGGAGGCGCAGGCTCTCCTTGCGGTAGACATAGATCGGCGGCACGGCGAGATTGCTCTTGGGAACCTGCGGTTTCTCTTGAAACTCCACCAGCCGGCTGTCGCTGTCGAGCACCGCGATGCCCGTGCGTTGCTGCGCTTTCAGGTCTTCGAGCCGGCGCGCGATCACGCAACTGGCGCGGCGATCGTCTGCAAACTTCGCCATCTGCGCGAGATCCGCCGCAAACAGGTTGTCGGCCGCCAGCACCAGAGTATTGTCATGAACGTCATGGTGCTCGATGGCGAAACGCAAGTCACCGATGCCACCGAGCCGTGTCTCATTGGTGAGCGTGCCGTCGTCGAGGAGGCGCACTGGCACCGGCGGTCGCCGCCAGCGCAGCCAGTTCTCGAAGTGCGCGATGAACCGGTGGTTGCTCACGAGCGTCACGGCTTCCACGGCCGGCACCGCGAACACCTTCGCCATGACGTAATCGAGCAATGGCACGCCGCGCACCGGCAGCAGCGCCTTGGGACAGTCATCGGTCAGTGGCGAGAGTCGCCGTGCATAACCAGCAGCAAGAACAATGGCGTGCATGATTCTCTCCGTGGGTCTAAATCAACCGCGCTCCATCGTCTGTCTCGCAGACGCAGGCGGAAAAGTGCTTCGCCTCCGCCGGATGCCGGCGGGCGTAGCCTTCGGCGACAGCCACTGCGACAGCCTCGGCCTGGCCGGGTTCCACCAGCGCGATGCAGTTGCCGCGGAACCCTGCGCCGCTGAATCGCGCGCCCAGCACCCCGGGGGAGCCGACCAGCAGTTCGTAAAGAGTAATCAGCGGTGGCGAGCCGCACTCATAGTTTTCCACCGAGCTTTTTCCGCTGTGCACCACCAAGCCGCCGAACTGCTTCACGTTCGCGCGGGCCCAAGCCGCCGCACCGTCGCGGACGCGCGCCTGCTCGGTGAAGAAGTGCGTCGCGCGCTTTCGCAGCGTCACGGGCAACGCCGGGCCGTGCTTCACAAAGGTTTCCTCGCTGACCTGCCGCAACACGGCGCCGTTGGTCACGCGTCGGCCTGCGGCGGTTAGCAGTTGCCTGGCTGCCTCGCGGCATTCGGCCACGCGCTGGTTGTATCCAGTAGACACCAACGCCTGCTCGAAGCCGGAGTAAACAACCAGAACCTGGAATGAACCGGCTTCCGGCCCGCGCACGGTGTGCCACGATTCGCTCTGACAATCCAGCGAGAGCAACTGGTCGTGATTGGCGGCGAGAATGACCGATTGGTCGAGAATGCCGTTGCGCAGGCCGATGTAGCCGTTCTCGATGGCCCGGTCGAAATGAATGTTTTCAGCGATGCTCACCGAGAGGCCGTTCACGGCTTCCAGTGCGAGCAAATACGCCACGCCAACCGCTGCCGAGGAACTCAAGCCGCCGATCGGCAGGTCGCCGTCCACCATCGCCACCATTCCGCGGCCCAGGCGCTTGCCGAACTGGTCGCGCAACGCCAGCGCCGCGCCGCGCAAGTAGTTGCCCCAATCGCCTGACCGGAACGGCGGTATCGAATCCAGTTCGAACCTGACCTGGCTCGGATAGTTTTTGCTCAGCGCAGCGACTTCCTTGCGATGCGCCTCCGGCGACGGCGCGAAGGCCATCACGATGGCCTGGTTCAGCGCCAGGCCGGTGACGATGCCGAGTTGATGGTCCACGTGGGCGCCGAGCGGGCAAATCCGATACGGCGATACCGCCACGCGCACGTCGGCCGGCGACACGTGAAAGGCGCGTACCAGCGCCGACTTCAGCGCGTTCGCACGCTCGTCGAGGCTGGGCGGGTGGAGCAAGGGTGATGCGTCGTGTTTCAATTCGAATTCAGCTTTGCTGCGCCCGAAACTCCTGTCAACGCGATTGTGGATTGTGTCGGGGCCATTGTATTACGGCAGGAATTGCGGCCGCAGCGCGAGGGGGTATGCCGTTATTGGGAACGCCGTTCTTATTCAATGGTCCCGCTGGTTCGCTTAACGACAAGGGTGCGGCGGTAGAGAAACCGCCGCACCCTGTCTGAATACTGCGATTGAACGTTGACTCAGCTTATGGCCGGCACAACGAACGGTTCGCGATACTTGTCCTTAACCAGCGCATTGGCGGCCTCGTTGTCCACGAATTGTTCCTTCTTCGGGTCGAACTTCAGCCACGAACTGATCGCTGCGGGTGTCTTGGCAAGGTCCACACCGTTGGCGGCCAGGTGTTCGCACATGCGACCGAAGGCTTCGGACACCACTTGGTTGCCCTTGACCTGTTCGCGAATCTCGCCCGGCGACGCTTTCTTGCCGACGCGGTAGGCGATGTTGCCCTGATGGCAGAGTCCGGCGCTCAGATGACCTTCGAGGATCGGGGCGTTGAGATCGGATGGCTTGCGGCTGCGCACAGCCTTGATGAAGTTCTCGAAGTGGCTGTCGGCGCCCTTGAACTTCCCCTTGTATTCCGGGATCTCCTTGCCGTCGTTGTCGAAGATATCGGCTTGCGTGTAGCTCGGGATGCTGACGAAACCGTTTTCACAGTGGATGATCACGCCAATGGAACTGCGCGGATCGCTGGCAGAACGTCCGCCAGTGACGGACCTCATGTCGGCGGCCGCCTTTCCAGCTTTTGCGGCTTTCTGCGGCGCCGGGGTGAACTTCACCGGCCAGTATTTGTCCATGGTATCGGTGTCGGCCGCGCTCGCCAACCCGCGCACTTCGAAGATCAACGGCGCTTTCTCATAGTCGAGCATCATGATCTGCGTGTTCGGCGTTTCGCCGTCGTCCTCGTAGCCGAGCCGGCCGCCGATGCTCATGACCTGCGGGGCGAGTGTTTTCTCGCCGAGGAACCAACGGCCAATGTCCACCTGATGGACGCCCTGGTTGCCGAGGTCGCCGTTGCCGTAACGCCAGATCCAGTGCCAATCGTAGTGGACGGCGCCGAACTTGCCATTGCGGTGCGGCGGCACCAACTCGGCGGGACCGCTCCAGAGGTTGTAGTCGAGGCCCTCCGGGATCGGCTGCGAGCCGGAGGCCTGGCCGATGCTCTTGCGCCGCTTGTAGCAGAGACCGCGGGCCAGCTTGATCTTGCCGAGGCCACCCTTGCGGATGAAGGCAACCGCCTCACGGATGCCCTGGCTGGAACGGCTCTGGCTGCCCACCTGGACGATACACTTGTATTTCGCGGCGGCCTTCACAGCCTGACGGCCTTCCCAGATGGAATGCGCCGCGGGCTTCTCCACGTAAATGTCCTTGCCCGCCTGGCAGGCCCAGACGGTCAGCAACGCGTGCCAGTGATTCGGTGTCGCGGTGGAGACAGCGTCAATATCCTTGTCTTCCAGCAGTTTTCGGGGGTCGCTGTAGCCCTTGACCTTCTCTCCGCGCTTCTCGAACTCGGCGACGCCCTTGGCGAGAATCTTGGCATCCACATCGCAGAGAGCGACGATCTTCACGCCCTCGACCTTCCGCAGCGCGCTGATATGCTCGCGTCCGCGTCCGCCAAAGCCGATGACGCCGACTCGGATGGTGTCGTTCGCGCCGGCCGCGCGCGCCCAAGTCCAGGGCAGGCTCGCCCCTGCCGTGGCGATCAGTGATTGTTTCAGGAAACTTCCGCGTGTGATCGTTGTCATGATTTCTTTCTCTGTTGAGTTCAATACATTCTTTTGCGCACCATCACTTGGCGGCTTTCGTCGCCGCGTATTCCTTGTAGTGCTCGGACACTTTGCCTCCCTTTTCGTCACCGGTGTGGAATAGGAACCGATATCGGAAGGTCACCTTCTTGCCTGCTTCAACTTTCAAGTCGCCGGTGCCGGCGGGTTTCTTCTCGAAGTCGTGGATGCCGTAGGGGTTCACGCTGAACAGACCGTAGTCGCGAACATGCCACCACGTCGGGTGCCGTGGATTTTTCGGATGATCGAAGATGGCGACGCCGACGGGCTTGTTGTTCACGGGGCCGTAATAATCCACCCACGCGGCGCGCTTGCCCCACGTGTCCTTGTCGCGCGCGCCTTCGCTGTTGATGATGTGGCCCATCGCCACCTTGCCCTTGGCCGTGACGCTCATCGAGGTTGGCAGACGAATGCTCATCGAGCCTTCCTTCGTGTCGCCGAGCGTCAGATCACCCTCCGACGCAATGAACGTGATTTCGAAATCGATCATTCGCACGTCAGAACACGCCTGGAACCGAAGGGTCCGCTCATCGGAGCAGAGCGCCTTGCCGTCGGCCGAGACCCACTTGTTGAGGGAGCGGATCACGCCCTGTTTGGGGCCGGAGGTTGTCTCCAGAAACTTCTGATGGATGGTCTTGCCGAAAGCCTTCTGCTCGGACCAGCAATCCACATCGTTGACCTTGCCGTGCGCATACCAGAGGCCTTTGTGGTGAGGATGATCCCGCACGTCGTTGTCGTTTTCCTTCATCGGCCAGTCGCGCGTCATCCCTACGCCGCCGGGACCGATGATCGGATAGCAATATGGCCGTGCCACGTCCTTGTAGTGATATTCCGTGAAAAGCTCACCGCAGATTTCCACCCGCAGTTTGCCGCCCGCGTCGGTAATGGCAACGCCTTCTGCTCCGAACGTCGCCGTCGCCGCTGCCATACCTGCAACCAACATCACAGCCACACGATTAGTCATTGCGTTTCCTCGAAGTTGAGTTCTTGTTTCAACGTCACTGTCGTTAGCCGCCGCGAGCATCAACATCTCCGCAGTTCGCGTAGCGCAACGATGACCACAACTTTCGCCTTGTCTCAAGCCTTTTGTGCCGAAAACCGGCGACCTTTTGGTATCACGATTACTTCGCCTGCAACCACCACTTCAGCCAGCAGTAGAAACTCGCGCCGATTTGCTGGTAGCCGGTGGCATTGGGATGGACACCGTTGTTGTCCGGGTATCCGTCCACGGGATCGAGGTTCAGTTCCGTCGGCACGAGATGGATGTTCTCGCGCTCGCGTTTGTCGAAACGCGCGATCATTTGCTCCACGAGGCGATGCTGAATACGCTTCCAACCCCAGCGGTGATACTTGCCCTTGTAGTTGGCCTCGAAGCCGGACTCGCGCGAGTTCGGCGGCGTGGTCAGCCCGACGGCAAACACCGTGCGCGGCGCGGCGGTGCGGAACGCCTTCAGGAACTTCTCTCCGGTATCGAGCGTCGAGGCGATCCGCTCGTCCATCGCCTTGGCGTCCGTGGTGCTGGCGCCGAAACAATCGTTGATGCCGAGCATGATCGTCACCACGTCCGGCGCCTGGCCGGCGCAGTTCTCGCGGATGTAACGCGGAATGTCCAACGCCGGCTTGCCATCGGGTCCCACAAAGACGAATGGGCTGCTTTGACGGCGGTTCTTCTCGTCAAGTTTGTGACCCAGCTTGGCGTCGTAGCGCGACAGGAACGCCGCCCAGGTCCAGCCGCCGTAGCCTTCATGCACCACGCCCGGTTTGACGGACGCAGGTTTGTGCGTTCCGAGCATGGTCCATTTCGGGTTGCCCTGTTCCGAGAGCAGCCGTCCGATTTCGTTCGGATAGATCGTGGCGCCCGTCAAGCTGTCGCCAATGATGAGCAGGCGCAGATTCCGGTTTGCGCCGGCATCGCGCGGTGCGATCCGCAACACGGTTTTGGCGCGCTCCAGTTCCTTCCCTTGCGCGTCTTTCACTACGACGCTCAATGGATGCTGGCCCACATCCTTGTCCGACGGGGTCACGGTCCATCGCCGCGCCTCCGACTTGCCGATGTTGCATGTTACCTCGAAACGGAAATTCTCCGGGGTCTCCGTCAGGACGACGTTGTCGTAATAGAGGCTGATCGGCACGCCCGGCACGCCATACCATGCCGGCGGCAGCGTGAGACGGAGCGGGGATTGCTCCGCCATGGCAGCCGCGGAAAGAAGAAGCCAGGCGGCGAGGGCTGTTTGCAGGACGATTTGTTTGGATGTTGTATTTGTTTTCATGATTGCCAGAGTTTTCGCAACTGCATGGCCGCGACAGCGACCATTTCCTCGCCGCCAAACGGCGCGGCATACGCGCTGCGCGCCAGCCACGTCTCGTAGCCGCCGAGGTCGTAGTCCACCCGTGTCGGCATATAGCAACTGTAGCCATTGGCCAGTTCGATGAATGCCGTAACCGGGAAGGGCGACGCATGCTTCAAGTCGAGGCCGTGGCGGCAGAACATCTCGCCCGGGAACGTAGAGGCGCCAAACTCACCGACGCGCAGCGATTGGATGACCATGGGGACCTCGTCCGGCCATTTCAGCAGTTCCAGCCTTTCCTTCCCGTAGAGCCGATCCACCAACGGCAGCTTCGCGTTTTCCGATTGCGCGCGTGCCTCCTCAATCTCTGCGCCTTTCAGCTTCCGAACGCGCAGCATGTAGGTGCTCTGGGTTGCGGCGATGGCCGTCAACTCATCGAACTTCGCGTTGGCCCAACAGCGGTCCACCTGGTCGGCAATCCAGCCGGCCACCTCGCGGCCGCGCTCACCCGGCTTGCGCACCACGGGCTTGTGCATCACGTCAACGTTGTTCACGTCACCGGACGCGCCGTGCGTCAACAGTGCCACAAACTCCTGCCCCTTGCGCTCGCGCATCATGTTTGCAAACACGCCGTAATAATCAGCCGAGATCGCATCACCGGGCCGGTCGCCGACGTAATGCAGCGAGAAGTTTGCGATGACCGCCAATGGCTGGCCCGTCATGGACTGGATCATCAACATCGGGACTTGCGGGTCGGTGGGGCCGGCGGGACGGAGCACGTTGGGGTTGCCGATGCCGGGATTCATTTTTACCGTGCCATCCTTCATGTGATAGCGGCGGTTGAACCCGGGGCGCGGTTCCCAGCCGTTGGCCCACGCGGCGCGCGCCGGCTGCAACCGGGCTG
>JBAZIR010000241.1:0-9364 GCA_041651735.1 Verrucomicrobiia bacterium | reverse complement strand
ACGCTGGAGTTCTTCAACAGCATGCTCCGCAACCGCAAGCTCGCCCCCTTCGACGCCCTGGTGAGCGACGTGCGCAACTTCGGCCTCTTTGTCGAGCTGCCGGAACTGATGATCTTTGGGCTGGTCCACGTCTCCACGATTGACGACGATTTTTACACCTTTGACGATGTGCGCCGCCGCCTCGTCGGCAAACGCACACGGCGAACGTTCAAGATCGGTGACCGCATCAAGGTGATCGTCTCGCGCGTGGACCTGTTCAAGCGGCAGGTGGACTTCCAACTCGCAAAGGCCGAGTCATGCCCGAGATGACCCCCAAGCCTATCCTGATCGCCCTGCTGGCGCTGGTGTTGAGCGGCTGTGCCACAACCGAGAACGGTCGCCAGCCACAGGTCACCCTCAGCAACGGCAAGGTAACGCAGATTGATTTTGCCGGCGTGGACATGCGCTTCGATCTTGTGGTCAAGAATCCGACCGACCGCTACGTGAGGCTGGACGCTTACCGCTGGGACCTGCTCGTTGCCGGCAAGAAACTGGCCAAGGGCCACAGCAGCGGATCGCAGTCGGTGGATTCCAGCAGCGACCTGATTGTGCCCATCGACGTGTCGGTGAAGAACGGCGCCGTGTTTGCCGCCATTCGCACGGATCATCCAAAGAAGCTGCCGACCTATGAATTGCGCGTTGTCGCGCTTTTCGCCGGCGGCCTTATGACGCTGCCGCAGGATTTCGAGAAACGTGCCGAGTTACCGATCCTCTACAAGCCGGTAACGACGCTGCAAAACTTCCGCGTGGTAAAGCAAACCGCAGACGCCGCAACGATCCAATTCGACGCGCTTCTGGAAAACCTCAACAGCTTTCCGATCCACCTCGACAAGACCATTGCCAACCTCCATCTCGCCGGACGGCCCGTCGCGCAGGAATTTCAGACCAAGCCGCGGGATATCCCTCCGCATGGCCGCGTTGTCGCAGACTACGAACTGGACCTCGACCTCGCCGTGCTCGGCGAAACCGTCGTCAACGCCCTCCGTCAAAATGAGGTGAGCTATCAGTTCGACGGCACCACCGCGTTCGATACTCCCTGGGGCCGGAAGTCGTTGAACTTCATGCAGTCCGGCCGGCTGCAAATCAAACGCTAGCGTCAAGCTATGACGCCGTCCGTCGTTAACCCCGGTCGGTCAGAGTTGTTGGTCGCCATCCGCTCTGAAATCGCCGTGCGCGGACCGCTGACGTTTGCGCGCGTCATGGAACTGGCGCTCTATCATCCGCAGTGGGGCTACTACACCGCGCCCGACGCGCCCAACCGCATCGGCTGCAGCGGCGATTACTACACCAACGTCTCCGTCGGCGCGCTGTTCGGCAGATTGCTGGCGCTGCAGTTCGCCGAGATGTGGGAGGCCATGGGCAGGCCGGCAAAGTTCACGCTGCTTGAGCTTGGCGCGCATCGCCGCCAGCTTGCCGCCGACATTCGCGCCTGGACCACTCGCGAACACCTCGACTTCAACGCGGCGCTCGACATGGTCGCACTGGATTATCCTGGCGAACTGCCCAATGCCGTCACCGGGTGTGTTTTCTCCAACGAACTCGTGGATGCGCTGCCGGTGCATCTCATCACCCGCCGCGCCGGCGAATGGCTGGAAATGTTCGTGACCGAGCGCAACAGCAGCCTCGCGTTCACAACAGCCCCACTCTCCAGCGACGCCTTGCGAGAAGAAGTCTCGCGGCTGCCGTTGCCAGACGCAGACGGTTTTGTCACGGAGATCCACTTGGAAGCCCGCCGCTGGATGGAGCGTATTGCTCGCTGCCTTCAGCGTGGCTTCGTGCTGACGATTGACTACGGCTATCTCGCTGAGGACTACTACGCCCCACACCGCAAGACGGGCACCCTGCTCTGCTATCACCGGCACCGCAGCAACAGCGACCCGCTGGTTCACATCGGCGAGCAGGACATCACCGCGCATGTCAACTTCACTGCGCTGGCCGAACACGGCGCAGGTTCAGGGTTACCGCTTCTCGGTTTCTGCGATCAATCCCACTTCGTCGCCAGTCTGATCGAGAAGGCGGGTCCCGATTTCCTTGCGGAGTTATCTCCCAAGGCTGCCGCGCAGCTTAAGACCCTGTTGCATCCGGAACTCATGGGTCAGACTTTCAAAGTGCTCGTGCAGCACCGAGGCATGGAGGACGCACGGCTCAGCGGTTTGAAATTTGCGAGGAGTTCTGTGTCCTGACGCAGCCCCGGTATTCTTGCCGGCCTCAGGATTCCCGGCGCGCACCCCAATCAAACGCGCCCTTCTTCAATGCGTAAATGAAGCCGACAAACAAAATGCCGATAAACGCCAGCATCGAAAAGAACACCTGCGCACCCGTCCCCGGTTCCTTCAACAGCGACTTGAATACCACCGCCCACGGATAGAGGAACACCACCTCGATGTCGAACAGGATGAACAGCATCGCCACGAGATAGAATTTCACCGAGAATCGCGTATGAGGCGCCGTGATCGGCAACATCCCGCACTCGTAGGCCGTGTCTTTGATCGCCGGCCGCCGGCCCTTCTGGCCCATCAGCGTCGACATCACCAACAGCCCCGCCGAAAACGCGATGGCGATGATGATTAACATCCCAATCGGAAGATACTGGTTGAATTCCGGACTCATAACTTGACGACGTTACGTTCGCCGGAGAACCGAGGCAAGCGTGAAACTTCGTTCGCGTCACCCGCAACATTCGTTTACGTCCTTCTTGAAACCTCCCCCGCCCTCCCCTAGCCTGCTCCCATGGTCTGTTTGCTACTGGCCGCCGCGCTCAACGTGTCGTTCACCGTCACGAACGACACGGCAGTGTCGCGCCGCCACGCACTGGTCGCGGCAGAACTGCCAGTGCCCGCGGGCGCGGCCAGCGACCCAAAGCAGTTGCGCATCGTCGGCTACGACCAACTCTCCGTGGCCGCGCAGATCAGCGCAATCGCCAACTGGCCCGATGGCTCGCTGAAGACCGTCCTCGCGCTCTTCACCTGCGACCTCGATCCGACTGAAACCAAGACGTGGTCACTCATCCCCGGCCGTTCAACGACGCGGCAGCGGGACGAAGCACACATGACCACTGAGGACGGCATCGTCATGTTGAACACCGGCAAGATGTGTTATCGCATCGGTGACCATCTCGGCCCACTCACCATCGAGCCAGCCGCCGGCGAATCGTTCGTGGCCGCGCCGGCCGAACGCGACGTCGTCGAGCAGAACGGCCCCGTGCGCGCTGTTATTCGACACGAGGGTTGGCTGACGCGCGGCAGCGAAAAGCCATTCCGATATACGCGACACTACGCTGTGATCGCCGGCCAGCCAGCCGTGCGCGTCACCACTCGCATTGAACCCGCGCCCGGCTCCGACACCGCACCGATCAAATGCGCTGTCGTCATGGTTCGCCCCGCCGCTCAACACCGCAGATCAATCGTCCTCGCCACCGCTGGCAGCACGAGCACGCTCGCGCCCGGTGACGCGCGCCGGCTGGAGCAACCGGTCGTCGCCGAAGCCCGGCTCCTCTCCGACCGCCAGCACCCCGGCTGGCTCGACTTTCGCGGCGACGCCAGCGGAATGCTGTTCGCGGTGAAGCTTTTCTGGCAGCGTGCACCCAAGGCCCTTGAGATCAAAGCCGACGGGACCGCCCGCTATGAAATCCACTCCGCAGCCGCCCCACCGCTGCGCCTGACGGCCAGCGCGCCCCTGATCGATGAGTTCATTCTGGCGTTCCACGCCGACGGTGAGAGCTTCGACAACGCGATCGTGGAGATGAACCAGCCGCTGAACGCGGTGCTCAAGCCACCGGTTGCGAAGCCGTGATATTCTTCCAAAATCGCGCCAAATCCTCCGGCAGCGGCACGAGCCATTCCACCGGTTCCGGTCTGCCATACGGCACCAACAGCCGGCACGCATGCAACGCCTGCCGCGGCAACAACAGTTTCTCCAACAACGCCGGTGTCACGCCCGTCTCGATGAACTTCAAGTAGAGCCGTTCGTCGCCGCCGTAAATCTTGTCGCCAACCACTGGATGACCGATGTGCGCCAGGTGCACGCGAATCTGGTGCGCGCGCCCCGTGTGCAATTGCAGTCGCAACATCGTGAAGTCTTTTGCCCGCTGCTCCACCCACCACTCTGTTTGCGCGTGCTGGCCGTCCGCCTCAACGCCGCGCTTGATCGCCACCTCGCGACCACGCGCTAAAGCTATCGGCGCATCAACAACCCCGTGTTCGCCATCCATGCACCCGTGGACAATGGCAAGGTATTCCTTGGTCACCTGCTTCTTCAGAAACGCGCGATGAAGTTGCGCCGCCATCGCCGCATCCTTCGCAATCAACATCAGCCCGCTCGTCTCGCGATCGAGCCGGTTGACCATGAATGCCTCGTTGCGCCCGAAGTAGGCGCGCACGCGTCCTACCAGACTGGAAAGCGGCCCGTTCTTCGAGGGATGGCAGACGAGGTCGGCCGGCTTGTTCACCACCAACAGCCGATCGTCCTCGAACACCACGTCCACTAAAGGCAATTCGCTCACGCTGCCACAGTAGCCGACTCCGCATGTTCAGAAAAGCCATGCTCGCAAAAAATTTGTCAACCCTCTACCATCCGCCGCAAAGGTAGATATTCATGAGACCTCACATGACTTCCCGCTCACTCATCCATTCCATCAGTCTCGCCATGTTGCTTGTTGCTTTGTGCGCGTATGCGGCCACGCCCACCACCGAGGGACTGCGTCTCGCCACGTTCGACGTGGACGCCACGCCGCCCGTCGGCTCGATGCTGGCCTACGACCCGGTCGTCCGCGTGGACGAACTGACGCTGCGATGCCGGGGCATCGTGCTGCTTGGCGCAGGCGAGCCGATTGTGCTGTGTGCCGTGGACTGGATTGGCATCGCCAATGAGTCGCAGGACGCGTTCCGTGAAGCACTCGCCAAGGCTGCCGGCACGACGCCGCAGCGCGTCGCCGTTCATACGGTGCACCAGCACGACGCGCCCGGCTGCGATTTCACTGCCGAACAACTATTGAAGAAAGCGGGGGCGAAAGATCTTGGACGTTTCGAGAGCACCTTCACACGAAAGGTACTCGCTCGCGCAGCAGAAGCGATACAAGCCGCCATCGCCGAGGCGAAGCCTGTGACCCACTGTGGCTGGGGTGACGCCGAAGTCAAAGAAGTCGCCTCCAACCGGCGCATTCCCGGCCCCGATGGCCGCATTCGCGCCACGCGCTACACCACGTGCAAAGACCCGAAGATGCGCGCGGAACCCGAGGGCGTCATTGATCCACGCGTGTCATTGCTGAGCTTCTGGAACAACAAGAAACCGCTGGCGGTTCTAAGCTACTACGCCACCCACCCGCAGAGTTACTACCGCATGGGCATTCCCAGCCCCGACTTCCCCGGCATCGCGCGTTTCTTCCGCCAGCAAGCCGTGCCAGAAGCGCTGCACATCCACTTCAACGGCGCGGGAGGCAACATCGGTGCGGGCAAATACAACGATGGCGATCGAGAAAACCGCGTCGCGCTCGCGTTGCGACTGGCCGATGGCATGAAGCGCGCCTGGGACACGACGCAGACCTCCCCTGTCAGCTCGGCCAGCGTCCAGTGGCGCGTGGAGCCAGTCGCGTTGCCCGTGGCGGCCCATCTTGACGAGGCAAAGCTGCGCGCGGACGTGGCAAATCAGAAGAACCCCAAGGTGGCATTGGATGCTGCCGATCACCTCGCGTGGCTGAGCCGTTGCAATAGCGGTCATAAGATCAATATCGCGATGTTCGGAATCGGCGACGCGCGAATTTTGCACATGCCGGGCGAGCTTTTTGTAGAGTATCAGCTTGCCACCAAGAAGATGCGCCCCGACCTCCACGTGATGATGGCCGCCTACGGCGAATACGGTCCCGGCTACATCGCCACCTCGCGCGCCTACACGGAAGGCGGCTACGAAGCCAGCGCGCGCGCTTCCGATGTCGCACCAGAGGTAGAAGGCGTGTTGATGACGGCTGTGCGGAAACTGTTGGAAGCCAAGTGATCTTCTGACGCCAGTGAATACAACCTTCGCCGCAATCGTTGCCAGTATCGTTTTCTGCGCCGTCAGCTATGCGCAGACGCCACAACCGCAGAACCCCGGTGATGCCCCGGTCGCAATACCCACCTTCCACTGTCTCGGACTCTACTGGTCGCCGGCAGGCGGCGCGGCGAACAAGGCGGTCCAGATTCGTTATCGGCGGCAAGGCGCATCGGAATGGAAGGAGGCTCTGCCGATGCGCTACAACCCGATCCTCAAGACCGACGAAGACCTCGCCGACTACCGCGGCAGCATCGTCCACCTCAAACCCGCCACGACCTACGAAGTCCATCTGACCCTGGCTGGAACACAAACGTCCACGAATCTCATCGCCACGACGTGGAGCGAAAAGGTTCCCGCTGGCGAAACGATCCGTGTGGGTCACCGCGACACCCCGCTGGCGATCACAGAGTCGGGCACGCCGACAGCACGGCGCGTCTATGACGGGCGAGGCGCGACGATTGACGTGCGTCACCGCCACGATTCCTGCATCACGGTCAACGCCTCCCACGTGATCCTTCGCGGCTTCACGCTCAAAGGCGCAGGCGATGCCAACAACGTCGGCAGAAGACCCATCGGCGCGATCCGCATCGAGGGCGGCCACGACATCCTCATCGAGGACTGCGACATTACCGACTGGGGCCGCCTCAATCCCAAGACTGGATTTGGCTTCAACATGGATTCCGCCATCCTTTCATTCAGCGCTGAGTTGAAGCGCCTCATCGTTCAGCGATGCAAGCTGCATCATCCAACCTACGATGGCAGCACATGGTCCGAACCGGTCTATCCCACTCACACGATGGGGCCGCAGTGCATTTCGCTCTTCAATACCGCCGGCAATCATGTCATCCGCTACAACGAATGTTTCTCCGACCTTGACCACATGTATAACGACGTGATCGGTGGCGGCAGCAACGGCAGCTTTCGCGGCTCGCCGGGCCACGACTCCGACATCTATGGCAACTTCATCAGTCACTGTTGGGACGACGGTCTGGAGGTGGAAGGCGGCAACCGCAACGTGCGCATCTGGGATAACTACATCACGCAGTGCATGAACATGATCGGCAATGCGGCCACTTCCATCGGCCCACTTTACATCTGGCGCAATGTCGTTACCCATAGTCAGTCAAAACCCGGTGCAGGCGGTATGCACTTCTTGAAGATGGGCTACGCCACCAGCGAAGACTGGATGACCGGCCACCAATACATCTTCCACAACACGCTCTTCCGCTCCGACGATTGGCTGCCGGTCGGCGGTTTCGGCGGCAACCGCATCGTCAAGCACACCGTCTCGCGCAACAACATCCTCCACATCCGCTCTGCCGACGGTCGCAGCCACAGCGATGCGAAGCAGAACATCAACAACGATTACGACTACGATCTCTATAACGGTCAGATTCCCGCCGGCAGCGAAACCCACGGATTTCGCGGCGAACCCATCTACGCCGAAGGCGCTGGCTTCGATGCTGCAACCAAGACCGGCAGTTTCCAACTGGCCCCGAACAGTCCCGGCGCAAACGCTGGCCAGACGATCCCCAACTTTAGCGATGGCTACACCGGCAAAGCCCCCGACATCGGCGCCCACCAACGCGGCGCACTGCCGTTCCGTTATGGCGTCCGCGCGAGCCAGCCGTGAACAGCTTGCTTCACCAAGCTTGACGAGCGCCATGCGTAGAGGTCACAAATGAATTAGAGGTCCATATGCTTCACTTCAAACGCCTTCTCTTGTCCTCCGCCATTGGCACACTTGTTCTCGCATTTGAGTTGATCTCGCCACCAGCGAAGGCTGCAGCGCTTTGGGTTGGTGCTGCAACGGCAGATATCACGCCGGACCGGCCCGTTCCGCTCACTGGCAACGTCTCCGTGCGAATCGCGCGCGAAATACAAAGCCGTCTCACCGCCAACGTTCTTGCCTTGGAGTCGCGCGAAGGCGACCGCGCGGTGGATCAGGCGATCATGGTCTCGTGCGATCTATGCGTCATCCGGCCGGGGATTCAGGAAGGGTTCCGCAAATTTCTGGCCGGCCGGCTGCCAGGCTTTGACCTCAACAAGCTTTTCCTGGCTGCGACCCACACCCACGCGGCGCCTGTGCTTCTCCAGGACCGCTATGATGTAAAGGACTACGGCGACGCCATGCAGCCCAAGGAGTATGTGCCGTGGTTGTATCAGAAGATGGCAGAGGCGGTTGTAAAGGCATGGGAGAGTCGCGCGAAGGGTGACGTGGCCTGGGGTTTGGGCCATGCCGTCGCCTGTCACAATCGCCGCGTAGTCTACAGCGATGGCACGGCCAAAATGTATGGCGCTGTCAACGTCCCCGAATTCCGTGGGCTCGAGGGCTATGAGGACCACGGCGTTCATGTGCTCTGTTTCTACGACTCGCAGAAACATCTCAAGGCGGCCGTTATCTCATTGGCCACCACGGCCCAGGCCGCGGGCGGCAACAAGGTCAGCGCCGACTTCTGGCATGATGTGCGCCGGGTGATTCACGAGCGGCACGGCGAGGCAGTGTGCGTGCTGGGGTTCTGCGGCACGGCAGGCGACCAGACTCCGCGGGCGCATCTAAATCTGAAGAGCGAACAACGCATGTGCAAACTACGCGGCTTGGAATATGGCCAGGAAATCGGCCGCCGCGTTGCCGATGCGTTCGAGGACGTGGCGGCTGTCATTGCCAAGGATATCCGCGCGGACGTGCCGCTGGTCCATCGCGTACAACAGGTTGAACTGCCTGCGCGCATCATCACCGAAGCTGAATACGCCGTCGGGAAAAAGGTCTGCGCTGAAATTGATGCCAAGAAGCAACGCGCGAAGACGGATGCATGGACGCGGCACTTTTACAGCTTCGTCGTCGAACGTTATCTCGCCCAACAAAAGGGCAACTGGAAGACCTACCCGATGGAGTTGCATGTGCTGCGGCTGGGCGATGTGGCGATTGCCACCAACCCGTTCGAGCTGTTCACGGACTACGGCACGCAAATCCAGGCTCGCAGCCCGGCGATTCAGACTATGTTGATTCAATTGGCGACCAGCAGTTCGTTGCCCGCCTACTATGTGCCGACGCCGCGCGCGGCTGCCGCCGGCAATCTCAACGAGAAGCCATTCACCAACTACAGCGCCACGGCCACCCACAACATGATCGGCCCCGAAGGCGCTCAAGCGCTGGTGGATCGCACGGTCGCTGAGATCAACGAACTCTGGAAAGCCCCCGCGAAGCAATAGCCGACCGCCTCTTGGAAAACCCATGATGAAAACAACGTTCGCATGTTCCTTAGCTGTCGCCTTGATAGCCACCGCCCTGCCCGCT
>JBAZIR010000240.1:0-9369 GCA_041651735.1 Verrucomicrobiia bacterium | reverse complement strand
AACGCGATGTGAAACGTGCTGCGCGACGCGCTGCGCATTTTTGTCACGAGGAGACCTGCGCAGAATGCGCTGATCAACACCAGCACCACGGCAAGGATGGCTCGTCTCTTCATCATCGCTGGATTTACTTTGCGGGATGATGTTGTGCTGCGGCACGGGTTTCGTCAACTCTCGCCGTGGAGGCCGGTGAGATCGAGGAGACTGTCAATCGGCAGACGGTTCCCGTGGCGGGAAAAAGGCGGATGAAATGCGGCGGGACCAAAAAAAGCGGCACAGCGTTCGAGTTTTTCTGTTCTGACTTTCACATCAGGAACTTTGCTCGCACGCTGTGCTACATCAATATGCCACCGCTGGCTCATTTCGCAAGTGGTGGCGCAGCGAATAGTGGGAGGGTTCGCAAGTGTGTCAATAATTCAACAGTCGCAGGCTGAAATGAGAACATATTGCACACAACGAGCATCGTCTGATGGCGATTTCGGCTTTGGAACAGCCTGGCATCTCGCTTGCTTCTTCAAGAAAGTGAATGATCAAAACAGATTAACAGCGGAGAGGAGACGATGATGAAGAAGATGAAGAAACCGGCACATGGCGCCGGAGGCCTGTTGACCCTGGGTGAATTGGTGACGTTGGCGTACGATATCACACCCAACCGTGCGAGTGCGGTGAAGCTGCTTGGAGTGTTGTTGGGCGGACATCCCATCCGGGTCAGAACAAACTCAGGAGGATGATTCCGGAAATGATTCAGGATGACGGCGAATTCAAAATGACCCGTTGATCAAACGTTTTCGAATGCGATACTAATTACCAATTCGGTGGAAGAGACGCGTGGAGGCCGGAGCCATTTCTACCGCCACGGAGCCATTTCGAGGCCGAAGTGTCTCGCCGGTCGTCAAGTCGGTGAGTGTTTCTGACCCGTGAAGGCGCACGGTTTTCGTGCCACCTTCGCGCGTGTGGATGAGCAGGAGAGACCTGTTGGCCAGCAGCACGTCCTTCGTGCCGTCCAGATAGCGATGAACGCCCGTGCGATTCAACAGGGCGGCCAGAAACTCGCGGGATGCGAAAGGCAGGGAGACGACCAACGATGTCCAGTCCGCGAAGCGCCGCTCCGCCAGCACACCATAGCGCCGGTCGCGATGAACCAGACTGCCGAGCACGGTGGCGTCCGGGTCGGTAACAGCAAACACCGGGCCTTCATTCAAACCGGCGTCGCCCATCACAGCCACATGCAGCGACCGGCTTGGCCCCTTCTGTGCGGTCACATCACCGATGTCGAGGGTGTAATCAGTGCCCGGCTGCATCATCTCGGCCACGAGCTTGATCGCCTTGATGGGGAACTGCGGCGCATCGGCGCGCTCGCGGGCGTAGGCAGCAAGCCGGAAGTCCGCAATCGGGAATGACAGCGTCCGCCACTCGCGGCTCTCAACCCCGACGAACGGGGCGCTCCAGGGGATGCCCTTCGCATCGACCAGATCGACTTGAAAAGTAAATGGCTTCTCCGGAGCGCGCACGCTCAAGCCAAGCGCATCGCATTGCGGCAACGGCGCCAGACAGTGAATATCGGTCCAGTGTTTCTCACGGAGGCGAAACCGCCAGACGGTCACGTTTTTCTCGCGGTCGAGTGAATGATGCTCGAACTCTTTCTTCATCACGGCAGCCGGCCGCAAGTTCCGCCAGAGCGCAGGGTCGGACGCTGCCCCGAGCACCTCGGATGACTGGACCTCCACTTTGGTCCGCGTGATTTTGGGGAGCGATGCCGCCAACGCGTTGTGCGTATCCTGCATCTCGGCGACCTGGGCAGCCCGCACGGGCATGACCTCCATCTGCATCCCGGTCAGGTCGGACAGGTTTTTTGCCGATGCGCCCTCCGGCCGGAGGAATCCCGCTCCATAGAACCAGACGGCCGTCTTTCCCTTTTGGCGCACGACCTGTGCGATGCGCGCGCGTTCGGCGGCATCCAGACAAAAACAGTTCAGGAAAATGTAAACACGATAGTCCGGCAGGCTGGCGTTTCCGATGTCGTCGAGCAGGATGGTGTCGAACGGCGCGCCGGTGCGGCAGAGTTCTGTATAGACGCCAGTGATCAGCTTGTAGCCGAGGGTCGGAGGATAGCCCAGATAACTCATGCTCTTCGGGTCGCAAACGAGCGCCACCTCGCTGGCGGAGGAGCCGTCCCACGCCTGTGCGGCGGCAGCGATGTTTCTGAGCCGCGCCAGCTCGGCCATCACCTCGGGATCGTTGAACCATCCTTTGCCATGGGCCGCGCCGAAGTCCACCCACCAGAGGCCGCTGCCGCGGATCAGGGCGTGCCCGGCTTCGCGCCGCACACACGCGATGGTCTCGTCGCGAGTGCGCGCTTGCACGATCTCGTCCTCGGCCAGATGTGTGCGCGTGTCCGCCTCGTAAAGGTGAAGCTTCCCGTGCAGGCGCAGACTCTCTCCTGCCGTCCGTATCCGGCCGTCGCCCCCGATGCCGCGGGCGTCGCCGTCGTAGCAGTAGGGCGAGCTGAGAAAGTCCACGAGAGGCGATTTGAGGATCTCGCCCAGGAGGAGGTGCCAGCCTTCCGGCGGGAACCTCATGCCGAAATGGTAGCCATACCACGCTCCGGTAAGTGCGCGCTCCTTCGTCTCCTTCTTGACGATCCGGCAGTAGTGCAGCAAGCAGTCGGCAACGGCGCGTTGATGGCATTGGTAGTAATCGATCGTCTGCCGGTCGGCCGTCGCTGGATCGCGGAAGATGAACTGCGCCATGCGCAAACGCGCTTCGCGTCCCGGCACGGTTGCATTCTCAAAAGTGACGGCAGGGTCTTTCCAGACGTCGCGGAGAGCGGCTGCATCCTTGTACGTCGCGCGCAGCCAGGCGCGGAATCGCCGCGTCATCGCCGGCCCCGTGTCCGGCATGTCGTTGGCCATGCCGTAGTAGTGCCACTCGCAGTAGACGCCATAGTTCGGCTGGTAACCGACGACGCGTTTCCCGCACGGCAGAGACTCGAGGTGTCGCAATCCGGCCCGCAGTGCCTCGCCCGTTTCTCGCATCCACACCTCGGAGGCCATGGAAGCGGCTCGATAGCGGGCGATCTGATCCGCACCCGATTGCGCGGGACCCGTGGCATAACCGACCCATTCCTCCTTGTGACTTTCCATCCACCATTTGGGCGCGTCCAGACGAATGCCCAGAATGATCCGAGCTTCCGGATCAAGCGCCAGGATCTTGTTCAGGAGCCGGTCCCACGCGGAAAAGTCGAAGCGCCCGGCCGCCTGCCACGCGGATGCCAGCCTCGCGTCGAGATGGTAAAGATGGAAACCCGCCTCCCGGAACTGCCGGATGAGAGCCGCGCCCTCGGGCGTATCAGGGTCGATGTCCCGGGGACTATAGAGAAGCGATGGAACCACCTGCCCATCCACCTCCAACAGGGGCCAGCCCCGGCGGAAGATCACCTTCGCACGCGATGGAGTCTGTTTTGCCAGGAACGCAATGGCCGCCTCAACCTCGCGGCGCTCGCGTTGCAGGCGTTCGTCTCGCGCCTGCCGTTCTGCAGTCGTGGCGCAGTCCTCGGCGTCATAGTGGAGGTTGTGCCATGGCGGTGCGAAAGCATCGCCAATCTCCTGCGCCGGCTTCCAGGCCCGATCATCGAACCCAAGACGGTCCCACCCCTGCAAATCTTCTCGCGCGGTGCGCCATGAGGCGTCGGTGACCACGCGCATCTCTTTGCCTGACGCCAGCCGGACTTCCAGTGTGGCAATGGCTCCAGCCGCCCCGGTTGCATTGTAACCCTTGATGGCTATCAGGTTCTCACCGGGCCTCAGCAGCGTGCTTACGTCCCACGCGTTGCGCTTGCCTGCCGTCTTCTTGACCGCCTCGCCGTTCACGAACGCCTCGAACCGATCGTCAACCACCAGGGTCAGCGTCGCCGCCGCCGGCGCCTCCAGAAGCGTGAATACCTTTCTGAAGAAACGCGATTCACCCACACAATCGCTTCCCGCGCGCTCCGGATACCAGATCCATCTCACAGTCGAATCGAGTGCAGCAGCACACGGCGCCACCACCGTGGCCACGGTGAGAAAAACCCAGGCAAGAAACGCGAAGGTTTGCCGGTGAGTAGTCATAACAGCACGACGATGCGGAGCATCGGCGCATCGTAGCCGAGCCTCCTGATCTGCGCGAGCTTCTAGTCGAAGGATTGAGTCGGACGGGCGGATGGATCGCGAGGATTCGCCGTTCACTGCAGGTTGTTTCTGTGGCGGGAGAAAGGCAGGTGGAATTCAGAAGGGCAAAAAATTAGCACAGCGTTCGAGTTTGTTCTGATTTTCACGTCAGGAACTCTGCTCTCACCCTGTGCTAAGTCAATGTGCCACCTCTGCGTCGTTTCGCAAGGGCTTCGCAGCGATGGCAGGCAAAAAATATGTGGGAGGCCCCTTGTTTTCAAAGGGAACGACCGAACCTCCGAGTAGGCCGATCGCCTGAAGAATCACCTCCCACACAAAACGATTGTCAAATATCACTGTCGTATCCAGCGTCGCCTCACACCCCATTTCAATGGGATCGCTTCCACCTTGTCCAACGCTGGCCGGTCATCCTCGTTAACGACCGGGGAATCTCGTCTGTTTAAACGAAATTGCAAGTGAAGCATCTCATTTATTTTCAGAGTTGAATGTGCACCGGGGTGATTCCACGGTTTTAGCTTTTCCGTTTGCGAGGCGGGGGTCAAACAGCCGGGAGTTGCCCGGCCGGGATTTCGGCCGGCAGCACGTCCCTTGCAGGGACCGGAAGTCAGGAAGCCTTATGGCTTTACAACAAATATCCTCAGCGATCCGACGAAGACCCAGCTGGTGTGGTCGCTGGTGGCACGCTTTTCAGTCACGCGAACCTGAATCTTCAATTCCGGCGCGGTTTGAGCGATATCGGTCAGCTCAAACGTCACCCAGTCTTTCGCTTTCGGGTCCGCTATATCCCGGCCAAAAACGACTTTCCCGTTGACCAGGACATCGATGCGCCGAACATTGCGATAAGCATGGTCGATTCGCGTGTCGCCGATAAACAACTCTCCGAACAACTTCTGACCGGCGTCGCATTTCGGTGTCGGCGCAGTCAGTTCAACGATCCCGAAATCCCCGACGGCGGACCTTGCGCGCCGGGGAACCATGATTGCGGCGGCTTTCTGTCCCTGCCGGTCGTACTGCCCAACGTGATACACGCCCTTGGCCAGCGCCGGCGTGCAGGACCAGTCAGCGGGCTCGTATGTCTTGATCATTCCGGAGGGAGCGGGCTTGTTTGCGTTCGCGAAGATCGCTGTCAGATTCGTTTCCTGCGGCTCGTCCAAGAACGGCAGGAATTCCTTGACCGGCTGGCGAACCCATCGGTTCCACTGGGCTTTCATCTCCCGGGTCCTTGACTTTTCGATCTCCGCGACGGTCTTGCCTTTGGCGAGGCGCGCGCGCCAGACGTTGAGAACCGGCTCGATATCCTTCAACTCCGCCAATTCCCTGCCAAGCGTTTCGAGCATCGGAGGGACTTTGGCACGAACGTCAGCGAGATATTTATTGGCGGCGTCCATTCCGGATTCGGCCCCGGAGGAATGGCTATTTTTCCGCGCCGCGTTTCGGGCGTTCAGAATCTCCAATGACTTCGATTCAAACTGGCCGAACTCGTATTCCGGATACTCAAGCGTTGCCTGCTTGCGCGCGAATCGCAGACTCGTTTGCAGCGGGTCCATGAATTCGTAACGGAACCGCTCCAAATCCAGCGCGGTTTCCTCCGGGGATTTTTCGGCTAGAACGGCGGCAAGCTTGTCCAGCTTGTTCAGCAGCTTCAGCGCAGCGCTACGATTCTCCCTCGATTTCAACCGAACCAAACCGTTGTCAGGAGTTCGGAATCCCTTGAGAGGGAGCCAGTAGAGATCCTTCAGTTGAACCCACGTTTCGTCGAATTCACGAATCGTCGCGACCTGGGACGGGCCCCAGACGTAGTCATAGATGGAATCGCGCAACTTCGGCCAGTCGCAACCCTCGGGATTCCAGCCCCATTGTCCGAACATGACAATGGCATATTCCGACGGCCAGCCGCCGCACAGCGCCCACAGATTGATATGGTCAACGTATTGGGCGGCGTCGCGAATCTTATCGAATTGGGGCGAGCCCCAACCGGGGGTGATCGGCAGCAGATTCATATAACTGGGCCGTCCGTCCTTGCGTTGTGTCGTCAGGACAGCGGACGAATGGATGAATCCCGCCTTCGGGTCCGGATAGGTTGTCTCGCAATAATTGAACCACCAGGCCGTCTTGTTCTTCAGGCCGATCTCCTTCGCCATCGCATAATCTGCTTTGCAGGGAACGCGGGTGAAGATCCAAACCGCCTCATTGAATGTCCCAATCCTGCCCATGGCGCGATTGAGCGGCCTGTCGATGGTTGTGTATTCGGCCGCGCTCGGAGTGAAGGCGGATTTGTGTCCCGTCATGCCAGACTTCCGCATGTATTCGGCAGCGTATTCGGCCAGTTTGACCGGGTCCTTGCCCCCGCCCGTGTCGTCCATCGAGACCCAGATGCCGTCGCAGCCGAGCTTCAGCAGCGCGTCGAACGTCTCGGTCAGCTTGGCGTAGTCGCCTTCGGGAAGTGTGCAAGAGACTGTCCCGTAGACGAACATGGCGCGTTTGTGATACTCGCCGATCACCTTCCGGGCGAGTGCCTCGTCAATGGGCTGACCCGGCGGACAGCCCATCGACGACTTGCGCGCCGGCATGATGAGGCTCTCCTTCACCCGCGGGTCGTCGCGATAATCGGCGAAATTAATTCGGCCATGAATGTAGGCGTCCAACTGGCCCGGCTCGATTTGCTGCGCCATGACCGAATGAGGCCGTCCGCGCCAGGGAATCGACGGCCAGTCGTTGACCTTCGCGACGGTGATCTTTGCGACACCGTCCTTGTTCTTGGCGATCAGGTTGAACACCGCCTCAGCGCCGTAAATCAGACCGCCTTTGTCCGCGCCCTGAATCGCAATCCTGTCGCGTCCTCCCTCGATCGAGAAGTCTATGGTAAATCCGTTAAACTTCTTCTTGTCCTCTTTGACGGACAGGACGAACACCTGACTAACCGCCGGCGTCAACTTGTCGGCGGTCAGAATCGGGAACGTCTGCTTGAATCGCCGTTGGATATGAACTTGCAGCCGTTGGGCGGCGTAGAGTTCCTGCTCGGACGCGCGGTCGGCGACGACGATCGCGGCAGTCTGGGCAGTTCCGAGGTTGAGCATCCTGCTGCCGGCTTGGTATTCCTTCGGCTGTGGCACGATGGGACAGTCCGCGGAGAACGCGGAGGTCAATAAACAGAGGAACAGAATTCCGGGAAGAATGGATCGAGTCATGGCGTGGGTTGGTTGGAGACTGGTTCGTTGGGGAACAATGTCATCGTCGCGCGCATCGGTGGTGTTGGCGCATTGTAGGTGGCAGCGGCAACCGGGCAAGCGCAATACTCCATCGACGCGATTGAAAAGCGCGGCGGGCGGCGGTCCCGGCTCCACAGTTTGGGGGATGACGCAGCGCCGTCAGACCTTGTCCGGCGCGGGCACCTCGAAACCGGAACGATGCGGGTCCTGCACCAGTTTGTTCGCCTTGGTGGCGAATTCGCCGGTGAACCGCTCGGTCTTGGCATCAAAGGTCAGCCACGGGCCGACGACATACTCGGCTTTGTCCTCCGGCACACCGACGCCGTCGCGCATCAGCGCGTGCACTTTCATGAAGTGCTCGTAAGCGCCTGCGTTGTCGCCGAAGCGGCCGGCCTTGGCATTGAACGGCACCTTCTTGCCCAGCCGGTACGAGTTGTTGATCAGGTGGCCGAGGGTGCAACTGTAATGCGCCTGGGCGGCGGTGCCGTTGGCCATCTCGGGTTTGCCCGCGCGGCAGGCGGCAGCGAAGGCGCCCCAGTTGCCACCCGGCGTGACCTTGCCGGGCGGCACTGAAATCTTCTCGCCCTTGTCGCTGCCCTTGGCAAAATACTGTCCCCGCACGATCTTGCCGCCGTCCTCGAAGTAGTACTCGTTTTCGACTTGGCGCTGGTAGCCCTTGTAATTCACGTTGCGGACGTTGAAGAACACGTATTGGCCGTTGGGATACTCCGCAATGCCAAACAGCGTGTTGGGCGTCTCGCCCTGGTCGTTCCACTGAAAACGTCCGCCGATGGCCATGGCGCGCAGCGGATGGGTCACTTTCGGGTCGAGCGCCCAGAAGGCCATGTCCAACTGGTGGGTGCCCTGGTTGTTGAGGTCACCGTTGCCGGTGACCCAGAACCAGTGCCAATTGTAATGGACGAGGTTCTTGTGAAACTTGTCGATGACTGCCGGGCCGCGCCACAAATTCCAGTCCAGGTTGGCGGGAGGATCGCAGGGTTCCTTGAATCCAATGCTGGCGCGCGGTTTGCAGGCCAAACCGTAGGCGACTTTCAGTTTGCCAAACTTTCCCTCGTGAATGGCCTCGTGCAAGCCCGCGTTGATCGCGCTACTGCGACTTTGGGTGCCGTGCTGAACCACCACGCCGTACTTTTTCTGCGCTTCCCAGGCGACACGGCCTTCGGCGATGTCGTGACTCATCGGCTTCTCGACGTAGACATGCTTGCCGGCCTGGGCCGCCCAGATGGTCATCAGCGAATGCCAGTGGTTCGGGGTGGCGACGGAGATGGCGTCCAGCGTCTTGTCCTCCAGCACTTTGCGAATATCGGCCGCGCCTTTGCAGGTGTATTTGCCTTTGATCCGCTGCTCCAGGGCCTTCAATTTCTGATCCAGCACGTTTTGATCGGGATCGACCAGATAGACGATCTCGACGTTGGGTTGTTCCAGCCAGCCGCTGATGTGGCTGGTGCCGCGGCCGTTGACGCCTATCACCGCGATGCGCAGGCGTTCGTTTGCGCCGAACACCCGGGGCGTGGCCGCGGTGCCGCAGAGCAGCATGCCGGCCCCGGTTGCTGTGGAGTATTTCAAGAAGTTGCGACGAGTGATTTGGGACATGATCGTTTTCTCCTTCGGTTATTCTTCAGTCCCCTCTCCTCTTGCTTTTCGGACCCCATATCCCCATTGCCGCAGTAGCCGCCGGAAGCATGCCGGAGAAGAGCTCGAAGAGATAATCCCCGGGTGTCGTGGAACTGCCTGCGCTATCGTTGCCTCCAGCGTGCTCATCTGTGTGGAGATCGTTTGAACCTCGGTGGCATTGTCGAGGCCCGGCCTCACGCGGCGCAAGCACAAAATCTCCCCGCCGCGAAGGGCTTGATCGTGAACACCGTCTCCGTCCACGGCGAGGAATTCGCGCGTGCTGGAGATGATACTGCTTTTCCTGCCCGAGTATTTACGGCATCACCGCAGACAAACGGCGGCGCTGGCGGTGTCGGCCAGCA
>JBAZIR010000239.1:0-9390 GCA_041651735.1 Verrucomicrobiia bacterium | reverse complement strand
GAGCCGCGTGGTGCAAATGGAGCCGGGGCCCTGGCCAACCTTGATGATGCTCGCGCCGGCCTTCGCCAGGAATTCCACGCCTGCGGCGCTGGTGACGTTGCCGGCGATGATCGGCAGTTTCGGGAATGCGTCGTGCAGCATCCGCACCGCGTCGCCGACGCCTTTGCTGAAGCCGTGCGCCGTGGAAACCGCCACCGCATCCACGCCGCGCTCGACCAGCCCGCCCACGTGGTTGAGGATGCGCTCGCGGTCGAGTTCGCCGAAGGCGTTGCGCGTGGCCGAGACCGCCGCGCCACAGATGAGATGGTGATGCGCGTCGCGGGCTGGTTTGAACTGCGCGATGCGTTCCTGCATGATGCGTTCGACATCGGCCAGCGTGAACAAGCCGCGCAACCGGTCGTCATCATCCACCACGAGCAGCTTGTGGATGCCGGGGTGTTCCGTGAAGAACTTGTCCGCGGCGGCAATCGCGTCGCGGCCGAGTTGTTTCTTGTTGATCGTCTGGACCTGGCCGCGGGGCGTCAACACCTCGATGGCTTTGCGTTTTGCGTAACGCGGCTTGACGACATGTCCGGAGAGCAGGCCGATGAGTTTTTCGTCGGCGTCCACCACCGGGAAGGTGCGAAACCCGAACCGTTTCGTCTCGATCAACTCCAGCACCTCGCCGATCAACTGGTCTGGCGCGACCTTGATCGGCTCCTGGATGAGGCCGTGCACCGCGTTCTTCACGCGGCTGACCTCGGAGATTTGCTGGCGCTCCGGCATATTATAATGGATGAGGCCGAGGCCGCCGTTGAGCGCCATGCCGATGGCCATGCGCGATTCGGTGACGGTGTCCATGTCCGCCGAGACGATGGGGATGTTGAGGTGCAGTCCTTCGGCGAGACGCGTCTCCAGCACGGTGTCGCGCGGGAGGATTTCGGAGAACTGCGTGGCCAGAGTCACGTCGTCGAACGTGAGGCCGAACTTGGAGTTAGCCGGGAAAAATTCGTCCGCCGGCTGGAAAAACTGCCCGTCGAGGTTATCCGCTTGTTTAGCTGCCATGGACAGATGTAACGAAGAGCGCCGCCCCATGGCAAGAGGTTTTTTTGGGGTATTGCGTTACATCTGCGGCCGGAGGAGGCGTTGTTGATCTTCGCCATGCCGGGGCTGATCGGGCTGATGATCCGAATCGGGCGACGGATGAGCTTCGAGCATCACCCGTCAGGCGCGGAGAGGCTTGTCGTAGAGCACGCGGATGCCACCTTCGGCAGGAAACGTCACCGGATATGCCGGGCTGAGGCCGGCGACCATCTTCCCGTCCTTGTGCGTGATGCGGATGGTCAGCACCACGTCGCCGCCGTTGGGGGCCTCGATCACTTTGCAGATATAACATCTCGCGTTCGGGAACAACGCCCAATCGCCGGCGAGCCGGTAGGGACCTTCGAACTTGTCCGCCGTCCAGACCAGCGCCGCGGCGTTGTAACGCTTGTCGGGATGCTGCTGCTTGAAATCTTCCGTCATCAGCTTCGGCCACATCGAGGCGAGCGCATACCATCGCCCGCCGCGCGTGAACACCTGCGGCGTCTCGCAGCGCGTGATGAAGCCCGGCACGAACAGCGGCGGCAGCATTTCCCACTGCACCATGTCGCTCGACCGTGCCAGCGCGAAGCTGCCGCGCGCATACATCGCGCCGTCGCGAACGCGGGTGTTGAAGACCGCATAAACCGCCGCATCGCCCGGCCTGCGCACCAGATACGGGTCGCAAAAGCCCGCGCACTCCGGCGGGTTCGTGCGCATTTGCTCTGGTGTCTCATACCACTCGCCCGACGGCTCCAACACCGGCTTGTCGGCCACGGGCGTCCAGTTCTCCAGATCGTCGCTCCACGCCAGCGCCAGCCCGACACGGCCCGTGCGGTTGTAGCCGGTGACGAGCATCGCGTAACGGCCACCGAACTCCATGACGCTGCCCGTGGCGATGCCGCGGTTCACCCACCAGTGTTTGCCCGGCGCCAACGCAACCTTCTGTTCCTCCCACTTCACGAGGTCGCGGCTCGTCGCATGGCCAACGCGCCAAGCCTTGCGGCTGTCGGCTGCCGGCACGCCCGGCGGCTCGTAGAGATAGAAGAGGTGATACTTCCCGTTCGCTTCGCGATGCAGCCAATGATCCCAGAAGATGCCTTCGCGCGGCAGGTAGTTGATCGGCGGCGGCGGAACTTCGCAGAGCGCCGGCGCGTCCTTCACCGGTTTGCCGTCAGCCGCCGAAGCGAACCGCGCGCTCGGCGCAAACGCCGCCGCGCCGGCCGCCAGAAGCCGGCACGCCTCGCGGCGGGTGATGCAGAACGATGGATCGGCGTGCATAGAGGAGTAGTTGATAGCGAGTTTCGTTCAACATCCCACTTAGCCTGGTTAGCTCCTGAGTTTTGAAGACTTCATCGCCGAGAACTTCTTTCGCCCAGAACCTCACGGTTTCCGCATCCCAAAAACAGAACTGGGGACGGCTTGCGCCGTCCCCGGTTCTCAATCAATCGCTGAACTTGCCGCTTACGCGTAGAGCGGGCCGAAGTTCGCGCAGGCGCGGTAGTCGGCGCCTTGCGGGTCTTGCGCGCCGAAGATGCCCCACGCGCTCGGGCGGAACACTTGTTCGTCCGCCACGTTGTGCATCGCCACTGGGATGCGCAACAGTGAGGCCAGCGCCATCATGTCGGCGCCGACGTGGCCATAGCTGATCGCGCCGTGGTTGGCGCTCCAGCTGTTCATGACGCTGTAAACGTCGCGGAACGCGCCGGAACCGGCCAGGCGCGGGACAAACCACGTCGTCGGCCAGGTTTCGTTGGTGCGCTCGACGAGGGTCTGGTGGACCTTCGCCGGAATCTCAACTGACCAGCCTTCGGCGAGTTGCAGCACCGGGCCGAGGCCCTTGACGAGGCTGATGCGGCTCATGGTCATCGGCATGCCGCCGCGGGAGAGGTAGCACGATGAGAAGCCGCCGCCGCGGAAGTATTCGTAGACCGCCGACGGCCAGTTCGTCGCTGCGAGGCACGCCTCGACTTCGGCGTCTGTGATCTGCCAGAACGGCTTCATCGCCGGCTTGCCGTCAATCATCTGCTCGCCGGTGCCATCGAGCGTCGCGGCGCCGGAGTTGATGAGGTGAATCAGCCCGTGGGCGCTGTCGCCCTCCAGCTTGTGTCCGGTGGCGCGTTCGACGGCGTCGGCGCTCCAGAAGGTGCGCACGTCGGCGAAAATCTGCGCGGTGTTGGTGAGCAGATAGCCGAAGAGCATGCACGCGCCGTTGAGACTGTCGTTCTCGGTGGCGACCATCATCGGCTGGCGGATGCCGTTCCAGTCGAATGAGGAGTTGAGGATGGCTTCGAGGAAGTCGCCGTTCGGGAAGTGGTCTGTCCACTGGCGCTGGCCTTGGAAGCCGCCTAGAATGGCGTTGTGGCCGAGCGCTTCCTCGCCGAAGCCGAGCTTGCCGAGGCGTGGGTTGCCGATCATGAGGTCGCGGACGATCATCGTCATCTTGACGACGGTCTCCCATTCCTTCTGCTTCGCCTCAGCCGAGCGGCGCTGCTTTTCGGGATTGCAGTCCTTGCCTTCCTTGCACTTTTGGTTTGTCCACGCCAACGCGCGTTTGAATTCAGCCGGGTCGAAAATCTTCTCCTCAATGCGCCGGACCAGCTCGCTCATATCCACGCTCTCGACGCGGATGCCGAGGTAGTCCTGGAAGAACGGCTGATCCACGATCGAGCCGGCGATGCCCATGGAGACGCCGCCGACGGAGAGGTAGCTCTTGCCGCGCATCAACGCCACAGCGAGACCGGCCTTGGCGAACCGCAGCAGTTTCTCCTGCACGTCGGCGGGAATTGCGCTGTCGCCTGCGTCCTGGACGTCGCGGCCGTAAATGCCGAACGCCGGCAGGCCTTTCTGGTTGTGGCCGGCGAGCACGGCGGCGAGATAAACCGCGCCGGGCCGCTCGGTGCCGTTGAAGCCCCAGACCGCCTTGGGTATGAGCGGATCCATGTCCATCGTCTCACTGCCGTAGCACCAGCACGGCGTGACGGTGAGCGATACGCCGACGCCTTCGCGCGCAAACTTCTCCGCGCACGCCGCAGCCTCGGCGACGCCGCCGATGCAGGAATCCGCGATCACGCATTGAACCTGCCTGCCGTTCGGATAGCGCAGGTTGGCCGAAAGGAACTTCGCGGCGGTCCTGGCCATCGCCATGACCTGGCCTTCGAGCGACTCGCGCACGCCCCGGCGCCGGCCGTCAATGGTCGGACGGATGCCGATTTTGGGGAATGAACCAATCCACGGATTCTTGACGCTGGACTTCATTTGGAAGCTGTTCCTTTCTCTGGTAACGTTTCGATTCTGCTGTCCTACCGCCGAGGCAGCGGACGGCTAATAAATACGAAGTTTGCCGGACTTACAAGAAGGGTTTTCGGCAACCGAATGCGGGACTTTTGACCCGGATGATGGGGGCTACGTCACAAGCATTGCCAATGGGTGCTTTGCAGAAGTGGAAAGGAACTTTCGTCCAACGTCATCTGAAATCGGCGCATCAGCACTTCATGGTGGCATTTGGTCTCTTCCATCCCCAGCGGCTGTGTTCAGACGCCCGTGGAGACGCAAGAAGCACCCCGTGCACGGATTCAGATTCTCAAAAAACAGTTCTGCTTCTTTCTTCTCCTTGTTCCCCAACGCATATATCCTGATGGAGGTGTTTTGTTTCTGTGCAAAGCACGAGAACTTGTGATGAGATCGTGGTCTTCGATTGTGAAAGTGCCTTCTGCCATCAAAGTATCCTTGGCTGGCTTTGCGGTGGTGTTGCTGGTGGTCGAGCCCGCAGCAGCAGCCAGCGCTGATGCCGGTCGTGGTGCCGTGACGACCAACGTGGTTTCCGCGCCTGCGCCCGCGAGTGCCGGCCTGCTGAACGATTGGTTTCGCGCAGAGTCCAGGGAAATGCGCGCATGGGACATCGGCGGTGAGTTCAGGCTGCGCTATGCGGATTCCCAAGGGGCGGTTCCCGCCGCCAGCTTAATGACCGCCACGCCGTCCGGCACGAAGCCGCTGACATCGCGGATCAATCCGAGCACCGATTTCATCGGCAAGGGGCTGCCGAACAACAACGCGGAACTGTGGCTGCGCGAGAAGTTCCACGTCGGTTACCAGCCGGTGTCGTGGTTCACGGTATTTGCCGAAGCGCGTCACAATAACGAGTTCTGGGATGAACGCGTGCCTTCGCCGGACGCCGATGAAACCGATTTGCAGCAGGCCTACATCCAACTGGGCGACCCCAAGCTATTCCCCCTCGTGATGAAAGCCGGCCGGCAGGAGTTGGTCTACGGCGACCAGCGGTTTATTGGCAACTCAGGCTGGAGCGTTTCCGGCCGCGTGTTCGATGCAGTCAAGTTGCGGTATGTGACGGATGAGTTCTCGGTGGATGCGTTTGCGAGCCATGTGGTCGTACCGCAGCAGAACCACTTCAATGAATGGAACGATCACGATTGGTTTTCCGGAGTTTACGCATCGAGCCAGAAGTTGGTGCCGTCGCACGAGACACAGATCTATTTCCTTTCGCGCAACGCCGACAGCCATGCGGTAAACGCCGCCGCCCTGCTCGTGCCCGGCACGCCCTCCACCGCGCGGGACATCTATACGGCAGGCGTGCGCTTCAAGTCGTTGCCCGGCCAGATAGGGGGATGGGACTACACCGTCGAGGCTGCCGGGCAATCCGGCTCCGTTTACCACGCCACGCTGAAGAAACGACTGGACCAGCAAGCTTACGCAGTCTTCGGCAACGGCGGCTATACGTGGACAAATGTCTGGGGAGCACCACGCGTGGGCTTGGGCTACGAGGGCGGGTCGGGCGACAGTAACTCGACGGATGGAAAGAGCGAAAGCTTCGAGAACCTCTTCGGGACGAGTCACAGCTTCTACGGGCAGATGGATTTGTTTTGCCAACGCAACATGCACATCCCGCACATCACCGCATCCCTGACGCCGCGGAAGGACCTGACCCTCGCGGTGGATTGCATGGGGTTCTGGCTGGCCGATACGCACGACCATCTGTATCCCGAGTCGGGTGCTGGACGAACCCTCAACGGCTACGGCATCCATCCGGATTACGAACCGTATGTGGGAACCGAGGTGGATGTGGTCGTCAAGTATTCTCCCAAGACCTGGTTGAAACTGGAAGCCGGCTTCGGCCACTTTTTCGTCGGCGATTACATCAGGCAATCCGTCGGTTCGGTGGCGGCCAACGGCGCCGCCAAGGATGCCAACTGGATTTACATCCAAACGACGTTCACCTTCTGATCCCCATTGTGAAATACGTCCTTTCCTTCCTTGCGGTTGTCGCTGTGGGATTGGGATTGCTCGGTTGGTTCCATGTGCGGTCGCGCTCATCCCAAGCGCACGGCACGCTGACCGTTTACTGTGCCGCCAGCCTTAAGAAGCCCGTCGAGGCCATCGCTGCCAGCTTCCAGAAAGAACACGGCTGGGCTGTCACCTTGCAATATGGCGGCAGCGCATCGCTGCTGAGCGCCGCTCGCGTCAGCAAGACCGGCGATCTTTTTCTCTCCGCGGACGATGGCACCATCGCCGACGCGCGCAAGCATGGTGTGATCAGCGAGGTCATTCCGCTGGTCAAGCAGCGCCCGGTGATCATGGTGACCAAAGGCAATCCGAAGAACATCCGCGCGCTCGACGACCTGCTGAAGCCGGGCGCGCGCCTGTCGATGGCCAATCCCGAGAGCGCCAGCATCGGCCGCGTCGTGCGCAAGGCGCTTGGAGATCGGTGGGAGACATTTCGCGTTCATGCGACAGTCTTCAAGCCTACGGTGATGGACGTGGCCGCTGACGCTGCGTTGGGAAGCGTGGATGCGGCGATTGTGTGGGATTCGCTGTCGCCACAGTTCACAGGGACGGAGTTGGTGAACGTCGCCGAGTTTGAGAAGTTGGAGGAGAACGCGAGCGTTGCGTTGCTCAAGTCGAGCAAGCAACCGGCGGAAGCGCTGCGGTTGGCGCACTATCTGGCCTCGCCCTCCAAAGGCGGCCAGATCTTTGAAAAGAACGGCTATCGGAGTGCGAACGACAAGGTCCGAAATCCAAACCCGTAGAAAACACCACGTGAAGTCGGACAAGAGTCGGACCAATCTCGGATGAATTCTTGTCATCTTCCGATTTGAGAGGCATAAAGTTGCGCGTCATGAGTCTGGCCAACCATCGTCACTCCGATTTCATCTCGATCACCACGCCATGCGAGAAGGACGATGCGATGCATTGGGCAACAACTCACGATGCCAAGGAGAACACTATGAAAATCACTGTCATGAACAGAATTCGGATACTGACCTTCGTATTGATGGGAGTCTTTCCAGCCATCTGCTGGTCTGCCCAACCGGAGATCCGCCGTGACATCCATTTCCCCAATCTGCCGGGCTACAAGACCCTGGCCTGTGATTTCCACATGCATACCGTTTTTTCGGACGGAAATGTCTGGCCGATCGTCCGAGTGAACGAGACATGGCGGCAGGGGCTCGACGCGATTGCGATTGCCGACCATATCGAATACCAGCCACACAAGAGTGATATACCGATACAGTATGGCCGATCCTATGAGGTGGCCGAGAGCGCAGCCAGGTCTCATAACATGCTGTTGATCCGAGCCGCTGAGATCACCCGGGACACGCCTCCAGGCCACTTCAACGCCATTTTCCTCAATGACGTCAAGCCATTGGTGACGCCCGAATTCATCGATGCCATCAAGGCGGCAAATGAGCAGGGCGCCTTCGTGTTCTGGAACCACCAAGCCTGGAAGGGCGAAGAGAAAGGCCAGTGGCTCGATGTGCATCAGATGATGTTCGACAAGAAGTGGTTTCAGGGAATGGAGGTTGCCAACGGCGATGAATATTTTCCAACGGCCCACCAGTGGTGTCTGGAAAAGAACCTGACGATGCTGGGGAACACGGATATTCACGAGCCGGACCTTCGAAAGGAAAGCACCTCCCAGGACCACCGCACGATGACGCTGGTCTTCGTCAAGGAAGCGACTCCCGCCGGGATCAAGGAAGCCCTGTTGGCGAAGAGAACCATTGTATGGTTCAAGGATCAGTTGATAGGCCGGGAAGAACTGCTGCGCCCGTTCTTTGACGCGTGCATCAAAGTCAGCAAGCCCAACACGCGGTCGAAAACCAGCATGTATGTGGAAGTGCGGAACAACTGCCATGCTGACATCTGCCTTGAACCTACCAACCTGCCTCCGGTTCCCCAACCCCGCCTGCTTGTCCTGCCTGCGAACAGCACGGCCCTGATCAGGGTCCCCATTACCGATGCCTCCAAACCCGTCGTGGTGACGTGTGTAGCCAGGAACTTCCTTATCGGCCCCGATAAGTGTTTGCAGGTGACGCTGAAGGTTCCAAATCCGCCGGCACCGGAGAAGAAGAAAGGCAAGTGATCCGGCCCCGAGGTGGGCCATGCACGGCTGTCCGCGCCATCTTTCCGTTATTGAGCGCAGATCGGAGTCAACCCTTGAACAACAGGCGGTCGCAATAGAGCTGAGAGTGTCTGACTGTACGAACATTCCTTATCATGCGCGGTGGCATGGCCGGCATGGACTGGCAGGCATCGTGATAGCGATGGCTTTGAGCGCCGCTGTTTCGTTGCGTGCACAGGACACGGGGACGCCGCCTCCACCTTCCATTGAGCAGAAGGCAACGGCCAACAAAAAGAAAGCGGATGATAGTAGTTTGAATCTGCCGGAGGTCATCGTCACGGCTTCCCCGGAAGGCAGTGCGAAAAGCGGCTATCGTAGTGAAAGCGCAGAACTGGGGCCGATGGGCGGAATGTCGCTGAAGGACACGCCGTATTCGCTCAACGTCACCCCTGGAGAACTGATAGAAAACCGCAATGCCCATAATCCCACCGACGCTCTCAAGACCAACCCAACGGTCGCGCCCTTGATGTCATCCAGTGGTTACTCCTCCATGTCCCGCGTGATGGTGCGCGGGTTCACGGCGGGGGACCAGAGCGATCTGCGCGATGGGATGACGGACCGCAGTTTCACCCTGCCTCCGGTCGAGGACATCGAGCGAATCGAAGTCCTGAACGGTCTTTCAGGTTTTCTATACGGGTTCTCCGCTGTGGGTGGCACGGTGAACTATGTCACCAAGCAACCCACAGCGACGCCCCGCACCTCCGTCTCGATGGGCCAATACAACAAAGGCATTTTGTTTGGACAGGTGGATTCCAGCGGCCCGATTGGCAACGACAAGCTCACCTATCGTCTTACGGGTTACGGGGAAAACGGGGACACTTACATTGACGGCGGCAGACAGAGCCGGTGGCTAGCGTCGGGCGCGCTGCGTTACCGTGTGTGTGATGACACCTACCTGAAATTCAATTTCT
>JBAZIR010000238.1:0-9393 GCA_041651735.1 Verrucomicrobiia bacterium | reverse complement strand
TTGTAATGGCCAAAAATCTCGAAGGTGGCGAGATCGTCATGCACAAGCGCGAGCGCGTTCTGACCGCCGGGATAGTTGTTCAAGGCAATATAGGTCTTGCCTCCGATGCGCTTGAATGAATCGAACAGGTAAAGGCCGAAATCAACCGCAGGACGCTTGAAACCGCCCGCCGCTGCATCCGCATGAAAGAACTGTGGCTGCATGTCGAAAGTGCCCGCGGCGGTCTTGAGCCTCGCTTTGTGGGTGCGGTTCTCGAAAGCCATGCGCGTGATGTCGAAATCCATGAACCACGTCTGCGCCTGCCGCTTCTTCGGCTGCTCGCTGGCAAAGTAGCAACGCAGCGTTTTGGCGTCCTTCTGGATGATGCGCGGCACAAAGCACGCCCCCGGCGGCAGTGTTTCGTTTTCAAACGCCTGCTCGCCGCGGGCGAAGTTGATGTGCTTCTCGATGGAGAGCGTCTTCAGATTTACCACCGACAGCGTCACATATACGAACGGCCAGTCCGCAGCCTCTCCAGGCCGCGCATCATTCGCTTCGGCGACGATATAAGCGCGGTCGTCCGCGAGCACCAGTGCAGCATCATGCGCGCCTTTGACCTGCGGCGTTGAGACATTGATCAGTCTTTCCATCACGCGGTCGCCGGCCTGCCTGGCATTCCAGTCGGGCGGAAGAAGTGTTTGCGGCGCTTGTGCGTGGGCCGGACTGGCGCCGAGCACCGGAGACAGCAGGAGGGCGGCGACGATGAGAATTATATTGTTCACGAAGTCATTCGTTCACTCTCATTTTGCCGCGGGCAGACGCCAATGCGTGGCCATCAGGCACGTTTTTTCGCCAGGCTGGTCCTTTTGGTAGTAGATGGTCAGGATGGTTCCATCGCTGAGTTGCGCGGAAGCCGGATAACCCAAATCTCCGTCCGGCGCATTGTCAACCAGTGCGATCTCGTTCTTGAGGTCCCACGTCTGGCCATTGTCGCGGGAAAGGCAGGCGCGCTGTCCATAGGGTTTGCGGCGGTGTCCGTAAACCATCAGCAGTCGTCCATCGTTCAACCGGATGAGATGCGGTGGGTAACCCCACATTTCCGTGCGACGAATCATGCTCCAGGTTTTGCCGCCGTCTTCGCTTTCCGACTGGAGGAGGAACCGCCGGGACTCATCCGGGTGTTCATTCCGAAACATGGCCACGAGACGTCCGCTGCTGCACTCCACGACATGCGGTTCCTCCGGGTAGAACGAAGCGGGCGAGGGCACATTGGCAATTTTCCGCCATGTGACGCCGTCGTCTTTGGACTCCTCGACAACGATTCCATCGCCGGTGCCGACATAAATCAGCCGGCCGTCTTTCAACTGGATCGGACCGTGCGGAGCGCACGCGGTTGTCCGGGATGGGGAGCCCCAGGTCTTGCCGTTGTCTTCGGAGCGGCGCACCCAATAGCCGAGCCATTGCTTTCGCGTTTCGGGGCCGATTTTGGCCGTATGCTGTCTCCAGGAACTCCGCATGAAGGCCGGCCGGTCGAAATACAGCGATGTGAACCAACTGACCAGCAGGGTTCCCTTGCTTGTCTCGATGATGCCGGTGTCCCGGTCATCCAGGGGCGTGCTGTTGATGGTGTAGACGTCGGACCAGGTTCGGCCGTTGTCGGTGGACCGGACCATTTGCGTCTTTCCCCAGGGACAGACATGCGCGTCGCGATCCCCGGAGAAGGTCACGATCAACTCGTTCTTGGATGTCCTGACAATGGTTGGCCAGCCGATGTATCGGCCCATTTGCTTGCAGATGACCCCGGTGGAAGGCCCCGGCTTGTTCGCAGCCAGCGGTTGGAATTTGGTGAACTTGCCGATGGGGATGAACTTGAACGAGTCAATGTAAACAGCCTTGCCGGTGTAGCGAAGAATGAGCTTCTCGTCATCCAGCCTGACATTTGTTCGAAACGGCACCCAAACGTTGAAGTGCTTCTTTGCGGTCGCGCCCTCATTCGGCACGCTGAGAACGGTGAACTGCGCCTCCGACGACAGTTTCAAACCGAAGCCGCCCGCGCGGTCGGTGGCGCGGGATTCCACTTCAATATCATACCAGCCTTTCAAGGCCGGGTCGTAAGTGATGTCCGGTGCTTCCGGATTGGCGGTGAGCAGATGATTGTCGCCCCAGGACTTGTAGCGCAGGTTCCAGAAGCCGCGCCGGTTCTCGTCGCCCAGGATTTTGTCTTTGGGCGTGCATCGTTCAAAATCATCTTTGATCACCGGCTCGCCTCGAATCGTGGCTTCCTCGGCGAGCGGGGTCAGCGGTGCGAGCAGGAAAGTTGCCAGGGCGAAGAGCGCAGTGTTTGCGTGTGAATGTCTGTGGCTTGTAAACGGGAATTTCATTTTGATTTGGCGAGTTCGGTGAGCATTTCGAGCAGATTGTTGGTGAGAATGGCGGAAGCGTCTTCCTGGACACTGCAGGTGCCGATCCAGGTTTCATAACCGCCGAGTTTGTGCTGCTCAGGCGTCGGCAGATAGCCGTGGCGGCCATTGGCGAGTCCGATGACCATTGTGCGAGGAAACGGACTGCGCTTTTTCAGGTCGAGGCCGATCTCGCAGAAAGTCTCGAACGGAATTCCACAGATGGCGACGTCTCCGATACGGATGGCCTGGAGAATCACCGTGAGCGTTTCCTCCTTGCGCTGTTCGGCTGCGATGGTGCTGCGCGCGTAGCTCTCGGCGAGGCGCGGGAGTTTCTCGCGTTCCGCTTTGCCCTTGATGGCGAGCACAGCCTTGGCGGCGGCGACTTGTTCGGCGGTGGGACGGCGGAAGCGGAGTGTAACTTCGCGTTGAATCATGCCGAGGCGCGCGTTGGAGGTGTGTTTTTCAATCTTTCGGAGCGCAAACCATGCGGCGTCAGCGGCCTTTTGGGCGATGATGCGGATCTGTTCGAACGGCTCGCGCGGCGGGCGGGTGACGAGGAACGGGATGTTATTGATGTCACCGGAGGTGCCATTGGACATCATGGCGACGAAGTTCGTGTCACCATTGACCCGCGAGGGCATGAGCCTTGCAAACTCACCGTAGTAATCCGCCGACACCATGCCCCTCGGCGTATGGCCGACGTAGTGAAGCGAGTAGTTGGCGAGGAGCGCGAGCGGTTTGCGCCTCGCGTCCTGCACGGAGAGAACCGTGATATCGGGGTCGGTCGGGCCGGCGGGGCGGTCGAGCACATCGGGACTCGTGCCGGGATTCATTTTTGCCTGATCCATCTTGCCGAATGGATTCAAAGGCATCTTGCCGGGCTTGAGGAACCAGCGACGGTTGAAGACTTCCTCCGGCAACGGATGCGCAGCAGCGCCGACGGCAGCGGGCCGCAGCGTGCCATGAGCGCGGACGATGGATTCGGCAATGCCCTCGACCAGAACTTTGCGATAAGCGACGGCTGGGGGAGGTCCGTTGGTGGAGTTTGACGACGGCGCGCTGTGGGTGTGGGTCGCGCAAACAAGGATGTTCTCAGGTTTGATGCCACAGCGTTGCGAGGCGAGAGCTTTCGCGTCTTTGGCCGCTTCAGGGGCCACACCAAGATTGTCCACGATGACCATCGCGAGCGTGGTGGCGCCGTCGTCGAGCACCAGCGCGCGAGCATGAAGCGGATCGTGCGCGCTCGCGGCCATGTTTGCGCTAAAACCGCCCGGCATGTTGAGCGGGAACTGTTTTGGCGTGATGTCGATGGCCGCCGCGCCGGCACGGAGCGGCGGAGTTTTTGGCGCAGGCGCGGCGAAGGCAGACGTAACGGACATGACAATGGTGAGCGCAACAGCGACTCGCGCCAAGACGAGTAGAGAAGGGGTTTTCATGTTCATGTAGGATGATGTCAGGTTCATCAGGTTCACGCCGACGGCACGACTATAGGTTATTCGCACACCAAGACTCTGGCCACCTTGCCGCACGCGAGAATCTTGATCGTGGCAGCGGAGGCCGTGTCGTTCCACTGCCAGTCTGTGGTGGCAGCGCCGTCGAGTGTGACGGTTTTCGGACGGGCTGGCAAATGGATGGTTGCTGTGAAATTGCGCGTCGCCGGCATCCCGGTGTAATTGCCTTCGCGTCCGCCGATGGTCATCTTGACGGTCTTCCCGTTTGTTTCGCAAGTGAGGCGCGTCCGGGCGAATTTGCCTTTGCGATAGGCGAGGCTTGTTCCGTCATCTTCGTACAGCATGAAGGCGCTGCTGGCGGCGGGATAAACAAGCAACCCGACTTCGGGTGACCAGCCTTTCTCGACGTGGTCATACGCGGGCCATGTGGGAATGATGGCGCCACTCTTCACCAACAGTGCGCCACCCTGCGTGGCGGTGATTTGAACGGGAATCGTCACCGGTCCGGCGATGTGTTTGCCGCTCCAGAAATCGATCCACTCGCCTTTGGGCAGACGGACTACTTTAGAAAAGGCTGAAACCAACAGGAAATCGCCCAGCATGTATTGCCCCAAGCTGGTATCCCATGCCGGGTCATCCGGGTAAGCCAGGGACATTGCGCGCATGACCGGATAACCTGTCAATGCGGCCTCGGCGGCTGTCGAGTAGAGATAGGGCAGCAGCTTGTAACGCAACTGTGCATAGAAGCGGAACGCGGCGATCTGCGCATCTTCCAAAAGCCACGGCTGACGCCAATAGGCCCAGTTGTTCTGTTGCGCCCACGTCTGGAGAAAACCAAAGTGGATGCCTTCGAGACTGAAAACATCCATGTCGCAGGAGTGATTGGAATGTCCTGAGAAGCCGTGATTCAACATGGAGGCCAGCGGCTTCGGCCCGCCTCCCGTATCGCCGGCCCAAGTGGCGACGAACTGTTGGACGCCTGCGTAACCGCCTGCGGAGTAGACCATGGAACGACGCCCGGTGTGTTCCTCGAATCCGCGCGCCATCTGCTTGGCATAGATCACGGGATAGAGGTTGTGCATTTCCTCGTCGGTCATGCCATTGGCCCATTTGCGCCCGGCGTGCTCGATGACTTGGTAAGCACCGTCGAGTTTGAAGGCTGAGACGCCCTGATCGACGAAGTTCTTCAGATGCTCGAACCATGGCTCTGATGTCTGCGATGCCGCATCCTTTGCCGGCGCCTTCTTTTTCGCCCCCTTCGGCTTGTTCAGGTGCTCGTCTTTTTCAAAATCGTCAGGATCGCCCGCTGGCGCAGCAGCTTTTGAGTGGGCAGCGGGAATTGGTTTCTTGCCGGTCAGCAACTGTTCCTCGTAAATGCCCAGATCGTAATCGCAGCAAAGCCAGAGGCTGAGCTTGAATCCCTTGCGCTTGAGCGCGCCGAGGAACGTGTGCGGTCCCTTGGGCGCCCACTTGGGAATCGGGAAACGTTGCGGATGCCACTGTTTGGCGGTGGTGCCGTCGTAGTTCTTGGACATCCAGCCAGGCTCAAGCCCGATGACATCGCACGGCATGTGTTCGCGCCGGAATGTGAGCGCCTCATTCATCATGTTGAAAGCGTCGATGTTCTCGTTGCAGACGTAGGTGAAGGCGTATCCCCAGACCGGCAACAGCGCGGGACGTCCGCTGAACGACGTGTATGTGTCGAGCAAGCTTCGAAAGTCGGCGCCGCAAAACAGATAGTAATCGAGATCGCTCCGGGCCGCGGAGCACACGATCTGGTCCGGTTCGCTTTTCCCGATGTCCATCGTGTTTCGCCAGGTGGTGTTCATCAGCAGGCCCCATCCGCGATTGCTCAACATCATCGGAATCGGGGCGTAGGCTTTCACGTTCCGAACCCAGAACTCATAGACGCCGCCCCGGCGCATGATGTTCTCGCGGCTGACGTCGCCGAGTCCATAAATGCGTTCATCGCGAGAGAGGGAGAACCGGATGTCATAGCCACCGTTGGCTTCATAGCGGGGCGGAGCCTGTTGAGTCAGCGGGTTCCCATCGGTGCCTGCCAGGGTGATGGCTCCGTCCTTGCGAGCAACAGTGAGTCGTGCCTGTTTCGTGGCAAGAGTGAAAACGCCGTTGGCTTCCGTCTGTTTGAATGCAACATCGGGAAAGGCGGTGGCAAAAATGCCGTAGCGGTTCAGCCCCGATTCCGTCCAGCGCCCCGTTTTACTGTAGCGGACGCGAAATAACCGTTCGCCCAGCACGTCCACCCGCACGAAGGCTCCGCCATCCAGATTGATGACCGCAGTTCGTTTCGTCAGCGGTGCAGCGTCCAGCCACACTGGAGTTTGGGGGGCGTCTCCAGCAATGACATCGCCGAGAAGCAGGGCGGTTGCAAGAGACAGATAGGTCAAGGTCTTGTTCATCAGAGGGTCCTCTGCGAGTTTTCTGGAATGGCCTGTTTAAGTGGAGTGCTGATTGGCGCTATGAGCGATCACTGCTGAAGATTCCGGTTCGTCGTGTTGCGGTGTAGCCGGAATTGCCGTCGGGGCCGCCGCATAGCTTCCACTCCTCGGAGCGCACGACGCCATCTCCGAAGGCGCAGATGTCGCGCGTAGATGGAATGCGCTCGAACAACAGTGCGTACAACTCACGCGCCTTCATCGTCGCGCCTGGCATCAGACCCAGCTTCTGGAGCACATCCAGGTCTTTCTTGTAATCGCGAATGAGCCCGCACGAATGTACGCAACGTCCGTTGGACGGATGAAAACCGTCGCAGCAGTCACAGGCCATGCATGTGCCCTCAACGAGCGTGATGGGCACATCGGGTTCACGGCGAATGCGCTGCCAGATTTCGAACAACGTGTCGTTCGGCCTTGGCGACTTGTTCTTGCCGCCCGCATACCAGCAGGACAGGCACATCAAATGGTGCGGTCGCACGAAAAGCCGCTTGCCTGTCTCGATGCACTGGACATTACGGCGGCGGTATTGCTCGCGTTCCTGGTCCGTCCGCGAATGAACCACCGCTTTCCATCCTTGCTTGCGCACTCGCTCATACGTGCCGCTTTTCGCCAACGGGCAGCCTTCCCATCCCGGGGTGTCATGAGAGCAGATGCCTTTCGGGGTCTCCACCCGCTGGAACAACAGCTCGTAAAGATATCGGGCACGACGCGTGTCCCCGGGTGCGAGGCCGAGTCTCTGAAGCACGTCGAGATCGCGCTTGCGATTCAACACCTCCTGCGTGTCGGGGGAGGCTTGGGCGGTTGTCTTGATCGTCGTGTAATGCGGAATCTCGTCCGCGTTCGACATCAGGCGAATTGCAGTCGTCGGATCGGCAGCGAGCCGATCCAGAACCTCCCGCGCCTTTGCCGCCTCCATCTGCGGACATTTCGCGCCGCCGTGGATGCAAACGAGGCTCATCAGTTGATGGGCGCGGATGTTGACGGCAGCGTTGCAGAGACCATCGCCCGTTTTTTTGGTCTTTTCGCTTCCTGATGCGAGTGAGGGTAATGCAGATCCCGCGACTCCGGCGGTTCCTAGTTTCAGCATGGCGCGACGAGAGATGTCTGTCATCGGAAACACTCCTTTCAACGGCCCGTGTTTTTATCACGAACTCCGCCAAATTGCGCGGTCATTTTTGAGAGCAGGCTTCTGCGACCGGAGACGCCTTATGGCCGCACCTTTCGCAGAATAAACACGGCCGCTGCAGATTTGTTCTTCAGCGTGATGGCAAATCCCGCTGAGAGTTCGCGCCCCGTGCGTGTTTTTGACACCCCGTCGAGGTTCTTCACCTCATAGCGCGCGTCAGGCGTGAGGCCGTGGAGCTTCACATTGAGCGTCTCGGATTTCGCATCAGCGCGACGGAAGGCTTGGACAAGGATCTCGCCGAGATCGGGGCGTTGGAATTGCCAGGCTATCCACGCGTCACGTTTCAAGCTGTAGGGTGTCAGCGGGTGGAAGTTGCCGGTGAAGAGATGACGGATGCTCTTATACTGGTTGAGAAGCTTGGCGGCTGTCTCCCAAACAGCGGGGTCGTTGTAATAATTGAGGCTGTAGGTGGCAGTCGCGCCCATGCCGCTGCGGAACCCATACGGACTGGTCGTGTTCGAGCCCACACCGTGGATTGGAATCCAGTGCGACAAGCCCCAAGTCATGCTCTGCATGGCATCGTAGTTCGGCCAGCACATATCGCTACGCCACAGCACGACGGACCGCCGCAGCATTTCAAAGTCAATCCGCCGTCCGCCGCTCGCGCAGTTGTCGATCAGCAGATTCGGAAAGCGCTGCCGCAGCGCGTCCCAGAATTCATAGAGTCCCATCACATACTTGATCTCGCGCATACCGAGCCGGTCAGCCGGTTCACCCGCGCGCCAGTAATCGAGCGGATACATGTTGAAGTCCTGACGATAGACGTCCACTCCGATCTGTTCGATCATGCCGCCGATTTTTGCCTTCAACCACTCCAGCGCGTCGCGGCTGCCAAGGTCCAGCAGGTGGAAGCCCGCCCTCTGCATATAGGACAGATCAAACGGCAGATTCGGCGGCGGCTGGATCAACCAGTCACGGTGGTCGCGGAAGACCTCGGTGTCCGGCATCACCCGCTCGGGTTCGAACCAGAGCACGAACTTCAAGCCATTGCGATGAACTGCGTCCGCGACGGGTTTCAGGCCGTTGGGATAGCGCACGGGATCGGGACTGAGGTTGCCATTGCTTCGCGCCCAGTTCTGAGTACCGCAGTTGATCCAGCCGGCATCGATCCACCACGCATCAAGGGGCAGTTTATGCTGCGCGACATTCCGGATGCCCTCCAGCATGTTAGCCTCGCTGGTCTTCTCGAACCCGATGGTGTGGTGGGGCGATGCGGCGATCGGCAGCTCGACGCGTTTGCCGCCCGGAGTGGGTGAGTAATGCTCCAGCAACAGTGACCGCAACAGATTCTGGCTGCGGAGGCGGTCTGCGCCCGACCAGAACAGCAACAACGCCGCCGGCGTGCGAATTTCCTCGCCCGGGTGCAGCTTCAGCCGCGTGATCTCCATGCCGGCGCGCACTTGCAAAGCCCTGGCGCGATTCCGCTGAAACGTCGCTGCCCACTGGCCGGTCCAGCCAATGCCCGCGATCACTCCGCCGCCGTCCGGCTTCGCCACATTGAAAAACGGCAAGTGGCCTTCGGACGATCTGCCGCCGAATGAAGAGAGACGGAACGTGTCACCCGCTGCCAGGAGTTCCGTTTCGTACAATCCAAACTCCGCACTGCTCTGATGTGAGCCATCCGCGTAGAAAAGCCTGTGGGCGCCTTCATTGGTGGGCGGATCGAGCGTGATGTCGAACGGCAGGATGTTCTGGATGATCGGTGTATCGGTCTTGCCGGTATTCTTAAGCCACAACACCCACTCCACGGCTGGAAAGTCGCTGTATTCGATTGCGATGCAACGCACCTGCAAACCCGTTGTGGCATCCTCCCATATCAATGTGTGCTCGCTGCGCTGCTTGTCCAGCACGCGCGTTTGTTTGCGCACCGTCTGACGGAGCATCGCGCCCAGAGGTTTGCCGTCATAGATGGCGCTAAA
>JBAZIR010000237.1:0-9405 GCA_041651735.1 Verrucomicrobiia bacterium | reverse complement strand
CCCCCCCCGAACTCGAGATCAAAAACTGTTCCGACGATGCAGGCGCGATTGCAGTGCAAGGCCCCCGCAGCGCGGCCGTGATGGAGGCGCTGCTGCCAGGCATCGCAACCGAGGTGAAACGCAATCGCATCGTCTGGAAATCGCTCGCTGGCCAGAAGGTGCTCGTCGCGCGGACCGGCTACACGGGTGAGGACGGTTTCGAGATGGTCATCCCGGCGGAGACAACGGCAGCGGTGTGGGAGTTGTTGCTGAAACAAAATGTGAAGCCATGCGGCCTTGGCGCCCGCGACACGTTGCGGACGGAAATGTGCTATCCGCTTTACGGCCACGAGCTGGACGAGGAGACCTCGCCCATCGAAGCGGCGCTGTCGAAGTTCGTTGCGCTCGACAAACCTGCGTTCGTCGGAAAAGAACACTTGCAACGCCAAACACTTTCTGGCAGGAGCAAAACGCTCGTTGCGTTTCGCATGAACGGAAGGAGCGCGCCGCCACGGCCACATTATCCGCTGGTGGCCGCCGGACACGTTGTGGGTGAAGCAACCAGCGGCACGCAGTCGCCGTCGCTGGGTGTCGGCATCGGCATGGGTTATGTGCCGCTGGCATGCGAGGCAAGCGGGCAGATGTTGGAGGTCGAGATTCGTGGGAAGCGATTCCCGGCCACCATCGTAACGAAACCAATTTACCGAAAAAACGGATAGAACATCATGAACGTCCCTAGCGACCTCAAATACACGGAGAGCCACGAGTGGGTGAAGCTGAGCAAAGACAAGGCCACCGCCACCGTCGGCCTGACCGACTTCGCACAGGAGGAGTTGACTGACATCGTTTATCTCGACCTGCCGAAGGTCGGCGACGAAATCGAAGCCGGCACCGAGTGCGCCGTTGTCGAGTCGGTGAAAGCCGCCAGCGATATTTACGCGCCGCTCTCCGGCCAGGTCACGGAGGTCAACCAAGCCGCGCTCGACGACCCCGCCGTCGTCAACGAGGACGCTTTCGGCAAAGGCTGGCTCTTTAAGATGAAGCTCGCCGACCCGGCGGAGATCGAGGAATTGCTCAGCGACAGCGACTACGAGGAAATCCTCAGCGAGAAGGAAAGCCAGGACGAGGACGAAGAGGAAGAGAAGTAAACCGAATGCGGTTTGCGGATTGCGGGATGCGAAATCGATTGTCGCATTCCCCACGCCAATCCACTCCCCATTTCACACTCCGAATCCGCTATTCCCATGGACTACATTCCCAACACCGAAGCTGATTTGAGCGCAATGCTGCGCGAGATCGGCGTCGCAAGCTTCGACGAACTGGTCGCGGCGATTCCGGCTTCGTTGCGCCAGTTCAAGATGGAACTGCCGGCGGCGATGTCCGAATCGGAATTGCAGCGCGAACTCGGCGCGATGGCGGCCCGTAACACACCGCTCGACGCGCTCACGTCGTTCCTCGGCGCCGGCGCTTACGAGCACTTCATTCCAAGCGCCATCGACCACCTCGTCTCACGCGGCGAGCTGTACACCGCCTACACGCCGTATCAGGCCGAGGCGAGCCAAGGCACGCTGCAACTGCTTTACGAATACCAGTCGCTCATCTGCGCGCTCACCGGCATGGACGTCTCCAATGCCTCGCTCTACGACGGAGGCACGACCGTCGGCGAAAGCGCCTATCTCGCGTTGAATGCGCACCCGAAGCGCAACCGCATCGTCATTTCCAGCGCCGTGCATCCGGAGTACCGGCAGATTCTCAAAACCTACACTGCCGGTATGGATGTGCAGATTGTCGAACTGCCAACACGCGATGGCTTGACCGACCTCGATGCGCTCGCCGCCACCGTCAACGAGAACACCGCCGCCGTGCTGCTCCAGTCGCCAAACTTCTTCGGCTGCATCGAGCCCATGCAGCGCGCCGGCGAGATGATCAAATCGAAAGGCGCGTGGTTCGTCGCCGTCGTCAACCCGATCTCGCTCGGCGTGATCAAGCCGCCCGGCGAATACGGCGCCGACCTCGCTATCGGCGAAGGCCAGCCGCTCGGCATTCCGGTCGCTTACGGCGGACCGTATGTCGGCTTCCTGACCAGTTCCAAACAACTGATCCACAAGATTTCCGGCCGCATCGTCGGCCGCAGCGTGGACACCGAAGGCCGGGAGGCGTTCTGTCTGACGCTGCAAGCGCGCGAGCAACATATCCGCCGTGAGAAGGCCACGTCGAATATTTGCAGCAACCAGTCGCTGATGGCGTTGCGAACTGCCATTTTTCTCTCGCTGCTCGGCAAACGCGGCATGCGCGAGATCGCCGAGCTGAACCTGCGCCGGAGCCACCAAGCCGCCGGGGCCATCAGCCGCGTGCCCGGCTTCGCGCTGAAATTTCCCCGCGCGCCGTTTTTCAACGAGTTCGTCGTCACCTGCCCGGCCCCGGCGCAAACGATCTGCGACCGGCTGGAGCGCGACGGCATTCTCGCCGGCCTGCCGTTGGGCCGCTTCGACGCCGCCATGGAGCGCGATTTGCTCGTGTGCGTCACTGAAACCAAGTCCACCGCCAACATCGAGCGGCTTGCCGAAGCGCTGGGTCGCGCCGCCAGCCAGAAAGTTTAACCGCGATGAAAGAACCGCTCATTTTCGATCTCTCGTCGCCCGGCCGCCGCGCCTGTTCGCTGCCGGCCTTCGACCCGCCTGCGAAACCGCTGACGGAACTCGTGCCGCAGGATTGTCTGCGCCAACTCGAAGCCGAGCTGCCGGAAGTCAGCGAAATAGACGTCGTCCGCCATGTCACGCGCCTGAGCCAGCTCAACTTCAGCGTGGACACGCATTTCTATCCGCTCGGCTCGTGCACGATGAAGTACAACCCGAAGATCAACGACCGCATCGCGTCGTTGCCGGGTTTCGCCAACGTGCATCCGTATCAGCCGGCGTCCACGACACAGGGTGTGCTCGCCGCGTTCGACCTGCTGGAGCAAACGTTCTGCGCGATCACCGGCATGGATGCGTTCACGCTTCAACCGGCCGCCGGCGCGCACGGTGAACTGACCGGCCTGCTGCTGATACGTGCTTATCATACCCCCGTGGCAACCCGCGCCGCAAGGTGATTGTTCCCGACTCCGCCCACGGCACCAATCCGTCGTCGGCACATCTGGCCGGTTACCAGGTCGTGACCGTGCCATCGAACAAGCAAGGCGAGGTGGACATCGAGAAGTTCCGTGAAGTGCTCGACGAAGAAGTCGCCGCCGTCATGCTCACCAATCCGAGCACTCACGGCGTCTTCGAGACCCATATTCTGGAAATCGCCGCCATGGCGCACAAGGCCGGCGCGCTGCTTTACTACGACGGCGCCAACCTCAACGCGCTCGTCGGTCTCGCGCGACCCGGCGACATGGGTTTCGATGTAGTTCATTTGAACGTTCACAAAACGTTCGGCACCCCGCACGGCGGCGGCGGCCCCGGAGCCGGCCCGGTCGGCGTAAAGAAATCGCTGGAGCCGTTTCTTCCGACGCCGCGCATCGCGCGCAACGCCGCGAACGGAACGCTGTTGTGGAGTTATGACAGGCCGCAGACCATCGGCAAGATGCGCACGTTCTACGGCAGCACCGGCATCCTGATCCGCGCGCTCACCTATATCCTCGCGCACGGCGCTGAAGGTCTGCGTCGCGTGTCAGAAGTTGCGATTATCAACGCCAACTACATCAAGAAGAAGCTGAAAGACCTTTACGACGACCCGTTCCCGCAAGCGTGCATGCACGAGACCGTTCTCTCGGCCAAGCTCCAGAAGAAGCAGGGTTCCAGCGCGCGCGATATCGCCAAGCGGCTGCTGGATTTCGGTTTCCATGCGCCGACGATTTATTTTCCGATGACGGTGCCAGAGGCGCTGATGATCGAGCCGACGGAAACCGAAAGCCGCGAGACGCTCAACCGGTTCATCTCTGCCATGCGCCAGATTGCGGAAGAGATCGCGCACAACCCCGAGACGCTGCACAACGCGCCATTCACGATGCCGGTAACGCGCGTGGACGAGGTGAAGGCGGCGCGGGAGTTGGATGTGAACTTCGTGAAACGCAATGCGTGACGCGTATGGCATATGGCACACCGGGTGATCTGCCGAACGCCAAGCCACACACAAGTCGCGTTTCCCCCAAACCCAAGGCTTGCGCGCAACGCCGGAGCCGCTATTGTGAATCGTGGTGAAATTGCCTGATGAAATCGCCGTCATGGCCTTGCCGAACGCGATCCTGTTTCCACAGGCCGTGTTGCCGGTGCATATTTTCGAGCCGCATTATCGCCGGATGCTGAAGGATGCTCTGGAAACGCACCGGATGTTCTGCATTGCGTTGATGCGCCAGAAGCCGGCGGCCAGCCAGTCGGGACCGCGGCCTTACGATATCGGCTGTGTCGGCATCATCAGCGCCTCGTTCCAGTTGCCCGACGGCACCTCGAACCTGCTGCTCCAAGGCTTGCGTCGTGTGCGCTTCAGGGAATTCCTGCCGGACACGCCCTACCCCATCGCCGTCATCGAGCCGTTGGAGACCACGCACGAGCCTGATGCCGAAACAGATGAACTGGCCGCGCGCGTCGGCAAGCTGGCCCATCTCCGAGCCGCCGCCGGCAAGGCCGTCCCCAAGCGGCTTCTCCAGGCGCTCGCCGCCCTGGGCGACGCGGAAACGATGGCCGACCTGGTATCGTTCACGCTCGTGACCGATCTCCGCCAGAAACAGCAGCTCCTGGAAATGCTCGACCTGCGGCTGCGGCTGCAAAAGCTGCTCCGGTGTCTTGAACGCCAGATCAAACAGTTGAAAATCCAGAAGCAATTGAAACCCACGAAGACCGACAAGGGCTTCGGTGTGAACTAAGCCGGTGAACATTCTCCAGCGTTACATTGCACGGCAGATCCTGTTCACGCTCATCGTGGCGGTGGCAGTGTTCAGTGTCATCCTGCTGACCGGCAACGCCCTGAAACAACTGCTGGAACTGCTCTCCACCAAGCAAGTGCCCGTGGGAGCAGTCCTGAAGCAATTGCTCTACCTCGTGCCGTTCGTACTGACCTTCTCGTTGCCGATGGGCATGATGACCGCCTGCCTGCTGGTGTTCAGCCGCCTCTCCGCCGACAATGAGATCAGCGCCATGCGCGCCTGTGGCCAGAGCTTTTGGCAACTCATCGCGCCCGTGCTGGCAGCCGCGTTCCTTCTCTCCCTCGTCTGTCTCCAGTTCAACCTCCAGCAGGCGCCGTTGCTAAAGGCCGCCTTCAAACAAGGTCTCTCCAACCTCGGCCTGAGCCACCCCACAGCGCTGCTCGAACCGGGCCGCTTCAACGACGATTTCCCCGGCTACCTCATCTACGTCAGCGACAGCAAGGACGAGCGCATCCGCGACGTGAGCATCTACCAGCTCGACGCACACGGCAGCGTCATCCAGAAAATCCGCGCCACCCACGGCGAACTCCATCCCGACCTTCCCCACAAGAAGATCGACATCGCACTGCACAACGTCAAGACCGAGATTCACGACCCCAACGATCCCAACAACCCGCAGCGCATCCGCCCCGGCGTCATCGCCGCGGATTACAAGCTCACGATGGACATCGCGCCCATGATCGAGGCCAAGCGGGTCCGGCGCGATACCAACCACCTCACCTTCACTGAACTGGTTGCCGCCATCGTCCATCTCAGGCAACGCGGCATCAACCCCAGCCCCTACGTCGTCCGCGCCCACCGCCAATGGGCCACCTCCTTCTCCTGCCTGGCCTTCGCCATGATCGCCATCCCCTTCGGCATCCGCTCCCAACGCCGCGAAACCTCCATTGGCATCGCCTGGTCGCTGGCGCTGGCTTTTGCCTACTACTTCCTCGTCATCGTCGCCGAAGCCCTCAGCAACCGCCCTCAGTTCTACCCCGAAGTCATCGTCTGGGTCCCCAACTTCATCTTCCAGACCCTCGGCATCGTCCTGCTCTCCCGCATCAGCCGCGTCGGCGTCGTCTAGCCACGAAGCGCCCCGTCAGTTGTCGCGTTTGCCGTCCGTGCAGCAGCCCGCGTGCAAAGCATTTCCAGTTTCATGGAGTTCATGCTGCGTCGCTGCTATTCCTTGCCGCTCGCCGCCAGGTGAGAACAGCAAGCCAGAATGAGAATAGCTGGACAAGCTCAGGCACTGAAGGATTGCACTCGATGGACGCACGGCGGGTGAAGGGATGAACTGGCCGTATCGTGCCAACCACGGAGCCATTGGCAATCATGTCGTAACATCGGGTGAACGCAGAGTTCGCGCTGAGAGTGAGCAATGTGGCGCCAGATCGAACCTCAAAAGAGCGAAACATTGCGTTCGGTTTTTGGGCGTCGGTGCAAGGGACTCCGTCGCGCTCCAGCGTCCAATGCCCGCTGAGCAATCCGTGCTTGCGGACAGAAAACTCAATGCCGCCAAGCGAAACGCTGCCCTGCTCCGTGAGGAAGTCGAACGTGAGTGCTGCCGGGCCGGAAGATGCCCCCGCAACTCGGAAATCCCATGAGAAGAGAGACTGTGGAATACAGGTCAACATGGCTGGATGGCTTTCCTTTTCATAAGACGTGAAGAAATGCCTGACAGCTACTCGCTTTCCTGTTTGACATGTTAGCCTTCGTTTGCCGCTGAACAGACATGCTCGACGAACTCGGGCTCAATCCACATCGTATGGCCGCAGCCGGCGGGCAACTGCGAGCCATCGTCCTTTACATTCAACTCCAAGTGACCGTATTTGCCAAATCCATCCACGCGCAAAACCTTGCCAACGCAACGGTGGAATATCTGGCGAGTGCCCTCCGGCATCCGATCCTCAACCGAAGGCGGAACTCGTAGTACGCGCACCCTGTCTCCAGCTTCGAACGAGAGTTTAGACATGACGTGCGACATCGTTGAACAACATTCTTAAGTTCCACCTTCGCCAGCATTTCACACCGGCGGGGTTGATTCGGATTTTGGAACTGGCCTTGGCGATTGTCGAGAGATTAAGGAAAAACTCTCGGCCATCAGCCGTCGGCCGGCAGGAAAGCTGGAGAAGCATCTCTCCGACAAGCAGACGAATCCGAGCCACATCTGAACAACCACCTGCCGGCACCGGTTCCATAACACAGGTGGCGCACGACGCATAGGCGGCGCGAGCTTTCAGCCTAGCACCGCTCTTCGCGTCAAACGCAGCGAGTGAGTTTGGAATCCCTCTCCCTCATGGGCCCGCTGCCGGCAGGATTTGCTTTCGTCGCTGCACGTAATCGGGCAATATCCTTGCTCATCAATCATGCCGGTCAGAAGTTATCTCCAGTTGGTGCGTGCGCCGAATCTCTTCACGGCGGCTACCAACGTCTTCACCGGCTGCGCGGCGGTCAGCCTCTCATCGCCAGCGCCAACAACCATCGCGCTCCTCGCGTTTAGCTCGGTGTGTCTCTACGCGGGCGGTGTCGTGTTGAACGACTGGTGTGATATCGAACTGGACCGCGTCGAGCGCCCAAAACGTCCGCTGCCGTCCGGCCAGGTTGCGCCCAAAACAGCCGTCACGCTGGCGGTCGTGCTCCTCGTGGCCGGCGTTTTGTTGGCAGGCGCCGCCGGCACAATGGCGGCCATGACGGCATCGGCGCTGGTGCTTCTGGTGGTGACTTACAACTTCGGTCTCAAGTCGGTCCGCATCGTCGGCCCGTTGAACATGGGCGCGTGCCGCTTCGGCAACGTGCTGCTCGGCGCGTGCGCTGCGCCGGCAGCAAGCATGAAGGCGCTGCCGTTCGCAGCGTTCATGATGGTGTGGGTTGTCGTCATCAGCCTTATCAGCGCCCGCGAAGTCGCCGTGCCGCGCCTGCAAACCGTCATCAAGGCGATGCTGCTGGCGATTCCGCTGCTCGACGGTGTCTTCGTCGGAACACTGGCGACACCGTGGCTCGGCGTCGCCGTCGCTGCACTTGCGCTGCCAGCGTGGTTGACGGCGCGTCGGCTTTACGTTACGTAGCAGGTGCCCCATGAGTTCGCCAAAGGTCCTTGTTATCAACATTGCCGCGCTCGCGCCGCAACACATCGAGCAGTGCCCCGCCCTGTCGCGGCTTGCCGACAGCGGCTGGACCGCGCCGATGACGCCAACGTTCCCAGCGGTGACCTGCGCGGCACAGGCCACGCTCACCACCGGCCAGCCGCCGTCGGTGCATGGCATCATCGCCAACGGCCTTTTCGACCGCGACAAGCTGGAGGTGGCGTTCTGGGAGCAACCCGCGAAACTCGTGCAAGCGCCGCGGCTCTGGGACATCCTCAAGCAGCGCAACCCCGCCGCGACCTGCGCGGTGTTGTTCTGGCAGCACAGCCTCTACGCCAACGCCGACATCGTCATCACGCCCAAGCCGATTCATCTCGAACACGGCATGTTGTCGTGGTGCTACTCGAAACCGGCCGGCTACTACGAAGAACTGTACCATGCCATCGGCAAGTTCAAGCTCCACAACTACTGGGGACCGCTGGCCGGCATCGGGTCGAGCCGCTGGATTGCCGCCGCGGCCGCGCAGACGCTGCGAACGAAGCAGCCGGACCTGACGATGGTCTATCTGCCACACCTCGATTACCATTTTCAGAAACACGGCCCCGACTCGCCGCGAACGGCGCGCGACTTGAAGCTCGTGGACGACCTCGTATCCGAAATCGTCGCAGCGGCGGCGCCGGGAACAACGGTGTTTGTGATCTCCGAATACTCCATCACGCCCGTGACCGGTGTGATTCTGCCGAACCAACTTCTGCGTCACGCCGGTCTGCTCGCAGTGCGCGAGATCGGTGGCGGCGAATACCTCGACATCGAGCGAAGCGCTGCATTTGCGATGGTGGATCATCAGGTGGCGCACATCTATTGCAAGCCGGACGCCGTCGAGCCGGCCCGGCGAGCGTTGGCGGGAGCAGGCGTCGAGTTTCGGCAGCCCGACCATCCGCGCAGTGGCGAGCTGGTCGCCGTCGCTCCGCGCGACAAGTGGTTCGCCTACTACTGGTGGCTGGAGTCGCGCAAGGCGCCGCCGTTCGCACGACACATAGACATCCACCGCAAACCCGGTTATGATCCGTGCGAGCTTTGGTTTGACTGGCCGCTGCTTCGGATTCCGACGAAGCCGGAGTTGGTCAAAGGCTCGCATGGCCGCGATGACGCGCCAGCCACGTTTGTCGTCACCGGCCCGCAGTCGCCGACGCGCCGTGATCAGGTCGCGATGACAGACGTGGCAGGCTTGATATTGGATTGCTTCCGATGAACTTGAGATTTGGCTACAATACAAACGGTTTCGCGCATCACAGGCTCAACGACGCGCTGGTGGTGATCGCTGGCTGCGGTTACGACGGCGTTGCGCTGTCGGTGGACGTGCAGCACTGCGATCCGTTCAACGTCACTGCCACCGAACTGCGCCAGTTGAAAGGGATGCTCAAGGCGCTTCAGTTGTCCGTGGTGATCGAGACG
>JBAZIR010000236.1:0-9456 GCA_041651735.1 Verrucomicrobiia bacterium | reverse complement strand
GAGCGAGTCGCGCAGGTGCATAACCTCGCGGTCCATCGTCAGCGTCTCCATCTGCCGGTGGGCGGAATGGAGAATGGCGCCACCCGGCGTCTCATAGACACCGCGGGACTTCATGCCGACAAACCGGTTCTCGACGAGGTCCACGCGGCCAACGCCGTGCTTGCCGCCGAGCTTGTTCAGCATCCGCATCACATTGGCAGGCGAGAGCTTCTTGCCATTGACGGCGACGCAAACGCCGCGCACGAAATCGAGCGTGACATATTCCCCCTTGGCCGGCGCATCCTCCGGCGCAACGCTCAGCTTGAACATGTCTTTCGGCGGCTCCATCCACGGGTCTTCCAGGATGCCGCTCTCGAAGCTGATGTGCAGGAGGTTGCGGTCCATCGAGTAGGGCTTCTTGGCGCTTGCCTCGACGGGGATGTTCTTGTCGGCACAGTAGGCGATCATTTCGGCGCGACCGGGGAATTGTTTCCGGAACCGTTCCTCGCGCCACGGGGCGATGACCTTGATGTTCGGCTCCAGCGCATAGGCGGTCAACTCGAAGCGGACCTGGTCGTTGCCCTTGCCGGTGGCGCCGTGGCCGACAGCGTCGGCGTTTTCCTTGCGGGCGATTTCAATCATCCGCTTGGCGATGAGCGGCCGCGCGATGCTGGTGCCGAGGAAATACTGGTTCTCGTAGATCGCGCCGGCTTGAATCATCGGGAAGATGAAGTCGCGCGCGAACTCCTCGGTGAGGTCGTCGATGTAAATTTTCGACGCGCCGGTCTTCTTCGCCTTCTTGTCGAGGCCCTTGAGTTCTTCCTCCTGGCCGATGTCGGCGCAGAAGGCGATCATCTCAGCGTTGTAAGTTTCCTTGATCCAGGAAAGGAGGACGGAGGTGTCAAGACCGCCGGAGTATGCGAGGACGATTTTCATTGGAGTAAGTGGAAATGGAGTTTTGGAGTTTTGGAGTGTTGGGTTCAGGAGGCGGAAGGCTCCGCGTTGTAGATCGCGTTGCTTTCCTTGACCATAAGGTTGTCAATCCAGTCGCCAGTCATTTGTTTTCGTTCCAGACTTTCTACTAGTTTCAACAGGCGTTTTCGAGCTTGTAAGCAAGAGAATCGAGCCGTTCAAACTCGGCGTCTGAAATCTGTTTTGCGCCATGAAAAACATGGATGCCGGACACTGATTCGCCCAACGAACCGAGCGCGATGTAGAGGTATTGGAGATACTCCCGGGTCGAGCGGCGGCAGTAGCCTTCGGCAATGTTGCGGTGGACGGAATCGCTGGAGGCGATGCCCTGCGAAGCCACGCGCTTCAACTCATAGGGAAACTGGCGGAAGACCTCGCAGCACAACTGGTAAAATTCGATGGCGTCCTGCCACACCCTAAGCTGCATGTAGCCGCGATTCTTATTCCGCCGTTCCATTACTCCAATACTCCATCACTCCACCACTCCGAGCATCACTTCTTCCACGCTTTCGCCAGCAACGCCATGATGGCCTTCTGGGTATGGAGCCGGCTCTCGGCCTGGTCAAAGATGGTTTCCGCGTGACGCTCGAAGACGTCGTCGGTGATTTCCTTGCCGCGATAGGCAGGCAGGCAGTGCATCACCAGGACCTTCGGACTGGCGTGCGCCAGCAACTGGTCGTTGATCTGGTAGCCGTCCAGCTCGGCAAGGCGCTGAGCTTCCTCTTCTTCCTTGCCCATCGAAATCCATGTGTCGGAATAGATCACGTCGGCACGGTCGGCAGCTTTCGCGCGATCGTCGGTGACGATGATCTTCCCGCCCGCGCGCTTGAGCAGGTCGGGCGACGGTTGGTATTTGCGCGGCGCGGCGATGCGCAATTCGAAGCCGAGCTTGCCGGCGGCCAGAATCCACGAGGCCGGCACGTTGCAGGCGCCGTCGCCAATAAAACAGACGATTCTCTTCTGGATGGGGCCGAGCTTTTCCTCGATGGTGAAAATGTCCGCGAGGATCTGGCACGGATGCTCGTCGTCGGTGAGCGCGTTGATGGTTGGAATGCCGCTGGTGGCGGCGAAATCCACCACATCCTTCTGGTTATACGTGCGGATGATGCAACCGTGGACCATCCGGCCCAGGACGCGCGCGGTGTCCACGATCGGCTCGCCCCGGCCAAGCTGGATGTCGTTGTTTGACAGGAACATCGCATCGCCACCCAGTTCGCGGATGCCCACCTCGAACGAAACGCGCGTGCGCGTGCTGAATTTGGCAAAGATGAGCGCCCATATCTGGCCTTTGAGCGGCTGCGGGTGGCTGCGCTTGCCGCGCGAGGCCTTGAGTTTCTTGGTGAGCGCGAGAATCTCGCGGATCTGTTTGACTGTCAGGTCTTCGATGGAAAGCAGATGTTTCATGGTTGCTCCAATACTTTCTCCACAATGGCCAGCGCGGCATCCGCGTCAGCGTTCGAAATGGTCAGTGGCGGCACAAACCGGAACGTGTGCGTGCCGGCGGGGATGATCAACAACCCCGCCGCTGCGCATTTGGCAACGACGTCCTTGACCTCGCGATCCAACTCGATGCCGAGCATCAGGCCAAGACCGCGCACTTCCTTGATGCACTTGAATTTCGCCTGCAACGCCTTCAAGCCGCGCTTGAGCCGCTTGCTGCGTGCCGCGGCCTTCGCCATCAGCTTCTTCTCCTCGACCGTCCGGATGACGGCGAGCGCGACGGCGCAGGCCAGCGGGGTGCCGCCAAACGTCGAGGCGTGCGTGCCGGGGCTGAGGATGTCGCAGAGCGGCTTCTCGCCGTCGGCGGTCTTCACCTTGCGCGCGGCGCTGGACCAGATGGCGCCGATGGGGAAACCGCCGCCGATGCCTTTGGCCATCGAGAAGGCGTCGGGCACGACGTCGGGCGCGATGGATTGGAAACCAAAAAACTTTCCGGTCCGGCCGTTGCCGCACTGGACCTCGTCGAACATCAGCAACAGGTTCTTCTCGTTGCAGAGCTGGCGCAGGCCGCGCAGAAACTCCGGGGTTGCGGGCCGGATGCCGCTTTCACCCTGGACCGGCTCCACCAGGATGGCGGCGGTCTGCGGACCCACGGCGGCGCGAACGGAGTCGAGGTTGTTGAATGACGCGTATTTGAAACCCGCCATCATCGGCTCGAAACCCTTCTTCACCTTGTCCTGGCCGGTGGCGGCGATGCCGGCAAGTGTGCGGCCGTGGAAACTGCCTTCCATCGTGAGGATCTCGAAGCGGCCTTCGTCGTGACCGAACTTGCGCGCGAGTTTGTAGAGCGCCTCGTTGGCCTCGGCGCCACTGTTGCAGAAGAAACACTTGCCCTCTGCGCCAGCCAGTTCAACGATCTTCTTCGCCAGCAGACCCTGTGGCTCGCTGTAGTAGAGGTTGGAACAGTGGATGAGCTGCGACGCCTGCTGCTTGAGCGCGCGGACGACGGCGGGATGGCTGTGGCCGAGGATATTGACCGCGACGCCGCCGCCGAAATCGAGATACTCCTTGCCGTCGGCGTCCCAACACTTGGACCCCTTGCCGCGCACGATGGTCAGCGACCGACCGTAGGTCGGCATGACATGATTGTTGAAAAGGGCGACGATTTCCGCGGTGGTCATTGCACTATCTCCGTTCCTACACCTTTGTCGGTGAAAATTTCCAACAGCAAACTGTGCGGCACGCGGCCGTCCACAAAATGAACGCGGTGCACGCCGGACTTGACGGCTTCGACGGCACTATCCACTTTCGGGATCATGCCTTTGTCCACAATGCCGGCGGCTTTCAGCGCGGGCACTTCGGCAATGTGCAGGCTGGAAATGAGCGTCGCCGGGTCCTTCGGGTTGCGCATCAGGCCGGGCACGTCGCTCATGAACACAAGCCGCCGCGCTTTGAGGGCGATGGCGACCTTGGCTGCGGCAACGTCTGCATTGCAGTTGTAAATGTGGCCATCCTCACCGAGCGCGATCGGGCTGATCACCGGCGTGATGGAGCGATGGATGCATTGCCGCAACGGGTCGGTGTTCACCTCAACGACTTCGCCCACGTAACCGTAGTCCACGCCGTCGGTGACAAGCTTGCGGCACTTGAAAATCTCTGCGCCGGAAAAACCGCGCGCCTTGCCGCCGAGCGACTCGATGGTTTTGACAATCTCCGGGTTGATCTCGCGCGAGAGCACGCGGTCCACGATCTCGACACTGGCCTCGTCAGTCACGCGCATGCCCTGGATGAACTGCGCCTTGATGCCAGCCGCATCCATCGCGCGGGTGATGGCCTTGCCGCCGCCGTGAACAACGACAGGATTGATGCCGACGGCCTCGAGGAAGACCACGTCGGCCGCAACGCCGTTGCGGACCTTCGGGTCGGGCGAGTCCATGAAACTGCCGCCGTACTTCACAACGAAGGTCTGGCTGCGGAAACGCTGGATGTAAGGCAACGCCTCCAGCAACACGCTGGCTTTCTGAATGAGCTGCTGCATGAAAAAAGAAATCGTCCGCCACGGCCAACGCCGGGGCGGTCAGACGATTACTCTCCCTTGTTGAAATCCACGTAAGCCTCGGTGAGGTCCGTCGTGTAGGCGGTAAACGTGCCCTCGCCGAGGTTGAGGTCCACGCGGATGGTGAACTCCGGCTGCGCGAGGACTTTCTTCATGCGCTTGGCCGGGACGCCGGTCGGCGCACCGCCGGTAACCGCATGAACCTTGTCGTAGTAGAGGTCGAGCTTGTCCGCATCCACCTGCGCGCCGCTGTAACCGACGGCACAAAGGACACGCCCCCAGTTTGGATCGCCACCGCCCCACGCACACTTGGTGAGCATGGAGTTGGCGACGGCCTTGGCCGCGAGCCGGGCATCAGCGTCGCTGGCCGCGCCGACGATCTCGACATTGATGAACTTGGTGACGCACTCGCCGTCGCGGACGATCGCCTGCGCCATCTTCAACATGACAAAGTTCAGCGCCTCCTGGAACTTCGGGTAGTCGGGATGCTCCAGCGTGAGCGGCACGTTGCCGGCCATGCCGTTGGCGAGGATGATGACGGTATCGTTGGTGCTGGTGTCGTTGTCCACACTGATGCGGTTGAACGACTGGTCTGCCGCCGCGTGCAACGCCTTGTCGAGGCAGTTGGTGCTGACGGTGGCGTCGGTGGTGATGAAGCAGAACATCGTTGCCAGCGACGGATTGATCATGCCCGCGCCTTTGGCGATGGCACCAATGCGGACCTCGCGGTCGTTGATCTTGAGCGTCACGGCAATTTCCTTCGGGTTCTTGTCCGTGGTCATGATGGCGCGCGCCGCCGTGGCGCCGCCTTCATCACTCAGAACCTGCTCGGCGGCCCGGATGCCGTTCAATACGTTTTCCATCGGCAGGTTCACGCCGATCCGGCCCGTGGAGGCGACCAGCACCTCGTGCGGCGCGACGGCGAGCAGTTCGGCAGCGAGGCGCGCCATATCGAGCGCGTCCTTCATGCCTTTCTCGCCGGTGCAAGCGTTGGCGTTGCCGCTGTTGGCAACGATGGCCTGCGCGCGACCCTTGGCGATGTGCTTCTGCGAAATGCGCACGGGCGCGGCCTTGACCTGGTTGCTGGTGAACACAGCGGCCGCGTGGGCGGGCATCATCGAGACGATGAGCGCAAGGTCGAGCGGCGCGTCTTTCTCGCTTTTTCCGGTCGGCTTGATGCCGCAATGCACGCCCGCGGCACGGAACCCCTTGGCGGCGGTGATGCCACCAGGAATGACTTTGTATTTCGCTTTCATGTTGTTTTCGGGACCGGCCTATTGGGCCGGTCAGATCAGCCCGGTTGTCTCATCGAAGCCGCACATCAGGTTCAGCGACTGCACCGCCTGGCCGCCAGCGCCCTTGACGATGTTGTCCACCGTACTCAACGCGATCAGCCGGTTGGTGCGCGGGTCGATGCGCACGGCCACGTCCAGGAAATTGGTGCCGGCTATGTTCTTGGTGTCCGGCAGCCGGCCCGGCTCCATGACGCGCACGAACGGCTCGTTCCGGTAAAAATCCTCGTAAAGTTTTTGCGCGTCCGCCTGCGCAAGCGGCTTGGTCAGCTCGAAATAAACCGTCGTGTGGATGCCACGGTTGATCGGCACCAACGTCGGCGTGAAGCTGATGATCACCGGCGTTGCCGCGAGCAAACTCAATTCCTGCTCGATCTCCGAGAGGTGCCGGTGCCTCGGCAAACCGTAGGCGCGCACGCTCTCGTTGCACTCGATGAAGAGATAATCCGGCTCCGCCTTGCGGCCCGCGCCAGATGGGCTGCTGAGCGAGTTGGCGACGATGCCGGTGATCTTGACGACCTTGTTCTTCAACGCGGGCGCCGACGCCAGGATGATGCTGGTCGGGTAGCAGCCCGGCGAAGCGACCAACCGCGCCTTGCGGATGGCGTCGCGCCGGAGTTCCGGGCTGCCGTAAACAGCCTGCGTCAACAACGCTGGCGCCGGATGCTCGTGCGCATAGAAATCCTTATAGACCTCCGCGCTCCGCAACCGGAAATCGGCGCTGAGGTCAATGACCCGCAGCCCTTTCTCCAGCAGCGGCACTGCAAACTCCGCCGCCACGCCGTGCGGCAGCGCCAAAAACGCCACCTCCGCCTGCCGCGCGATGTCGTCCACCTTCGGCTCGGTAAAAACGAGTTTGCTGCGGCTGGCAAACTTGGGAAAGGCTTTTCCAAGCGGCTGGCCTGCCTGTTGGCGAGACGTGACGCAGGTCAGCTCGACGGCGGGATGCGACAACAGCAGCCGCACCAGCTCTTCGCCGGTGTAGCCACTGGCTCCAACAATGGCGACTTTGACCTTGTTCATGTAACCTCGGTGCGTGCCACCTTCATGGCGCGCCGCGCGAAAAGCAAAAAACCCCGACGGTCAGCCGGGGCTTTTCGCGCGGTTCGAAAATCCGACTAACGTTTCGAGAACTGGAACCGCTTGCGAGCGCCGGGTTGACCGTATTTCTTGCGCTCGCGCATTCTCGGATCGCGTGTCAACATGCCGGCGCTCTTGAGCTTCGGCCGCAACGCGACGTCCACCTTGTTCAACGCCCGGGCCACGCCGTGACGCACCGCGTCGGCCTGGCCGTGCGGACCACCGCCAGAGACGTTGACAAACACGTCGAACTTGCCGGCCGTTTCAGTCAGCTTCAACGGCTGCTGAATCGTGGTCCGATGTGATTCGATCGTAAAATAATCCTCCACCGACTTGCCGTTAACGATCCATTTGCCGGTGCCGGGGGCGAGACGGACGCGCGCGACGGCGGTTTTGCGGCGACCGACGGCCCAAATATATTGCTGGAGTTGTTGCTGCCGGGCAGCGGCGGCTGAAAGTGCGATAGGTGCCATGTGAGTCTCGAAAATTCGCTTAGTTCAACGTCATCGGCTTCGGTTGCTGTGCGGCATGCGGATGATCCGTGCCGGGGTAAATCTTCAGTTTCGTCAACAGCTGCTTGCCGAGCCGGTTCTTCGGGAGCATGCCTTTGACGGCGTGCTCAATGAGGTTTTCCGGGTGCTTGGCGCGCACCTCGGCGACGGTGCGATACCTTTCGCCGCCCCGCCAGCCGGAATAGCTCATGTAAGTCTTCTGCTCTTCCTTCTTTCCGGTGAGCTTGACCTGGGCCGCGTTGATGACGACGACGAAATCGCCGGCGTCCATGTGTGGCGTGTAAGTGGGCTTGTCCTTGCCGCGCAAGACGTTGGCGACCTTGACGGCCAGCCGGCCCAACACAACACCTTTGGCATCGAACACATGCCACTGACGCGATATCTCTAATGTTTTAGGTAAAAAAGTCTTCACAAGTTCCAAAAATTTAAGGGCGCAGACACTAGCCACCGCCCCCACCAGTGTCAACCACTTTTCTAGTCGAAACCAAAAATACTTCCAAAAACGCAACGAGAGCGTGGATTGCCGGTCAAACTTTACGGCAAGAAAACCACTACTTTGGCCGGAATCGAGTTGGAGTTTCCCTTTAGAAACCGCTGGCCAACCGCGCCCACCGGACACTGGCGCACGTCAAGAACACCACGGTAATCCAGATTCCTGCCACCCATCGCGGTTTGTGTTCGCGCCTGATGCTGATACCAGCTTCGTCCAGCGCCCAAGTCAACACGCACGCGGCCGGAAAACCCAGAACCATGACGACGGAAATCCACGCCCAATCCGGCGCACCGGAAAACCAGCGGCCAATGGGCCGAAAAACCTTGTCCAGTCTGCCAATCGCCCATGTGGCAATGGGATGCGATCCGCTACCCAAAGCCGAGACCACTACCTCCAGCATAACCAAAGCGAAGACGGCACCCAGCAGCGCGCCGGCAACTCGCATGATTTGGTGTCGCACGCGTTTCATTTTGACTCTCGCCTCATCGCCCACGAGGTCCAGCCGCCTGCGATCTCCCGCGCCACCGTACGCCAGCCGAGCCGGCGAAACACCGCCGTCACCCGGCGCGCATCACGGTCGAGCACGCCGGCCAGAGCCAACATGCCGCCGGGCCGCACAAACCGCGCGATTCGGCGCGCGTTACACACCAGCACATCGGCGGCAAGGTTGGCAGTGACCAGGCTGAACTTGGCGGACGATCCACTCTTCAGAGAGAAATCCTCCAATGTGCTCTTAACGATGTTCATCCTGCGGCCCACGCGGTTGAGTCTCGCATTTGCCCGCGCCACGCGCACCGCTTGGCGGTCGTAATCAAACCCGGTGACCCGCGCATAACCCAGTCGCACCGCTGCAATTGCGAGAATGCCAGTGCCGCAACCGCAGTCAAGCATGGACAACGGTTCCTGCATGGACGCTTTGCTCCGCGCCCTTGCCCGCTCCACCATCCGCAGACAAAACGCCGTCGTCGGATGATGCCCAGTGCCAAAGGCAAGTGTCGGATCAATCTCAATGACCACCTGCCCTTCGCGCGCGGGCCATTTTGCCCACGTTGGCTTCACCACCAACGTCGGCGAAACCCGCACCGGCTCGAAACTGTTCCGCCACGCGCGCGCCCAATCCTTCACCTGAATGATCTTTCGCCGCACGCGGATCGGGCCGGGCGCAAGGCCAAGCTCGCACAGAATGTCACGGAACGCCCGCACCGAACGCAGGGTCTTCTCCGTCCCGCGCCGCGCCGGCATGAATAGCGAAATCTCTGCGCGATCGCCACTCGCCGGCACCCAACTCGTCGGCCACTGGCCGGCCAGCGAACGCAGGTGCATCGTGAAAGCCGGCTCCAGCCGCCGCGGCACCGTCACTAGAATCTGTTGTAATTTACCGTTAATCATTTTGTTCGTATTCTTGGAGTCGGACGCGCCCTCCGCGATTATGCTGGCGTGGCCACGCGGCAAAAGTCAATGTCGTATCGGTCATGAAAATCGGTCTTATCAGTGACACACACGGTCATCTTGATCCGCAGATCTCCGCGTTGTTCGCCGGTGTCGAGCACATTCTGCACGCCGGCGACATCGGCAGTGAATCGCTGCTCGACGCCCTGCGTGCCATCGCCCCCGTCACAGCCGTTCTCGGCA
>JBAZIR010000235.1:0-9490 GCA_041651735.1 Verrucomicrobiia bacterium | reverse complement strand
TCGAACTTCCCCAAAGGGCATCGCTTACACCCAGCCCTGGCGATTCAACGATAGCGGTGGCGTCGATAATCCTTTTCCGAAGACCGGCGAATGGATACTGGGCCAGACTCATAACCACACGGATACTCCTCCGGGCGGCGTTTCCAAGCTCCCGGCATATCGTCAGGCGTATTGCGCGAAAGGACTCTTGGGAAGTTTTTCTACGGACTATGCTTATTGGGAAACGCCATATCAGTGGCTGCCGACGGATGGAACGCCGCAAATCACGGCGGTCGAGCCGGACCGTTGTCTCGAAGGACAAACTGTTGAACTGACCCTTCGTGGACAGAATCTGGCGGGCGGCAAGGTCCAGATGGGGACTCATGCACTGGAGGTATTGTCTGGTGAAGACACGAGTCTGCGCGTGGCGTTGCCGGCGAACCTGCCTTCAGGCGTGCATGACATCATCGTTACCAAGAGCAATGGCTTTCGGGGTTGTCTCGCCTCCGGATTCACAGTGCAGTCGAAGACCGCGTGCAATTCAAACTGGGAATCTTTCTCGATCAAGGATGGCGTGTATCCGCTGGCAACCACGATCGTCTGCCGGGAAGGAGAAGTGTGGGAGGGTTCTCTTCAGGGTGTTTGTCGCTACCATGCGGACAAGTGGGAGAAGATTCCGAACGCGACATCACGCATGCAAGGAGCCTATGCGATTGCCGCGGATCGCGATGGTGGGCTGTGGTTTGCCTCCGGAAACGGTTTCGTTCTTCGCAGGCAGGACGGGAGTTGGTCAAAGTTCAACGTTGGCCAGACAAAGGATCTGTCGTCTGGGCGATCCAACGAAAGATGGGGCTGTATGGCGTTGGATCATCAGGGGCAGCTATGGGCTGTGAACCGCTGGCGAGGTGGATTGGCCATGTGCAAGGAAGGCAAGTGGCAACGGATCACAAAGCAGGATGGGCTTCCGAGCAATGCCACCAGCAGCATAGCCCGTGATTCGTCCGGAACGATCTGGGCCGGCTTTTCGGACGCCGGGCTGTTCAGGCTGACGGATGGCCAATGGAGCCGCGTCGAGTTGCCCGCTCCGTTTCCCGCAAAGAGTGCGATCGTGTCGTTGAGTCCCGGACGTGATGGCTCCATGTGGGCTGCCGTTTCCAGAGGAGAAGCGAGAGGTGTCGTGTTATTTGAGAAAGGACGGGCGACCGTTTATGGAAAGACCAACAGTTCCATCCGGTCCAACGTGAGACACATTCTCGTTTCAAAACGGCAGGACGTGTGGTTTGCCACCGATAGCGGCGCGTGTTGCCTGCTCAACAATGGGAAATGGCAGAGTTACACCACTCTCAATAGCGGACTCGGCAACAACATTGTGACCGGCCTGGCCGAAGACGAGCACGGACACATATGGTTTGCGACCGCCACTGGCGTGAGCCGGCTGAAGTATTAGTGGTTTTGTGCGGACTCGCAGATCGCAAGACAATCATCTTTCTGGAATCTCCTTGTCTCTATTCGTCTCTCACGAGATTTGAGTCTTCGCTTGGCCCCGGACTCACTACCTATCTTCCCGCTTGAAAGAGTGAGGTTACATCCAATTTATTTTAGCTTGACGAGTTAGTACTCTTTTAGTAGCGTCGCCACGTTTTCGAGGAAAGACATGAAACAGCAGATACAAACCAGATTCGCGATGCCAGGGAGTTATCTCCTTGGTATGCGTCGTTGTGGTTTGCTCCTGTCCGCTGTCTCATTGGGCATCCATACCAACGCAGACAAGGAGGAACCAAGAGGCAGGTAACTTCTCTCGAATTACTTTAGAGAACCCTGCCTCCGAAACGGATGCAGGGTTTTTTGTTGGTGTCATTCAAAACAAACACAACTTATAGGAATTCAGACAATGATTTAGGGTGAAAAAAATGCCGCGCCACCAGCTGTAACTGGCAGCGCGGCGGGAATCGGTTACGACCACAGGACTCTTGCGGGGTCTCTGAGGAGCAACCTTGTGAAAGGCTAGTCTCCCCAGTATGGGAGTGTCAAGTGATTGGCACTCCTCCCACCTGACAGTCCTCCTGGCCCACGATTCCCACGCCCGATAAATGACAATTCAAGGGCTTCGTGGGAGGTGTGCCTGAAACACCGAAACGCTCCACCGTGAAATCCCGTGGCCACGCTGACAAAGCGTCAGTGTGCAGGTGTTCGTTCTTTGTCGTGTCAAATACGGGGCAGGCAGGAATGCCTGCTCCGTCCATTTCAACATTAACAGTCAAACGAAAGGAAAACCCATGAAACGAAGATCAGAGCAAATCACTTCTCCCGTCTCCGCCGGCCTGCGGCTCCAGACAGGGAGAATCGAACCCAAACCCAATATCGGCGATCCCTGAAATGGGACTCGCCGAACGAAAGGAAACCGTATGAATACGGAACATCTGAAAGCGAGGTTCATAGCGATGGGCGCGCGCCTGAAAGTCGGCGTCCCATTCCGCTGGCAAAACACAGACTACGCCATTGACATCCAACGCGACAAGCAGGGCGAGTTCTTCGAACTGCGCGTTGCCGAGGCGATGCAAAAGCGTCTGGACACGTCGGTCTTGCAGGTGCAGCCGAAGGATCAACACCTGCTGCTGCTGGTCCGGCATCCGAAAGATGCGGGCCAACTCGACCGTTTCCTGTGCGGTCATGACGAGCGCCATTGGTTCGTCGCAGCCGTGCCGGGCGGTGCTTCCAGCGTGTCTCAAGCCAAAGAAGCGTTGAAACCAGCACCCGTGCTGGCTTCGCTGGCGACACATCGCGTTTCCTCGCGGAAGCGTGACCAACGCAAGAACCGGGCATTTCGCCGCCAGGGCGAATGGTTCTTCGTGCTGGTGCCGGGCCTCATGGTTAATCAGAGACTCGTTCTCCGGAACGAGCCGATTCGTCGTGGTGCCGGCAAACCTCACACTGTCGAGCAGCTCTATCGCACGGGCGGTACGACGGTGCGCGTTTGTTGGAAGTATCCAAACGGGCTGACCGAAGCAGAGTATCGCAAGGTCATCCAGAAGAATCCGGACGCGGTCAAGTGGCCGTGGCGCGTGATGCAGCGTGACGCGCAGGTCTTCGCTCGCGGCAAGGTTCGCCACCCGGACCACGCCACGATCGAACTGCCGGACTGGCATCGTGTGTTCGCGAACACTGAGACGCAGACGCGCGCGATGGAAAACATGGCGTTTCTGGACTGAGCCAGCAACGAACTCGCGGGAGTCTTGCCGCATGCAAGTGCGGCAAGACTCCATTCGGTCTTTCAAATACGGCGGGCGTCAGCACGCAGCTGGGTCTCCAAAACCCGGCGGGGTCGGGGCAGCACCGGCACGCCGTGCCAAATCCGGGTGATGTTCCGGCCAGCGGTCCGTAAAACCGCCGTCACCAAAGAAGGTCGGAAGCCGACGAGTGGAGCGTTACCACCATCACCCACCAGTTTCGCGATCCGGAAGAGGAACAGCAGACTCGCCTGCCTGTCGAGCAGGAGACAGCGGGGGCAGCACCCGTCCGGGTCGCCACTTTGCGGGCACGAGGAAGATAGTAATCCGCCAAGCCCGGGACCGGGAAACACCCGGGGCGGAACCAAGGTGCCCGACCCTTTCTTCGCTCCCTGTAGTTCAGCATATAGAACGCCGAGCTTCTAACTCGGAGGCCGCAGGTGAGAGTCCTGCCGGGGAGACCAGTTCATATTCCATCGTGGGATAACAGTAGTCCACCGCCCTGTTAAGGCGAGAGGTCGTGGTGCGAAACCACGCGATGGAGCCACGGAGTCCAGGCCGATCCAAGCTGGCGGCACTCGTCCCGAAAACGAGATTCGGCGCTCGCCGGAGGCGGGAGCATTACCCGCGGACTCCGCCATTTCCCTTCCGTAGCTCACGAGCAGGGCGGCCGTCGATAACCGGCAGGACCACCAAACGTGACTGTGCGGAAGGACGGCTCGAAAGCTCTCGGAGGAGAGCGTCTGTCTGAAGCACAGAAGGGGACGGTGCAACTCCGTCGCGAGCCACCAGGTTTCGTTCCCGTGGTGAAGCAGATCATCATACGACCCCGCGAAGGTCGGGTCCCGAGTGCGATTCTCGGCGGGAACACCAGTTCCAACCGATGGGGCTTTTGCCGGTGTGGCAGAAAAGTGATGCACGCGTTTTGTAAACGCGCCCAAGCAGGAGCGTTACCTGCCGCCGGCCCCAGTTTGTATGGAGGCGCTGTTGTAAGAGCAGCATTCGACCCTGTGAAGGTCGCGGAACGGGTGCAAGTCCCGTGCGCCTCCCCAATGACCGCGATGCCAAAGTCGTCGAGGCGGCAGGCTGCAACCCTGCCCTTACCGGGTGCGAGTCCCGGCGCGGTCTCCAGTTGTGCGCCGGGTAAGCGTAGATAGCGACGCATCGGTTTCGTACACCGAAGAGGTCGGCGCAGGTCCGACACCCGGCTCCATTGCAGCGGTTGTGATGTAACAGAAAGCATTTCTGCCTACCAAGCAGATCGTGCAGGTGCAACTCCTGCCAGCCGCACCATTTCTGACGCGGGGTGGACTGGAGGGATCCAGTGCCGGTCCCATAGCCGGTTCACGTCGGATTCGACTGCCGACCCCCGCAACCCTTTCATGGCCCGTTCGTCTATCAATCAGGATCGCCCGTTCTCAGCGGGCAGAAGCCGGAGCGTCACCGGCACGGGCTGCCAACTGTCATCGCTCCATAGCATAACGACGCAGTGCGCTGCTCTCATAAGGCGGATGTCTCGGTGCGAGTCCGAGTGGAGCGACCAGTTCTTCAACCCCTGTAGCTCAAAACACAGAGCGCGGGCGTCCTAAGCCCGTGATCCCGGCGGAAGTCCGGGCAGGGGCACCATTTCCTGCCCCGTGAGGTAATAGCAGTCTGCTCCGCTCTGAACGGAGACGTGCTGGTGCGAGTCCAGCCGGGGCGGCCAACGGCATGTGACGGGAATCCAGCATACCTCGCTGCCTCAGAAGCAGCGGTTTGTCGGTGCGAATCCGACCATGCCGACCATTTTTATGCTCTCGTAGCTCAAGTATCAGAGCGCCCGGCTTCGAACCGGGAGGTTGCAGGTGGGATTCCTGCCGGGAGCACCACCGTTTAGTGGGCGAGTGATGGGAACCTAGCATACCTGGCAAGCTCAAACCTTGCTGATTGTCGGTGCAAATCCGGCCTCGCCTACCAATTCTGGAGAGGACGCGAATAGTCAGCTTTCCACGCCGTCCATTGCCCCCGTCGTCCATGAGTAGGGCGTCGGACCTTCAATCCGAAGAAGCGAGTGCGAGTCTCGCCGGGGGTGCCATGTCGAGTCGGTAGCTCAACTAGAAAGAGCGTTCGCCCTTTAAGCGATAAGATGTGGGTGCAACTCCCACCTGACTCACCCGTCTTGCTCGTGTAGCCCAACAGCAGAGGCACGGCGTCGAGAGCGCCGCCAGTGCAGGTGCGAATCCCGCCACGAGCACCAATCCGGTCCGCAAGCTTTGAAGCGAAGCCATCGGCCCTTAACCGATCGAGCAGGGTGCAAATCCCTGGCGGACCTCCAGCTTTTGCCGGGTCGTCCAACAGCAGGATGCCGGGCCTTGAACCCGGAGACCGTGGTGAGAGTCCACGCCCGGCAGCCAATTCCGCCCGATGGTGAAACAGCATCACGTCTGGCTTACATCCAGAAATCCGGGGGGGGCAGAACCTCGTCGGGCGACCATTCTGCGGCAGTGAGACCGGAGTTACTTCGTAGCTCAACGGGTAGAGCATTGGTTCCAAGAACCAAGTGTCGCGGGTTCGAGTCCCGCCGAACGGCGCGAGCCGTTCATCACTTCGGCCGGTATTCTCCGCAGACTATTTTCCTGGGGCAGTGAGATCGGAGTTACTTCGCTCCAAACGACGCTGTTGTCGGTTCAAGTCCGACCACCGGCGAAAGCCGATGTAGCTCAATGGTAGAGCACGTGGAACCGTGGGCCTCGCTTGCGGTTCCGTTTCTCTGGTCGGTTTACTCCCCAGGTTCTTTTGCGGCAGTAAGATTGGAGATACTTCGCACGCAACATTAGAGAGGGGGCCGCAACCCCCAAACGGTGCTCGCACCGTGGACAGGTTCGTAGGACCTCGCGCAGCCGGCTGGCAACCGAGTTATGCCACAGCCCAGGGCCGTTCCGGAGCAGGACTGGATGGCTTGTTGTAGAAGCTGCGCGGCCTGTGCGCCACGGCGGAAATGAGGCCGTCTCGACTCCAGTCGTTCTTCTCCGCAACCGGAGCCGCGACAGGCGCGGCTCCGGACGCTTTCGAGGCAGTGAGATCTGGGCTACTTCGGTAAAGTCGAAGACGACGAGCTGGTTCAAATCCAGTACCCGCCCTTACGGGCTGGTGAATCCCGGGTCGACTTACTCCTCGAATCTTCCCGAAACACAAACAACCCGGTGAGGCAGTGAGGTCGGGGTTACTTCGGAACCGGCACGGGTGAATAACCCACCGGTCTGGTCGCAAGGCCGTTTCCCCTGCCGGCTTGCTCCTCACACATCACGAAAGGAGGAACGCACCATGCGTTTCAATCTACTCAAGAAATATCGCAACAAAGTCGACACAGTGAATCTCGCCGGCGGCGAGGCTTTCAGCGAGCCGGCCCGACTCGAACTTGTTTCGATCCTGCTGACCTCGACGCTCCGTGATCAGTTCTACCGCGGCGCGGATGCGACGGCGGCGCGCTTAAACGCGTTGATCGCCCAGGTCGTCGACAAGAAGTTCGTGGCGAAGGCCGCGCTGTACGCTCGCAACAAGGCTGGCATGCGTTCCGTGTCACACCTCGTGGCTGGTGAACTGGCCCGCGCAGTGAAGGGCCAGGCGTGGACGGCATCGTTCTACAACCGGGTGGTTCGACGCCCGGACGATGCACTGGAGATCCTCGCATACTATCTGACGGTCCATGGCCGTCCGATCCCGAATGCGCTGAAGAAGGGTCTTGGCGCGGCGTTGTCGCGCTTCGACGAGTACCAGCTTGCCAAGTACCGCAAGAGCAGCGCGGAACTGTCGCTGGTGGACGCGGTCAACCTCGTTCACCCTCCGCACACCGAAGCGCTGAAGAAGCTGGTCAACGGCACGCTCGCTCCCGCCGAAACCTGGGAAACCCGGTTGACGCAGGCTGGCGCCGCTGCCACGAACGAAGAGCAGCTTGCCGGGTTCAAGCGCGAAGCATGGACGGAGTTGATCGGGGGTCGCAAGCTGGGCTATTTCGCCTTGCTGCGAAACCTGCGCAACATCCTCCAGACTGCGCCGGAACTGGTGGCTGATGCCATCACGATGCTCACGGATGAAACGCTCATCCGGAAGTCGCTCGTGTTGCCATTCCGCTACCTGACGGCGTTGGAGGCGTTGCAGGACGCTGCGCTGCCCAATACCGGCAAGGTGCTTGCCGCACTCAGCGATGCGGTGGACAAGTCGCTCGCCAACGTGCCGGAGTTTGTCGGCAAGACGCTCGTTGCGCTGGATGGTTCCGGCTCGATGGTGGGTCGTCCCCTGAAGATCGGCTCGCTGTTCACCGCGACGCTCGCGAAGGCTAACGATGCCGATGTCATGCTGTTCAGCGATAACGCAAAGTATGTGTCGCTGAACCTGCGCGACAGCACGTTGACGCTGGCGAGATACCTGGAAGGCCAGGCCCAGTCGGCTGGCACGAACTTCCACAGTATCTTCCAACGGGCGACGCGCGGTTACGACCGCATCGTCATCCTTTCGGACATGCAGGGTTGGATGGGGCACCTCGCACCGACCAAGACGTTCGCAGCCTACAGGCAGCGTTACGCGGTTGATCCGAAGGTGTTCTCGTTCGACTTGCAGGGCTACGGCACGTTGATGTTCCCGGAAAGGAATATCTGCTGCCTGGCCGGCTTCTCCGACAAGACGATGGATATGCTGAAGTTCCTCGACTCGGATCAGTCAGCCTTGCTGCGCGAGATCGAAGCGGTGGAACTCCAAACACACACGGTGGAGGAGCAGCTTCCATGCTGCTCCTCCACCCCATTATATAAATAGGAAAGGACATCCCCATATGAAACCAGTGATTTTTGGCCAGCACGACGAGGCGACCCTCAAGCAGATTGAAACCTGTCTCGCGGCAGGCGGTGAAAAGGCCGTGCTGTGCGCGGACGGCCACAAGGGCTACGCACAGCCAATCGGTGGCGTTGTGGCCTACAAAGACAAGATATCGATCTCGGGCGTTGGGTTCGATATCGCCTGCGGCAACCTCGCCATCCGCACGGATGCCACAGAAAGCGCGGTTGCTCCCAACATCCACGCCATCATGGACGAGGTCGTGCGCAACATCTCATTCGGCATCGGCCGCGTGAACAAGAACAGGGTGGACCACGAGTTGTTCGACGACGAAGCATGGAACCTGTTCCCGCTCAAGCAGTGGAAGCACATGGCGCAGGAACAGCTCGGCACCGTCGGCAGCGGCAACCACTATGTGGATGTCTTTGTCGATGAGCAGAGCCGCGTCTGGGTTGGCGTTCACTTCGGCTCACGCGGGCTGGGCCACAAGTCGGCAACGCACTTCTTGAAGGCTGCCGGCGGCAAGGACGGGATGGATGTGCCTCCCACAGTCGTTGAGGAAGATTCACCTATCGGACAGGACTACCTTGCAGCGATGAAGCTGGCAGGGCGATATGCCTACGCCGGCCGTGAGTATGTTGCCCGTTTCGTCGTCCGCGAAATCCTCAAGGCGGGCATCGAAACGGAGGTGCACAATCACCACAACTTCGCCTGGCAGGAAGAGCACGATGGCCAGAGTTACTGGGTTGTGCGCAAAGGCGCCACCCCGGCGTTTCCGGGCCAGAAGGGTTTCATCGGCGGGAGCATGGGCGATGAAGCCGTCATCATCGAAGGTGTGGATTCGCCTGAAGCACGCACGGCGTTGTTTTCGACGGTTCACGGCGCAGGCCGGGTCATGTCGCGAACAGCAGCCAAAGGCCACTTCGCGTTGGTGGATGGCAAGCGCATCCGCAAGCCGGGCCTCGTGCGCCACGACGAAATGATGAAATGGCTGCACGACAAGGGCATCGTGCTGCGCGGCGGCGATCTGGATGAGGCTCCGCAGGCCTATCGCCGCCTGCCCGAGGTGCTGAAAGCTCACACCGGCACGATCCGTGTCCTGCACACGCTGCGCCCACTGGGCGTGGTTATGGCCGGGCGCGACATCGTGGATCCCTACAAGGATTGACCCCGTCACATCGGGCGCTCTCGCATCATGCGGGAGCGCCCCCGCCCCTTTTCACAGACACGACAAAGAACGAACACCAGGAAGAGAAACTGTTGGATATGAATGACGTGCTGAACAAAGCAACTGTGTTGGTGCTGAACCGTAATTGGCAGGCGGTCAACGTGCGAACGCCGGCGGATGCGTTTTGCCAGATGGCAATCAACGTCGCCACCGCTCTCGACATCGAAGGCCGCGATTCTATGCGTCCCGTGCCGTGGGAAGAATGGCTGAGGTTGCCGATCCGGCCCCAGGATAACTCTGTCGTCAC
>JBAZIR010000234.1:0-9578 GCA_041651735.1 Verrucomicrobiia bacterium | reverse complement strand
CGCCGCAGCCCAGACAAGCAACCCGGTGCGACAAGCGCTTGTTTCTTCCACCGGCACTTTTTGGGACACCGTTGTCGTGTGCGCAATGACAGGGTTGGTTGTTGTGAATACCGGGACTTGGACTCAGGGCTTGGACGGCTCGGCTCTGACAAAAACAGCTTTCGCGACCATTCCGGTTATCGGGCCGACCATGTTGGTTTTTGGGCTCCTCACCTTCGTTTTCTCGACCATTCTGGGTTGGTGTTATTACGGCGAAAAGGCAGTGGAGTATCTCTTTGGCACGCAGGCGATCAAAGTCTACCGCTGGCTGTGGGTGGTTGCCGTCATGGTGGGATCCGTGACTTCGCTCAAATCGGTCTGGGCATTTGCCGACATCACCAACGGTCTGATGGCGATCCCAAACCTGATCTCATTGCTTGCGCTCAACGGTGTCATCCTCGCTGAAACGAAGAAATATATGTCAAACACGTAGGCCCGGCGGGCGATGCCCGCGGACTCCATCACGAGGCCCTCGCAACTGTTTTATGCGTTGAAGAAGAAGGACGACGGTGATTACCTCTCCTGTGAAGCTGGTGAAGTGCGCTAGCACTTGAGCCCGGCGTAATTGGTCAATCGTTGCCGCCGTCAACAACCGTTTGCTGGCAGAAAAACAAAATGAAACACATCATCCTCCTGCTCTGTGCATTCCTGGTTTCTACCGCCTCCATTTCAAGCGCCGCGCCCCATTGGAAGATCGTCCTCCCCGACTCTCCGACAGCAGTGGAGAACACCGCCGGGAAGGAACTCCAGTTGCATCTGCGGCAAGTGACGAATGATGATTTCCCCATCGTTTCGGAGAAGGACGTTCCCAGGAATGCGACCTCACTCATCTTTGTCGGCAAAACGTCCCGATCACCGCAAAAAGACTTCGCGTTTGACGAGATTCTTATCCAGTCGAAAAATGGAAACCTGATTCTCACCGGGCATCCCCGGCGAGGAGCACTCTACGCCGTGTATTCCTTCCTTCAGGACGTCATCGGCGTGCGATGGTGGACACCTGAGGAAACGTTCATCCCAAAGAAAGAATCGCTCACAATTCCGAATGCTTTGAACATTTCCTACGCGCCGAAAATGATTTCGCGTGAAATGTATCATCGTTGGGCACAACCCGGCATCTTCTCGGCGCGAATGAAGGGGAACGGGAACGTCCCCGCGGAATACGGCGGCAAAGTGAGCATCATCCATTTCGTGCACTCGTTCTACAAAATCATCCCTCCGGAGAAATATTTCGACAAACATCCCGAGTGGTTCAGTGAAATCAAAGGGAAACGAACGAGCGATCACGCCCAGCTCTGTTTGACGAATGACGAGCTGTGCAAGGAAGTGACGAACAGTGTGCTCAAGACATTGCGCAAGAATCCCGATGCGCGTTTCATCGACATCAGCCAGAACGACTGGCACAAGAACTGCACCTGCGAAAAATGCAAGGCACTGGACGAAAAGGAAGGATCTCCCGCCGGCTCACTCGTGCATTTTCTGAACAAGGTTGCGGCAGAGGTGGAAAAAGAGTTCCCGGACGTGCTGGTCGAATCGCTCGCGTATCAATACACGCGAAAGCCGCCGAAATTCGTGAAGCCGCGGGACAACGTGCTCATCCGTCTGTGCACGATCGAATGTTCTTATATTCAGCCTCTCACGGGCGAACAAAACAAGAAGTTCGCCGAGGACATGGAAGGATGGAGCAAGATCGCGAAGCACTTGTTCATCTGGGATTACGTCACGAACTACACCGACTACATCGGGCCTCATCCGAACCTTCGTGTGCTCGCGCCGAACGTGCGCTATTTCGTCAAGAACGGCGCCGTGGGGCTGTTTGAAGAAGGCGAAGGAGACGACTTCGCCGACATGCGAAACTGGGTGCTGATGCGGCTGATGTGGGATCCGTCGCTCGATGAGAACAAACTGTTTCATGATTTCTGCGAGGGATATTACGGAAAGGGAATCGCCCCGTTCATTCACGAGTACTGGGACGTGTTGATCAACCAGGCAGAGAAGGCCAAAATCTATCTGGGATGTTTCAGAATGACATCCGAGCAATGGATTGATCTCGAAACGTTCAACCGCGTCACGGGCATCATGAACAATGCCGTCCAGAAATCGCGCGAGGTCTATGGCGACCGCTCCGCCGAGCTGCGACGCCTGCGCAAGGTGAAGATGGCGATCGACCACGTCTGGCTTTCGCGTTACTACCCGCTGCGCTGCGAATCGCGCGAGAAACACCTTCCCTTCCTGGGTCCGAAAGACCCGTTGAAGGCCGTGACGGAATTTGTCGAGCTATGCCGCAGCAACAAAACAAGGGCGCACAGCATCTACGACAAGAATGCGAAACAGTTCGAGACGTATTTGAACAATTTGTCGAAGATGTTCACGGCGCGGAAGCACCTGCCTGAAATGTGCAAGGACATTCCCGAGGACACATGGATTGTTTTCGACGACGCATTATTCAGCAACTTCAAGGATGCCGCAACACGCGTCGAAGACGCCAACGCCTCGGATGGATGGGCGACTCGAATGACGACAAAGGTTGACTGGAACACCGGATACAGACCGGCCGTCACGGGCAAATTCCATGTTTACGCCAGCATGCGATGCGACGCGACCATCGACAAGGGCAAAGCCGGCTCGCTCGGCGTGTATCATTTCAAGAACAAGCGCGGGCTCGTCAGCAAGCCGCTCAAGATCGAGGATTTCAAGGGAGAGAAATACCGCTGGATTGACCTCGGCGTCGTCGATTTCTCGGCAGGTGTGGGAATCTGGTTCGCGCACGGACACGTTCCCGAAGTGCAGGCGCTATACGTTGATCGCGTGGTGCTGATCATGGAGTAGCGTTGCCCGCGGGGCTTCTGCGAGCGAACGCTGCGGTTGCGCTTCGCGGCGAATGCGCGAGCGTGCAAGCACGCTCAGTGCGCTCCCGTTTTTTTCGAAGGCGGGTGTCGGCCTGCGGACCGGTCACCTCGTCCACGAGCTGGCGTCAATTGTGGAAAACCGTCACCGAGCGGAAGAGATCCAGAAGGTGCTTGTCGCCAGCCATGTTCTTGGTGGTCCCATAGTGCCCGGTCTTCGGGTTTGTGCTCATGAACTTTCTGGTCGTCGCAGGCAGCGCATTGTAGAAGGCAAAAACGCTGCTCGGAGTGCAAAGTTCATCCGCAAAGCCCGTGCAGACGTAAATGTCACACTTGATGCGCGGGGCAAAGTTCACCCCATCGTGGTAGGCGAGCGTGCGCGCACGGCGGGGATCCGCCTCGATGCGCGCGATGGATTCCTTGCCGTGGTAAAGGGCCGCCGCATCACGCCCCTGCTTGTAGCCGTTGTATTCGCAACTGGCCGGCACGCTCGCCACCGCCACCGTCACATCACGATCCAAAGCAGCCGCCGCAATCGTCTGGATGCCGCCCAAACTGCCGCCACGCACAATCAGTTCCCTGCCATTCCATTCCGGACGGCTCTTGATGAAGTCGAGCGCGCGCATCACCCGGAAGAACATGTCGTGACCAAACCAGGTATCGCGATCCGTATCGCCGGCCTTCCCTCCTTCCTCGTACCAAGTGCGGGATATCTGTTCGTACTCCTTGTCCGTCTTGCCGGTCGGCAAACCGTGCCAACTGGCATACAAGGAGAGGACCCCCTTGGACGCCGTCTCAATCGCAATCTTTGGGGACGCGTCCTTCCACACCATGCTCAGATAGTCCACACAGGCAGGCAGACTCTTTGGCTTTGCGTTCACGGGAACGGCCAGATAACCCGTCACCGGAGTGCGGCCAAGGCATTTGATCTCGACGGCGTAACACCTGACCTTGCCCTGAAAAGCCTTGGGGACATCGACCTCGGCCAGCTTCGGATCGAGCGACACCTGACTGAGCTTGGCGCGGCAGTCATCCCAGTATGCGTCGAAATCCGGGGGACGGGAATCAAGCGCTTTGATCTTGTCGGCATCATACATGGCGCCAATTTCGCCCACGATGGTGGGCTTCATCCTGTGTTTGAAAATCCCCTCGCCCTTGAGCGGCTGACCGTCCTTGCCGATGATCTCAAATCCGAAGAAGAGCCACCCGGGACGATCCATTGACCCCTTGATCGTCACTGCCTTGCCGTCACAGACAAACTCATCCCGTCTCAAGATGTCGCGCTCACGCTTTACGGTACAGCGCAGCTTTTCACCCACAACCGGCTTGCCATCCTTCATCAGGGTCGCGGTGCATACCGTCTCTTCGCCCACCTTGTAGTAGCCGTCGGCCTTGTCCAGATTGACGTCAAGAGAATAGCCGGCGAATGCCGCGGCCGACGCTATCGCCAGGAATCCAATGATCAACAATCCGGATTTCATGAGGGTGGTTTTCATTTTGGCTCAAAACATGTGTGCGTGAGATTTGGAGTCAGGTCTGCCTGCGACGCATCGTAGGCTGGTCCAAAGAGCGGTCAAGGTCAAATCCTGGCCACCGTTTGCGTGTTGTCAACTCCACTGAGCCGGGTTTTCTGTTGCGGGTTCGTCGCGGGTCGCTACAGTGGCTTCGTTACAGCCACTGTGGCTGAGAACACGAAGCTGCAAAGCCACCGTCATGGCAGCGAAAACAGATGTGTTCAACAAAGGAGCGCAGTTTATGAATCGTCGTGAGTTCTTGAAAACGGCATCAACGCTGGTCGGATTGAGCGCATTGCCGTCAGCGAGTTCGTTTTCTTGTGCTGCAGAAGTCAAATATCCCGCTTACGAGAATAATCTACAGGATCGTCTTTGGATGTGGGGCCATGATCCCGGGGCTTACGACGGGCCCAAAGGGGTTTACAACATTCCGTTGAGCGCTCCGATGAGCATGGCGGAGGGCATCAAGTCGATGGGAATTCCGAATGTGTGTGTGATCCGCGGCGGAACCCCGAAGGAGGAATACCGCAGACAATTCAAGGACGTGAAGCGCATCGCATGGAACATGTCCGGCGGGTCCAACAAGTCCTATCATGCGCTGAAGGATTACGTGTTCAGTCTGCGGGACACGACGCCGAATCTCACCGGTTATTATCTCGACGACTTTTTCCGTTTTGGCGACAAGCCGAAGTTCAACAGGAATTCCGAGACCGAAGCGGCTCCCGCCGCTCTTTCCATGGATGAGATGAAACAACTCCATGAAGAGACGGTCGCCTACAAGCGCCGTCTCGACCTGGCGGTTGTTTTGTACACTCATCAGTTATATCCATCGATCAAGCCGGTCATGAAATACGCCGATGTTGTTTCGCTCTGGATATGGAGCGGCAGCGACATCCAAAAGATCGACGCCAATTTCAAGAAATACCGTTCCTTGATTCCAGACAAACCGACGCTCCTCGGCATTTACATGTGGGACTTCGGCGGCAGGAAGGAATTAAGCAAGGACTTCATGGTCAAACAGCTTGATTATGCCTACAAGCTTTACAAGGAAGGGCAGATCGAGGGTTTGATTTTCCACTGCACGCCGCTCTGCAACAAGGGCCTCGCGGCCGTCGATTATGCCAGGAAATGGATTGCCAAGTATGGCAAGGAAGGCCGGTAAAACGTCGTGCAGCGGCGATTCGAGCTTGTGATAAACGAAGCCAGCGGCTCAGTCCCCGGCAGATGCCGATGACGATCCAGGCAATCGTTGTGCGTTAACGGCGACGGGAAGAAGCGCGGTGCGCTTCGGCGAATGTGATGATCTGATTCATCATCTCCACGCACTGGACAGGGTAAAGGCCGGAGGCGGACTCGGCAGAAAGCATTACGTGATCCGTGCCGTCGAGGATCGCGTTGGCCACATCGCACACTTCGGCACGGGTCGGAATCGGGTGTTCAGTCATGCTTTCGAGCATCTGCGTCGCCGTGATCACAAACTTCCTGGCCTTGTTGCATTTGCCGATGATTCGCTTCTGGACGAATGGCACCTCGTAAATGGGAATGGAGATGCCCATGTCCCCGCGCGCCACCATGATTCCTTCGCAGACGGATATGATCTCGTCAATGTTCCGAATCCCTTCCCGGTTCTCGATCTTGGCGACGACGCCACAAGAGTGCGCGTGCCCTTTCAAATAGTGCCGCAAGTCGAGGATGTCCTGCTTATCTCGAACGAAGGACTGCGCGATGTAATCCACCTTGTGCTCAATGCAGAAATGGATGTCCTCCTTGTCCTTGCAGGTCAGCCCTTGGACGTCCAGCTTCACGCCAGGAATGTTGATCCCTTTGTGTTCCTTGATGGCGCCACCGACAACCACGCGGGTCTTGAGTTCCTTTTCGCTTCTGGTTTCGACCACAAGCGCGATGTTGCCGTCGTCGATATAGACATGTTGTCCCGGTTTGATCGGCTTGAGGGACCCCGCCCAATCGAACGGAATCCAGTCGCCTTCCCCCAAAATATCTTTGGTCGTGAGCCACAGAATCTGCCGCTTCTTCACCGGGACTGGTTTCTTGTCTTTCAGCCCGCCGATCCGCATGCGATAGCCCTCCAGGTCGCCCAGGATGCGAATGTGCCGGCGGTATTTCTTGTTCAGATTCCTTACCATGCGAATCTTCTCAAGGTGCTCATCGAGTGTCCCGTGAGAGAAATTGAGCCGCGCCACGTCCATCCCGGCGCATATCATCTGCCGGAGGACGTTTTCCCGGGCCGACGCAGGGCCGAGCGTGCAAACGATCTTTGTCTTCGTCATGGGGGTAACCTATAAGTACTGGATCAACTGGAAATACTGTTTGTTCGCTTTGATGGGTATCGTTTGCCTGTGACCAATGGTTTTCGATTCTAATCCGATGCTGATCATGGCATGCGCACCTTTGGCTCTCGCAATGTAAATGACTGTGGCAACAGCCTCCAGGTACTTTTTGGAGGCTGTCTCAGTGCCGTCCTCGATCCAATCAAACTCGATGCCGCACAACACGTGGTACTTTCGATCGGGAGTTCCTCCGCTCCATATAGGTATCCCGTGTGACTCCTCCACCATCCCACCCCCGCCCCGGCACACAGCGGGACCATGGTACGCCATTTCAGTGATATCCGTGTAGCTTCTGCAACTGGTGCAGAAGATGGAAAATACCGCAATGATGATACTGATGGTATTCTTCACAAAGAAGTGTCTCAAAACATTAGAAAGGGACGGATGTTCAAGAAAACGTTAGCGTTGAAATAGCAGCCAAAAGAACGATTTCCCGGTCTGCTCGATTTTGCCTCATGACATGCACAATTGCTCCACGGCCCTCGGCTGTCGCCACTGCTTGCCATCGTTTGAGCGCAATGTCGAGTTCAAACGTCTTTCTGCCAATGCGCTTGACAGTCGTTTGACTCCCCGGCAGCTTTCAACGCTGTTGGCCTTTTGCTCGCGATCTCGTCTTTTGTTTGGAACTTGTTGACTCATGAAAAACATTGGCAAAAAAGGAGTGCAGAAGCACGTGCGGGAATTGTTGTTCGCCGCGGGTTTGCGTTTGATCGCGTGCTTGTTCTGTTTTGGACTTATGCACCACCCCGCGATGGCGGGGCATGACACGTCAAACCGCGTGCCGCTGCAGTCTCAGCCCTATATGAGCCTGCCTCCGGGCAGCGTGAAAGCGACAGGCTGGCTGAAGCACCAGCTTGAACTGCAGCGAGACGGGCTGACGGGCGACGCCGAAACACTTTATGCGGACATCGGCCAAAGCGACTGGATTTCAGGCAAACAACAAGGCGGCGAGTATGCTTGGGAACGAGGTCCGTATTACGCCAAAGGGTTGATCTCCCTTGCTTACGTTCTGGACGATGCCGGACTGAAGGCCAAAGCGAGGAAATGGATCGATCAGATCATTGTGAGCCAGAGGCCTGACGGCGATTTTGGCCCCAAGAAACGCAACTGGTGGGCCAACATGATCGTCCTTCACTACATGCGTGATTACTACGAGACCACCCATGACGCACGCGCCCTGGCCTTTCTCGACAAATACTTTCGCTTTCAACTGAAGACGCTTCCGGGACACCCACTCTGCAAGGATTCCAAGTGGGCACAAGCACGCGGCGGGGACAACCTTGAGATTGTCATCTGGTTGTACAATTTGCGAGGAGGCGATGAGCTGCTTAAACTTGCCAGCCTTCTAGTAGAACAGACCGGCCAATGGGAACAGTACTATGCAGATGGAACAGGCATAAATGCTTATCCCGAACATATCGTCAATGTAATGCAGGGTCTTAAAACACCCCCTTTGATGTATTTGTTGTCTCACAAGCAATCCCATCGTGATGGTTATTGGAACGCCACAAAAGCGGACGGTTGGCTGATGAAACAGTATGGCCGGGTGGATTACATGTTCAATGGCACCGAGGGTTTGACCGACCGGAGTTCCACGGAGGGGACAGAACTCTGCGCTATTGTTGAGCGTATCCTGAGTTGCACGGTGGCCATCGGAATACTTGGCGATGCCTATATTGGCGACCAGCTTGAAACAGTGGCTTACAATGCCTTGCCGGCAGCGTTATCTCCTGACATCAAGGGTTTGCGCTACTACTCACTACAGAACCAGCCCAAATGCACGGATGAGGACCTGGGTTTTAAGCAAAATGGCACTGGCAAGAGTTCGATCTGTCCGAGTCCGCATTCTGGTTTTGGCTGTTGCCGGAGTAACTTTCATTTCGGCTGGCCAAAGTTCGTTCAGAACATGTGGATGGCAACAGAGGATCATGGTCTTGCCCTTATAACGTATGGTCCGAATAGTGTTACAGCGAAAGTAGGCACAAAAGGAAGTAGAGTATCTATCAGACAAGATACAGGGTACCCATTCCATACTGTGTCTACTCTTACCGTTATTACAGATAAGAAAGTTGCATTTCCTTTGAAAGTAAGAATCCCGGGATGGTGTCTCGCACCCAACATACATGTGAATGGGAAGAAGCTCGAAAATGTTACCCCCGGAAAATTCTTCGAGATAGCGAGAACTTGGGAGAATGGCGATGTTGTCAAACTGGACTTCCCGATGACTCCCAGAGTCTCGCGCTGGATCAACAATTCGGTGGCGATCAGCCGTGGACCTTTGGTGTGCTCGCTGCACATCGAGGAGGAGCCTTGGAAAAGCACGAAGGATTTCAATGACAACACGTACCACACCTATGAGATCAGACCGGCCAGCGCCTGGAATTACGCTTTGCTACTCAAAAATACCGATATGCCCGAAATTGAAACCTCCGTTTCCGATACGATACCCCTGCAGCCTTTCAAGACCTCTGACGCCCCGGTCCGGCTAAAGCTCAAGGCCGTCAGAACCAGCAAGGACGGCTGGGGAACCTATCGCAAGGACTTCCCTGGACGTGCGACGGAGCCACCGGTCAGCCCGGTTGAGGCGCCCGGAACAACCGAGAGCATCACCCTCGTGCCTTATGGTTCAACTGGAATTCGCGTCACCCTTTTCCCATGGGCGAAAAACTGAAGTTCCCGCGCTAAATTTGAAGCACAGCCAGCGACAGCCCTCCGGGACGTTGAAGCCGGGATGCTGCGTTGGCCCTTTTGGGCGTAGTTGGCAGCCCGTTGCCAACGTCGGTCAGAGCCAGCACCAGTTGCACCCAGTCTCGGCGACATCTGCGGAACTTTCC
>JBAZIR010000233.1:0-9604 GCA_041651735.1 Verrucomicrobiia bacterium | reverse complement strand
GTCCATCCGGTTGCATCGGCGGGGAAAAGTTCTGAGGAGGTGCGCCTACGATCTGGTCCCGCCTGCAGCCAAACAACAGCAGCGTTCGCACGTTGCAGGCAATGAACCGGTCCTGACGCATCAACATGATCGCGTCGTTGGCTGTTTCGAACAGCGTGCGGTGTCTGAGTTCACTTTCGCGCAACCCCTGTTCGACGAGTTTTTGTTCGGTCACGTCCCGGATGACCTCAATGGCACCGCAACGCCGGCTTTCCCGGTCAAACAGCGGCGCCGCAGCGCCCCAAAGATGAGCGCCTTGTCCGGCCCGCAAGCGCGGAATAAAGGACTCGGCGTAAATCGTGTTGCCCTCTCGCTTGACATACTTGTAGATGGCTTCCACCTCCGGCGAAGGCCGGTCCAGCAGGTCAATCAGAATCGGGCGTCGCTTGCCAAAGAACGGCTCGGCGTAGGCGTAATCTCCCCGGCCCAACAACGTCTGCTTCTTCACGCCGGTCAAGACCTCACAGGCGTGATTCCATGCAATGAGCCGTTTGTCCTGATCAATCACAAACGTAGCATCCGGCAGAAACTCAATGATATCTGCGAGCCGTTGCTCGGCCGCCTGTGTCGCCTCCTCAGTCTGCTTGCGCGTGGTGATGTCCGTGGCGACGCCGTCCCACACGACTTGTCCGTTGGATGCGCGGCGGGGGCGAGCACACAGCCGCATCCAGCGCCACTGTCCGTTGGCGTGACGCAAGCGCAGTTCCATCGTGAAGTCCGTCAGGTTCTGGAGGCTGGCCGCCGCCGCCGCCTGCAACGCTGCCGCATGCTCGGGAGCGAGCTGGCGGTGCAGCACGCCGGCATCGCGCAGCGCGTCGGACACTTTCACCCCGTGCAATCGTTCCACGCCGGCACTGAGATAAAGAAATCGTGGCGTGCCGTCCGGCTCGAACGCGTATTGATACACATAACTGTCGGGCAGGTTGTCGCCCAACAAACGCAATCGTTCGTCACTCTCGCGCAGCGCCGTCTCCGCCTGCTTGCGCGCGGTGATGTCTCGGATGTTGCACTGGATCACTTTCCGATGGTTCACTGAATAGACATTGCTGACGAACTCCACCTCGTGCCGCTGTCCGTTGCGGTCTTCCAGGGCCAGGTCTTCGTAACGGATGTATTCCTTCTTCTGTAATTTCGTGAAGTTGGCCTGGTTCGCGAAGAGATCCTTGAGGAATCCCAGTTCCCAAACCTTCTTGTGGAGGAATAACTCGCGCGAGTAGCCCAGCATCTCGATCAAGAATGGATTCACATCCTCGATCATCCCGGTCTCGGCATCGAGAATCAAAATGCCGTCTCGCGCCGCCTCGAAGAGCCGGCGATAGCGGAGTTCCGAAGAGCAGAGCAATGCCTCCGCCGTGTGGCGCTTCCGATTCTCGTCCGCCTGGGTCAAGGCCCGCAACACGGCAGGGACCAGACGGTGGAGCCCCTGTTTAAGCACATAATCCGTCGCGCCGTGGAGCATGGCGTTCACCGCCTGCTCCTCGCCCAATGTGCCGGTGACCAGGATGAAAGGGGCTTCGGGCTGTTTCAATCTGGCTAGTTGCAGGGCGGCAAACCCATCGTAGTCGGGCAGCTCGTAATCGGAGAGAATCAGGTCGAACTTGGTATCTGCCAGCGCGGCCTCGTATTGTGCGCGGTTGTGCGCAAGCCGCAGTTCGCAGGTCATCTTGGCGGTCTTTTGCAGCAAGTGTCGCACCAACTCCGCGTCACAGGGGTTGTCTTCGAGATGCAGAATTGCCACCCGGTCATTCATCAGAGCCTATGCCTGAAATCATGCGGCTGTCAGCCGCCTGACACATGGCAACTTCCATCCTCGCGTTCATTTTGTCCAATGGTTGCTGCATTTCATTTCGCGTTGTGAAACTTTTTCCCTCCCCTGGCGTTTCACATCCAACGCGGGGCCGGGGTCACTGGCCGCACCTGCGGCCACTTAACCTTCGTGGCCCCACCCGCGCCAGCCCGCATCTTCCGCCTGATCCCTGGCGGTTCAGGAATACGATCGCTGCCCGTCGCGGTTCATGTGCCGCGCTCTGGTTGGACTCCTGTATCGCCGGTGCCTGAAATAGACTTGAAATCATCGGCTGCTTGAGGATGATAATATCCTCTGTTCACAAGGAGTAGTGAATGCCGACATGCGACAGCCTGGGTTTGAACCACGACCAAGCCGGGATGTTTTATGATCAGGCGTAATCATCAACCATTGAAAACCTGTGCGCGAGGCGAAGAGCTATGTCATTGAGACTGGTCCCAATCCAGCCACGGCCATGAACTGGAAGGATTCTGGCACGGTGAGCGATTCCAACACAGTGGCGAACAGTCTCACTTGCGGAACGCGTGCTTGGATTCGAGTTAGTGCCGTTGGCACGGTTGGCTCCGGCCCGTGGGGCGGCCCTGCCATGTGGATGGTGCGGTAAACAGAACAACAGCGTGCCCCGATGGGAGGGAACCCCGCCGGGTGCGCCCAACAGAGTCGTTCTCCGAGGAGAAGTAAGACGTAAATGCAGACACAAAGTCGACAGCAATCGTCCCCCGCAATTCACAAATTCGGGGAAGGTGTTTTTTCACTGCCAAACCCGGCCATCTGTCGGGGCAAGATCATCCATCCGGAACTGGTTGAATGTTTGACGGACGCAGCACGCCAGTGCCCCCACGCGCTGCGTTACGGCCAAGGCCATTATTGCCTGCACACGGATCGGTTCGCAATTGCCCAGCGCACGGTGTAGCGCAGACCCTTAGGAGAAGGGAGGGGGCTTGGTGATGGCTGCCCTTGTGTGGGTGGACGGCAACGCGCTGTCGCAGAACGCGAATTGATTCCAGCCATGCTGCGTCAACAACCGCACAGAAAAAACAACCTGAGCGTTTCTCTTTCGATCAGGGTTTTGCCGATTTGTCACTTGCTGACGAGTTTGGTTGGATTAGTGTGTTAAGTAGCATTTGGGTAGCGTCGAACAAATGCCGATAAGGCAAACAAAAACATGTCCGTTAAGGATGTAAAACTGAGTTATTGGCTGGAGCTTGCTGCCGCTATTGTGGCAGGCATTGCAGTCTACCTGGTGTCGTCAAAATATGACGTTATTGAAGCGTTTGTACAATTTTCACGAGAACATGAAAATTGGGAACTTGATGAGACCCTGACGGTATTCGTCGTCCTTGTGATCTTTGCAGTGGTTTTTGGTGTGAAGCACCGGCGTGATCTTATATCGCTGAATCGTGACGTCACTCGGAAGAATGAAGAACTGCAGGTTGTAATGCGCGAGATCAAGCAGTTAAAGGGCATAATCCCTATTTGCGCAAACTGCAAAAAAATCCGGGATGATAAAGGTTATTGGCATCAAGTTGAGGTCTATATCGGTGAGCATACGGCTGCGGAGTTCAGTCATGGCCTGTGCCCTGATTGCGTGAAGAAGTTGCATCCAGGCATTGCTGAGAGATATCACAACCTCACCGGCTGACCAACGCCTGCAGACCGACGCGGGGGGCACGACTGGCGATCAGAGGGACCGGTTTCGCTGCGAGGTAATTACCTGAATATCACCTCAACTGCAGATTCGGTTGGGCGTCGAGGTCGAGGGGGGTACGCAGGCCGGCGTGGAGTTTGTGCCAGCCGAGGCCGGCGATCATGCCGGCGTTGTCGGTGCAGAGCTTACGGTCGGCCATGAGCAGTTCGAGACCTTTGCGGCGGCAGGCAGTGGCGAGTTGGTCGCGCAACGCGCCGTTGCAGGCGACGCCGCCGGAGACCGTGACGAAGCGGACGCGTGTGGCGAGCGCCGCGGCGATGGCCTTGCCGACGAGCACGTCCACGACGGCTTGCTGGAAGCTGGCACAGAGGTCAGAGACAATTTTGGATTTTGGATTTTGGATTTCGGATTCGGGGTGTTTGCGCAGCCAATAGAGCACCGAGGTCTTGATGCCACTGAAACTGAAATCGAAGTCGGGGTCGTTGAGTTTGCCGCGAGGGAAGGGGATGGCGGCGGGGTTGCCGCCGCGCGCGGCCTTCTCCACCTCCGGGCCGCCAGGATAGCCGAGGCCGAGGAGCTTGGAGACCTTGTCGAACGCTTCACCGGCGGCGTCGTCGGTGGTCTGGCCGAGAACGGTGTGGTCGCCGATGGCGCGGACGTGGACGAGCATCGTGTGGCCGCCGGAGACGATGAGGGAGACGTTCGGCTCAAACGCGCGGCCCGCCGATAGCCACGGCGAGATGAGGTGCGCTTCCATGTGGTTAATGCCGATGAACGGCAGGTTGCGGGCGAGCGCGAGCGATTTGCCGAAGGTCAGGCCGATGAGCAATGAACTGGCAAGACCGGGGCCACAGGTGGCGGCAACGCCCTCGATCTGGTCGAGCGTGACGCTGGCTTCGCGGAGCGCGTCGGCGACGACGGTATTGATGAGTTCGAGATGATGGCGTGAGGCCAGTTCCGGCACGACGCCGCCGTAGGGGCGATGCAGGGCGATCTGGGAGGCGACGACGTTGGAAAGGATGCGCGCGCCGTCGCTGACGACAGCGGCGGACGTTTCATCGCACGAACTTTCGATACCGAGCACAAGCATAGTGTGAATCCAGACGGGGCTATGAAACCATGAAATGCGCGAAATGCACGAAAGAATCGCGCGGCGGACGCAGTTCTTCACAAACACTCTGGTAAATGCAGCCGAGTCCTTCTAACTTTCCGATGTCGCAAGCGAGTAAGAGATGCGGTAAACGACGTGGCATCAGTCTGAATGGAACCCTTCATCCAACTTTGTCCAGGCATCGGCTCGGCTTTTGAGGCGTTCTGGAAGCTGCGAGGCGAGCGGCACGTGGCGTTCTTGGACAGCGCGTTGCCGGATGCGCAGCTGGGACGACTCTCGGTGGTGGCGAGCGATCCGGTGCTGGTATTCGCGGCGCGTGGAGATCAGATTGAAGTGACGGGCAAGACGACGCGAGTCCGGCGGTCGGAGAATCCGTTCTCGACGCTGCGCGCGTTGGAACGGCGATTCTGCCCGGGTGAGGACGGCGGCGAATGGCCCCACGGTGCGTTGATTGGCTCACTCGGCTATGGCCTGCGGCGATTCGTTGAAAGGGTGCCAGCGCGGGTTGCGGATGATGTGGGTATCCCCGATGCATGGTTTGGTGTTTACGACCGTTTGCTGGTGTTCGATCACGACAGCGGGCGCGCGACGATCATTTCCACGGGCGTGGATGAGAGCGGCCAGGCGGATTTGGACCGCGCGCGGCGGCGGGCGGAGGAGTGGCAGGAAAAACTGGCGGTGAAGATCGCACTGCCTCAGTTACCGCTTCTGGCGAGTGAGGGTGCGATAGGAGAGGTCGGTCAGGATGGGATTCACCAGGAATGTAGGAGGGGCCTTGGCGCCCCGACGGTGGGTGAGCGAACCATTGGCTTCTCGGACGCAGTCGGGGCGCTGAGGCCCCTCCCACATTCAGAACGCGGGTGGCTTGGTCAACATTTCCAATCACATTTGGAGCCGGCACTGGAGTCGAATCTGACGCGGGAGGACTACGAGCGCGCGGTGAGGCGGATTCTTGACTACATCGCGGCGGGCGACGTTTACCAGGTGAACCTCAGCCAGCGGTTCCGGACGCAGACGCCGGTGGAGCCGGAGTTGCTTTATCACGCGTTGCGCACAACGAATCCGGCGCCGTTTGCGGCGTATCTGGATTGTGGTGTGGGGCAGATTCTTTCATCGTCGCCAGAGCGATTCCTGCAACTCCGCGGTCGTTACATCCAGACGCGGCCGATCAAGGGCACGCGGCCGCGCACGGGCAACGAGCAGGCAGACCAGAAGGCGGCGCGCGAGTTGATGATGAGCGCGAAGGATCAGGCGGAGTTGCTGATGATCACCGATCTGGAGCGCAACGACCTCGGCCGTGTGTGCGAGTTTGGCAGCGTGCATGTTCCTGAACTGGTGACGTTGGAAAGCTACGCAACGGTGCTGCATCTGGTTTCAACGGTCGAGGGCCGGCTCGCTGACGGTGTGATGGCGATGGATGCCATTCGCGCGTGTTTCCCCGGAGGCAGCATCACGGGCGCGCCGAAGATTCGTGCGATGGAGATTATTGACGAACTGGAGCCGGTTGCGCGCGGCGTTTACACGGGCGCGATCGGTTATCTCGGTTTCAACGGCGTCGCTGATTTCAACATTGCCATCCGCACGATGGTTCACGAAAATGGCGTCGTGCATTTCCATGCGGGCGGCGGCATTGTGGCGGACTCGGAGCCGGCGCTGGAATACGAGGAAACGTTGCACAAGGCGCGCGGGATGGTGCAGGCGTTGGCGCAGGCAGAGGTGATGCGAGCCGTGTGCGGAGATCGAGGCGTTGTGAGCGGAAGGCAACAAGGATGAGCCAGACGATTTATCGAAACGGTGAGTATGTGCCAGAGGAGATGGCGGGAATTTCGCCGTTCGACCGCGGGTTGCTTTACGGGGACGGATTGTTCGAGACGCTGCGGTGCTACGACGGGAAGTTCTTCCGGCTGGATCGGCACATTGAGCGGCTGCGTTCCGGACTGAAACGGTTGGAAATCCCACTGGCGTTGGATGAGCCGGGTTTCGCCGGCGTGTTGAGGGAATTGGCGAGGCAAAACAACGTGGCAAGCGGCGTCGCGCGAATTGTGGTCACACGCGGCGTGGCGGAGTTCGGATTGTTGGGGAAACACGCACAGGAGCCGATGGTGCTGGTGACATGCTGGGCGCAGACAATGCCGGACATCAAACGCTACGAGACGGGGATTCACTGCATTGTGGCCAACGAGCGCTTGTCGTCGGCGGCACATGGTTTGAAGAGCCTGAACTACATCGCTCAGATACTGGCGCGGCGGGAGGCAAATGCGGCCAATGCGGACGATGCGGTTTTGCTCGACAGCCACGGGCACGTCGCCGAGGGCTCGGCGAGCAATGTGTTTCTCGTTCGCGACCGGGAGTTGGTCACGCCAGCGCTGCAGCCGGAGATTTTGGCGGGGATCACGCGGGCGACGGTGCTTGAGATTGCGCGCGCCGACAAGCTCCCGACGGTGGAGCGAAGCGTGCATCAAAACGACCTGTTTCACGCGGATGAGGTGTTTCTCACCAGCAGCGTGGCGGAGGTCATGCCGGTGACGCGGATTGGAAGCCACTGGGTCCATCTGGGGCAGCCGGGGCCAGTCACGCGTGAGATGATCCGGGCGTATCGGGCGTTGGTGCTGCGGGAGGCAAAGTAAGCTTCGGACGCCTCCGGACCGTTGCTCGCCAAGACCCGCCGTTCACGCTTTGCGTATCAGCCGTTCCGCAGCGGCGACTACTTGTTCCACTTCGATCTGGCACAGGCACTTCACTTCGGGGACGTCTTTACACTCTGCCTTCATGCAGGGCGAACAAGGCAGCGAAACACGCAGGACGGCGTGGGTTGCTGCGGGGTAGGGGCCGGTCCGACGCGGGTTGGTCGGCCCAAAGATGGCGACGACCGGCGTGCCGACGGCGACAGCGAGGTGCATCGGGCCGCTATCGTTGGAGATGAGCAGGGCGGCGCGGCGCATCAGATTCAGCAACTGCGGCAGGGTTGTTCGTCCGGCAAGCACCTCGACAGGCGTGTGGGCGGCGGCGGCAATCGCTTCGGCGGTGATGCGTTCGTCGGGACTCCCGATGATGGCCAGACGATGATCGGGCCATAACGCGGCGAGTCGGGACAGCAGTTCGCTGAAGCGCGGCGCGGGCCAGCGTTTGGTGGGCCAGCGGGCGCCGGGATTGACGAGGATGAGTTTCTCTGGTCCCGCGTTCGGACCGCGCGGATCGGGCGCGAGCGGAAACTCCACGCGATCCACCTGGATGCCGAGCTGCCGCAGCACCATGAGGTAGCGGTCCACGGCATGCATATGCGGGACGGAGATTTTGATCAGCTCATTGTAGAAATTCGTGGAGCCTTCGCGGCCGTCGGACAGGCCGGTGCGACGGTGGGCGCCGGTGGCGAGAGTGACGAGGCTGCTGCGAAGCAGACATTGGAGGTCAATGGCCCAATCGAACCGCTCGCGGTGCAGCGTCGCCAGAAGACGGCCGAGTTCGGCCATGCCGTGCGGCGTGTTGTAACGATGGCGGGCAAACGGAATGACACGGTTAATGACCGGACAGTCGTCGAGGATGGGCGCGAGGTTCTCGTTAACCAGCCAGGCGATGTCGGCCTGCGGGAACGCGTGACGCAGGATGCGCACAGTGGGTAGCGCGTGGATGATGTCCCCAAGAGAACTGGGCTTGACGACCAGGATTTTCACGCAGAGAAAACGACGATGGGCTATTTACCGAGGCCCAGGCGGACGGCGAGTTTATCAGGCAGACCGGCCTGTCGGATTTTATACTGGACGGCGGGGATGTCGTAGTCGAGGCGCTTGATCTGAATGCGCTTGGCGTCGGTATCGTAGATGACGTAACCGGTTTTTGGGTTGCCGTCGCGGGGTTGGCCGATGGAGCCGACGTTGATGAAGTAGCGGCAGCCGGGCTTGACCTCGACGGTGCTCCATCCATGTTCGGTGCGGACGGGGCCTTCCTTGATGAAGGCCAGCGGCACGTGCGTGTGCCCGAAGAAACAAATGCTGGTGGTCTGATAGCTCATCGAGGAGGCTGCGGCGAGGCGGTCAAACACGTAGCCCCAGCTCTGCGGCATGTCGAGCGTGGCATGGACGAGCGTAAAGTCATGCACGAGCCGCACCAGGCGCAGGTCGGCAAGGAATTTCTTGTCTGCATCGTCGAGTTGCTCGCGAGTCCAGCCGATCGCTTCGGCAGCGATGGGATTGAAGCTCATGGTGCTGAGATTGGCCGAGGCGAGGTGGTCGTGATTGCCGCGGACGCATGGACACTTGAGCTGGTCGCGGATGATGTGGAGACACTCCTTGGGATTGGGGCCATAGCCGACGATGTCGCCAACGGACAGGTATTCGTTCACCTGCTCGTTTTCGGCGTCAGCCAGAACCGTCTGCAAGGCTTCCAAGTTTGCGTGTATGTCTCCGAGGATTGCAATCTTCATCGGCGCGATGGCACACTAACAGAGGGTTGCGGTTTTGGAAAGAGTCTTTGCGAGTCAGGAATGGAAAGCTCATCCTCGAGCTTCATCAGGCGGCGGGAAATATTCCTGTCAATCGTGTCCCAGTGCTCGCGGGGCTTGTCGGCGTATTCCCTGAGCCAGAGCTGGCGCCAGTAGTCGTAGGTTTCGCGGAGGCGTGAAGGCGCGACGTTGCGGGCGCAATCCTCCAACCAGTAACCGGCCAGGCGTTGGAGGTAGCCCCGCCTCCAGTCGTGGCAGAGTTTCACGGCCTTGAGCGCTGCGTCGGCGGCTCCGCAGAGGTCTTGAAACTTGTCGTGCAGCATCCAGGCAAGTTTTTCGTGGAGAAAGGCGTTGTCGGGATTGTTGGCGATGCCGCGTTCGAGCAGTTCGCGGCCCGCGCGGAACCAGAGGCGTTGGTCGCGCAGGCGCACGGCCAGTCGTGGCTCATCCGGGGCATTGAACGCAGCGTGGCTGGCGTTCCACGCCAGATGCCAGCTCGCCATGTCCCAGAACAGGATCGCGCGCGGTTGGAGTGTGGTGACCACCTCGAAATCCTGCCGC
>JBAZIR010000232.1:0-9656 GCA_041651735.1 Verrucomicrobiia bacterium | reverse complement strand
GACAAAATCACCGCCGAGTACCTCATTCAGGAACTCGCCCTGAAGGAAGTCGTCCACGCGCCACCCGCGCCAGCTCCGGCTCCAGTTCCGGCTCCAGCTCCGGCTCCACCGCCACCACTGCTACCTCCGTCGCCAGCAGCGCCTCCGGTCAAACCCCAAGCTCCCGTTGTCGTGCCGGTCGCTTCGACCGTGCCGGCTGCGCCAGCTGAGCCGAGCGTCGTCGCGCCCCTGCCGCCGACGCCACCCGTTCTCACAGCCAAACCTTTACCGCCTGTTCACAAGTCAGCGCCGTCGGCAGGCCCAGCCGTTCCCGCAAAACCGGCCACGCCTGTCGTTGCGCGTCAGATCCATCATGCACCCGCGGTTGTAGCCGCGCCGGTTGCTCCGCCAAAACCGGTTGCACCAGTTGCGACGGTCGCACCGGTCCCACCAGTTGCGCCAGTTGCGCCAGCGGCACCGGTTGCACCAACTGCGCCCCCTGCCCCGCCGGAGCCACCGAAGCCCGGCACACAGGTGCCCGACAAGCCGGTCATGCCCGAGTCGCTGAGACGCGCCGTCATTCCGCTTGATCGCATGATCCAGATGCGGCCGCCGGTGATCGTCAAAGATCTCGCGCTGAAGTTGAAGCTGAAGCCTTTCCAAGTCATCTCCGATCTCATGGGCATGGGCGTGTTCGCCAAGGCGAACGACGCTGTTGAAGAAGACATCGCCAAGCGGCTTTGCGGCAAACGTGGTTACTATTTCGAGTTGGAGAAGCGAGTCCACGAGCGTGCCGAAGTCCACAAGCCAGCACCCGTTGCCAAACCGTCGGCAACGCAGGAGGAAAAGGCGGAGGATCTAAAACCGCGGCCACCGGTCGTGACCATCATGGGCCACGTGGACCACGGCAAGACCTCGCTTCTCGACACCATCCGCAAAGCCAACGTGGCGGCCGGCGAGGCGGGTGGCATCACCCAGCACATCGGCGCCTACACTGTCCATATCCCGTCGCCGCACAAGGAAAAATCCGGTCATCTGGAGCAAATCACCTTCCTGGACACGCCCGGTCACGAGGCATTCACGAAGATGCGCGCGCGCGGCGCTAACGTCACGGATATCGCCGTGTTGGTGGTTGCAGCTGACGACGGCATCATGCCGCAGACCATTGAGTCCATCAACCATGCCAAAGCCGCCAAAGTGCCGATCATCGTCGCGATCAACAAGGTTGACGTACCCGGCGCCAACCCGCTCAAAGCCAAGACCCAACTTCAACAGCAGGGGCTGAACCCGGAGGAATTCGGCGGCGACGTCATCTGCTGCGAAGTCAGCGCCACCAAGAAGATCGGCATCGAGAAACTGCTCGAGAACATTTTGCTGCAAGCCGAGTTGATGGAACTGAAGTCCAACCCGAAACGCAAAGCCGTTGGCACCATCATTGAGGCTCAGCTCGACCCTGGCGCTGGATCGAAGGCCACCATCCTCGTGCGCGCGGGAACCTTGAAGCAAGGCGATCCGGTCATCTGCGGACCGTATTGGGGCAAGATTCGCGCCATGTATGACGATAAAGGTGGCAAGATCAAGGAAGCGTTGCCGGCCACGCCCGCACGCATCCTCGGCCTCAATGGCGTGCCCGATCCGGGCGCCGAATTGGTCGTGATGCCAAGCGAGAAGGAAGCGCGTGAGCTGGCCGAACGGCGCACCCAGGAGTCGCGCGCCACCGTTGGCGCTGGCGAAGGCCGCGTTGCCACGCGCGAGGCGCTCCTGGAACAGTTCGAAGCCGAGAAGAACAAGATTCTGAAGATCGTGCTCAAGGCCGATGCGCAGGGTTCCCTCGAAGCCATCGGTGGCGCCCTCAACGGCATCCACAGCGACAAGGTAAGTCTGGAGATCATCCACACCGCCGTCGGCGCCGTTAGCGAGAACGATGTGCTGCTGGCCTCTGCGAGCCACGCCGTCATCATCGGTTTCCATGTTCGGCTCGCTTCCAAGGCCAGCGACATTGCGAAGCGCGAGGGCGTCGAGATCAAACTCTACTCGATCATTTACGAACTCATTGATCAGGCCAAGGAATCCATGGCCGGCCTGCTGGAGCCCCTGACGCGCGAAGTCATCACCGGCCACGCCGAGGTCAGGAAGGTTTTCGAAGTGTCCAAGGGCATGGTGGCCGGCTCAATGGTCACCGACGGCCGCATCGCCCACGGCGCGCGCGTCCGCGTGCTCCGCCGTCGCGCCATTCAATACGAAGGTTTCGTATCGACCCTCAAACGGTTTCAGGAAGACGTCAAGGAAGTGCGTGCCGGCCTCGATTGCGGCATCCGCCTCGACAACTTCCAGGATTTTCAACCGGGCGACATCGTCGAAGCCTACACCGCCGAAAAAGTCGCGCAGAAACTATAAGTGAAGTGTGAAACGTAGAACGTAAGGCCGGGTCGGCGTTTCATTTTACGTTTCACTCGCAAGGGTTTACGTTCCAACCATGTCTACTCTCCGCATGCAGCGAGTTTCCGAGCTGATCAAACAAGAGGTCAGCGCGATCATCAGCCGCGACATCGTCAGCGAGAACGTCGGCATGATTACCGTCACCGGCTGTGAGGTCGCCAGCGATCTCAAGACCGCGCGTGTTTACATCAGTGTGATCGGAGACGCAGGCAAGCAAGCCGCGGCGCTGGCGCTGGTGGAACGTCACCAAGGCCACATCCAGCGCGCCCTCGGCCGGGCCGTGGTGTTGAAATACATTCCCCACCTGACCTTCTACATTGATGAAAGCATCGAGCGCGCCGACCGTATCGAGAAGATCCTGAACGAGATCGAACGCGAGAAGCCCTCGGGCGAATCGTGAAAACAGGCCGCGCCCGAGCCAGATGATCCAATCCATCACAACCCAGATCGGCGATATCATCCGCGGCCACCAGACGTTCCTCGTCGCCGGCCACTTTCGGCCCGACGGTGATGTGCTCGCCTGCCAGATCGCACTCGGCCTGACGCTCCAAACACTCGGCAAGACTGTCGAGGTTTGGAACCCTGACGGCATGAGCCGCAAGTATTCGTTTCTGCCGCACGCCGACCTCGTGCGCAAGCCGCCGTCGCAAGCCCGCGCGTTCGATGTCGTCATCGCCGTGGATACCGCCACCCAGGACCGCCTTGGCAACATCCGCGAGCGGATCGCCTCGCAGAAGGTCCTGGTAAACCTCGACCACCACGCCAGCAATGGCCGGTTCGGTGACATCAACTGGATCGAGCCGAAAGCCGCCGCCTCCGGAGAGCTTGTCCATCAACTGCTCCGCGATAACCGCTGGCCCATTACGCCAGCCATCGCCGCGAACCTTTTCATCGCCATTGCCACCGACACCGGCTCATTCCAGTATTCCAACACAACGCCAGCAACGCTGCGCACCGCAGCCGAACTCGTCGAAGCCGGCGCGAATGTCGCGGAGCTGTCGCGGCAGTGTTTCGGCAGCTATCCCCTCGCCCGCGTCCGCCTGCTGCAACTGGCGCTGGCGGACATGAAGTTGGCCGCCGACAACCGCATCGGCTGGTTGTGGCTGACCAAGGAGATGTATCGCCAGAGCAACGCGCTGCCCGAGGACTCCGAAGGATTGATTGATCACGTCCGCGCGATCGATTCGGTGCTGGTCGCCGCAGTGTTCGAACAGGACGACAGCGGCAACGTCCGCATCAGCCTGCGCTCGAAGTCCGACAAGATCGACGTGAACAAGATTGCCGCGCAATTCGGCGGTGGCGGTCACGCGGCAGCCGCGGGCGCGCGCATCCCCGGCGAACCGGCTGTCGTCGAGGCTGCGGCGCTGAAAGCCATCGAGCAAGCCGTGCGGACAGCCGGCAATTCCGCCGCGCCTCCGCGCTGAGCTTGCAAGCCCGGCGCGCAATCCATACTGTGACGCAAACCCAGATTTGAGCGGAAGAAAACAAGGATGATTGAATTCACTCCCTTTGACGGCGTGCTGCTGGTGGACAAACCGGCGGCGTGGACTTCGCATGACGTGGTGGCCAAGGTGCGCGCGCACTTCGGTTTCAAGAAAGTCGGGCACTGCGGCACGCTCGATCCCATGGCCACAGGCTTGCTTGTGCTTGTGCTCGGCCGGGCGACGCGGTTGAGCGAGAAGCTTACCAGCGACGACAAAGCCTACGAGGGCACAATCCTCCTCGGCGTCACGACCAACACCGAAGACGCCGATGGCGAGGTCATCGAAACCAAACCCGTGCCGCCGTTGACCGAGGCTGATCTTCAGGCCGCCTTCCAGAAGTTCAGGGGCGACATCTACCAGACACCGCCCATGGTAAGCGCCATCAAGTACCAGGGCCGCCCGCTCTACAAGCTGGCGCGCAAGGGCATTGAGGTCGTGCGCGAACCCCGCCTCGTGCACATCTATGATCTTCGGCTGCTCGCCACGGAACTGCCTCGCGTGAAATTCCGGATGGGCTGCTCCAAAGGCACCTATGTCCGCACGCTGGCCGCCGACATTGGCCGCGATTTGGGTTGCGGAGCCCACCTCGCCGAGTTGCGCCGGACGGCAGCGGGTAGTTTCAAGCTGGAACAGGCGCACACGCTCGAACAAATCCTGGCGAAGCCGCGAGCGGAGTTGCCGCAGTGGATCATGCCGATCCTGGACGTGGCGCGCCTGATGAAACCGTAGTTACCGCAATGGAAGTCGCCCGCGATTTTGATGGCCTGCAACGTCTGGGAAAACGGTTTTCCCTCGCCATCGGAGTGTTCGACGGCGTTCATCGCGGACACCAGTCGGTCATCCAAGCCGCAATGGACGACGCCCGCGCATGCGGCGGCCAGGCGGCGGTGATGACGTTCGATCCACATCCCATGCGGGTGCTGGCGCCCGACCGCGCGCCGCTCTTGCTGACCTCCACGCCGCACAAGCTCGAACTGATCGAGAAGCTTGGCGTCGCTGCCTGTCTCGTGATCGAATTCAACCGCAGCTTTGCAGAAATGCCGGCCGAGGCATTCGTCGAGAGGGTCGCGACCCGCACGCCGGACCTGCAAACCATCTGTGTCGGCTCGCGGTTTCATTTCGGCCACGACCGCCAGGGCAATGCCGCGCTGCTGCGCACGATGAGCGCCAAACACGGGTTTCGGCTGCATGAGCTGCCGTCGCTGATGCTGCAAGACGAGATCATCTCCAGCACGTCTGTGCGGAAATCAGTGGCCGCCGGCAACCTGGAGAAAGCCGCCCGGATGCTGGGCCGGCCGTTTTCCATCCTCGGCACTGTTGTAGCCGGCGACGCGCGCGGTCGCACCATCGGCTACCCAACCGCCAACCTCAACCGCCATAACGAGGTCGCTCCCCCCTACGGTGTTTATGCGGTGCGCGCACGCGTCGCCGGCAAGTTGCGGCCCGGCCTCGTTAACATCGGGCTTCGCCCCACGGTGAAGAGCGGCGAGCACACGCCGTTGACGGAACTGCACGTGTTGGATTTCTCCGGCGACCTCTACGGCGCCGACATCGAGGTTTTCTTTATCGCACACCTGCGTGACGAGAAGAAATTCGCCTCGCTTGACGAACTCCGCGCGCAGATCCAACGCGACGAGCAAGCCGCCCGCCGCATTCTCGTGTGAATCCTCAACGCCGTATCGTCCGCCACCTCTACGTCCACATCCCGTTCTGCGCGGCGAAATGCAACTACTGCGCTTTTTACTCGGAGCCGGCGCAGGAGGCGCGCGTCGAACGATTTCTGGCCGCGCTCGCTCGCGAGATCGAACACGTGGCCGCGCGACTGGAACCGGAGACCCTCTTCTTTGGCGGCGGCACCCCGAGCATTCTAACGGAACGCCAGCTCGAACGGTTGCTGGCACATCTGCACGGCTGCATCCCGAGTCTCGAATCACGAATCACCGGTCACAAATCACCAATCTCAAGTCACGACTTCGAGTGGACCTTCGAGATGAACCCCGCCACTGTCTCGCTGGAGAAGGCGCGGCTGCTGCGGGCATTCGGTGTGAATCGCGCTTCGCTGGGCGTGCAGTCGTTCGATGACGCGCTGCTGACACGGTTGGGTCGCGTCCACACCGCGGCGATGGCGCATGAGAGCATCGCGACGTTGCGAGAGGCCGGGTTCGACAACCTCAATCTCGATTTCATCTTCGCCATCCCGGGCCAGACATCCACGCAATGGGAGCAAACGCTGCGGCAGGCCATCGCCATGGGGCCGCAGCATCTATCCACCTATGAACTGACTTACGAAGACGACACGCCGTTGTTCCGCCAACTGGAAGCGCGCGGCGTCACGCGACTCGGAGAAGAGACCGCGATCGCCATGCATGAACGGATGCTGGAGTTGACGGCGGAGTCCGGTTTCCACCAATACGAAATCTCCAACATCGCCCGCCCTCGTCGCGAGTGCCGTCACAACCTGAACACCTGGCGCGGCGGTGACTATGCCGGCGTCGGTCCGAGTGCGTGCGGCTTCGTGGACGGTTGGCGCTACCGGAACGTGCCGGACATTGACGCCTACGTCACGCGCATCGAGCGCGGCGAGCCGCCGACCGACCACGCGGAGCGGTTGTCGCCGCGGGCGCGCGCCGGCGAGTTGGCGGCATTTGCGCTGCGGATGAACGAAGGCATTGAAGCGACAGCGTTCGAGCGGCAGACGGGCTTTCGTCTGGACCAGCTCTGGCCCGAAGCGCTGGGCGACCTCGTCCGCCAGAAGTTGGTCGAGTGGGACGGCAAACGGCTGTGTCTGACGCCGCGGGGCCGACTGCTGGCGGACACGGTGGCGGAAGCATTCATCATCGTTGACAAGATCGAGACATGTTCTCATCATCCCGCCTATGCTGATTGACGGTTCAACTCGCATCGTAGGCGTATTCGGGCATCCCATCCAGCACACCGCATCGCCGGCGATGCACAACGCCGCGTTCGACCACCTCGGCCTGAACTGGCGCTATCTCGCCTTCGATGTGCATCCCGACAACCTTCGCGGTGCGCTGCGCGGCATCTGTGACCTCAATTTCGTCGGTGTCAACCTGACCGTGCCGCACAAGCTGCTTGCGTTCAAAATGGTGGACTCGACTGACAAAGAAGCGCAACTGCTTGGCGCGGTAAACACCGTGCTGGTGGAAGACCACCAATTGACGGGATTCAACACCGACGGCTATGGCTTCAAGCGCGCGGTGCGCGAAGCGTTCGGCATGGAACTGCGCGGACGGCGCGTACTCATCCTGGGCGCGGGTGGAGCGGGCCGTGCCTTGGCGGTGCAGTGCGCCGTCGAGGGCGCGGCGGCGATCTTTATCGTCAACCGCACGCACTCAAAAGCCGTGAGCGCCGTGTCGGAAATTCGCAAGTTGGTGCCGCACACGTTTGCCGTTGCGATGCCGATGGAACTCAAGCACATCGCCAAGCATTTGAACGACGTGGACCTCGTCGTCAACGCAACCTCGCTCGGTTTGCGGCCTGGCGATCCGCCGCCGCTGGCCAGGTTTCCGCGTCAGTGCAAATGGTTGCGCGTCTATGACACAATCTATCGGCCTGCGGAAACGCGATTCCTCGCCGCCGCGCGAAAAGCGGGCGCGCAAACTGCCAACGGTCTGGGCATGTTGCTCCACCAAGGCGCACGCTCGTTTCAGATATGGACCGGCCGCCGCGCGCCCGTGGCCGTGATGCGCCGCGCGCTGCACAAGGCGGTTTATGGTTGATTTCCCTGCCGTGACTGCACCAGAGAGCGCGTTCGTGTTTTGGTCATTCGTGGTCTTCGTCTTCGGCGCGGTGGTGGGAAGTTTCCTGAACGTGTGCATTCACCGGATGCCGCGCGATCTGAGCATCGTCCGCCCCGGCTCCCATTGCCCCCACTGCGGCAAGCCCCTGCGCTGGTATCACAACATCCCGTTGCTGAGCTGGCTTGCGTTGCGCGCCCGCTGCGCGTTTTGCGGCGCAGCGATCTCGCCGACCTACTTCATCGTCGAACTGCTCAACGCCGGACTGTGGCTCGCGCTCTGGCTGAAGTTTGGCCCGTCGCCCGAACTGGCTGTCTACGCGCTGCTGATCTCGCTGTTCTTGGTGGGGATGTTCGTGGACCTGGAGCACTACATCCTGCCCGATGAGGTGACGATTGGCGGCACGGTTGTTGGCGTAGCCTTCTGCGCGGCATTGCCACAGCTGCAGGGCGCGTCTGACTGGACAACCAGTCTGCTCCGCTCGGTCATTGGACTCCTGACGGGCGGTGGCGTGCTTTACCTAGTGCGCTGGTTTGGCAACCTGATGTTCGGCCGCAAAGTTCACGCGTTTGAAAAAGGTGTTTCGCTGGTTCTGGACAAGGCGCGACTGCAACTGGATGATCACGAGGAGAAGCCCGAAGAAGAAGCCGTGAAAGAAGTGCTGACCTCAAAGCGCGATCGGATTCAGTTCCAAGCCACCAGCGGTAGCATCGGTGAACAGAACCTCGCCGGACTGCTCGTGCGAATCACCAAAGAAGACCTGACGGTGGGCGGCCAGCGATGGGCGCTCAATGAAGCGCCGCGACTGGAAGCTGTCGCCCACGAGATCGAGCTGCCGCGCGACGCAATGGGTTTGGGCGACGTGAAGCTGATGATGGCCATTGGCGCTTTCTTCGGGTGGACGGCGGTGTTGTTCTCACTCGTGCTGTCCAGCCTGCTTGGCTCGGTCGTCGGCCTGCTCCTGATCGCTTTTCGCGCGCACCAGTGGGGCCGGCCGATTCCGTATGGCCCTTATATCGTGGTTGCGTCGTTCCTCTGGATTTTCTTTGGAACGGACCTCACGCAGTGGTGTCTGAATTTTCCGATCCACTGAGTTGACAGCGAACGCCCGCCGCGTCACGGGCTGACACGACTGCTTTCCGGTTGCTGATTGAGCTTCTTCTCCACCCAACGAACCAACTCGTTGTTCGGTTCGAGCCGTTTCGCCTCCTCGAACGCCCGCCGCGCCGCCTCTGTTTCCTTCAGGCTCAACCGCACCAGCGCCAGCTTGGCAAAATTCTTCGCGTCACGCGGATAAAGCTCTGCGGCTCGTGTAAGCAGCCGCGCAGCTTCCGAGAAGTCACCTTTCATGGCCAGCAGCGACCCCAACTCGCCGTTCAAGTCGGCGTAGTCTGGCATCAGCCGATGCCCGCTGCGGAATGCCGCCACCGCCGCGTCCAGTTTGCCCAACTTGAACGCCGCCAGTCCTGCGCGCCGCCACGCCTCCACGCGAGCCGGGTCTGTCTCGACGACGCGTAGGAAGCTCTGGAACGCGCCTCGCTCGTCGCCCGCCGCTTGTGCGACTGATCCCTCGCGGAACAACCAGTTTGCGTATGTCGGCTTCGCCACGCCGAACGCCAGCACCAGCGCCGCCAACACGCCCGCTATCAGCCGCGCAGCAGGTTGCAGCGAGACACCTGCTTCCGCGAAGCCACCCGTGTTCGCCGCGCCAACGAGCCAGGCGATCATCAGCCAGAACAACGATTCGTTCGGCGGCATGAACAGGTTGATATCCACCAGGTTCTGCACCAACAGAACGCCCCACCCCATCGTCATACCCACCGCCAACACCCGCAACGATTCGTCACGTTCGTTTCGCACCGCTTTGCGCGCCGCGCCTACCGCGACAGCCAGCAAAGCCACAAACGCCAGCACGCCGAGCGCACCGGTTTCGACGCCAATTTCCAGAAACTCGTTGTGCGCATGATCGGTCACCAACGCGCACTTGGGCCGGTCA
>JBAZIR010000231.1:0-9662 GCA_041651735.1 Verrucomicrobiia bacterium | reverse complement strand
AACCGGATGGACGGAATTCCGAGGAGAAAGCCTTGGAGAAGATCAACCTGGCCCTGACCGAAGGGCCGCAGTTCTTTGAATGGGAACACTGCCGGGCAGACGGGACACCGTTTACCGCGGAGGTGAGTCTGAATCGTCTGGAGTTGGGAGGAGAGATGTTTATCCAGGCGATCGTGCGCGACATCACCGATCGCAAGCAGGCTGAGGAAGCGCTGCGGGAAAGTGAGGGACGATACCGTGAATTCTTCGCCATATCCAGAGACTGCGTCTTCATCACCACCCAGGACGGGAAATGGATTGATTTTAATGATGCCGCACTGGAAATATTCAAGTGTGGCAGCCGGGCGGAACTGTCTCGAGTTTCCATTCCTTCCTTGTATGCAATCCCGGAAGAACGTGCCGCGTTCCTGGCCATTGTTGAGAAGCAAGGTTATGTCAAGGAACACCCTGTCCGGCTGAGGCGGATGGATGGGACGATCATCGACACGCTCATCACCGCGGAATTCCAGAGAAATGCGGATGGTTCCAAGGGTCGATATTACGGGACAATCCGCGACATCACCGAGCGCAAGCGGGTGGAAAGAGAGATTGTTCGGCTGAACCTGCTCTACGCCACCCTCAGTCAGATCAACCGGAGCATCGTTCGCGTCAAGTCTCATGAGGAACTTTTTCGGGAAGTCTGCCGGGTCACGGCAGAGTTCGGCGGGTTCAAGGTGGTCTGGGTTGGCCGGCGTGACCCAGACACCCAGCAGGTCGTGCCCGTCGCGCGCGGGGGCAACGATGCGGGCTATCTCGACAAGATCAAGGTCTATGCGGACGACCGGCCCGAAGGTCACGGTCCCGTCGGCACCTGCATCCGCGAGAACAGACCGTGCGTATTCAAAGACTTTCTTAACGCCCCGGAAACGTTGCCGTGGCATGAACAGGCGCTCACCCACGGCTTGCAGGCTGCGGCGGCCTTGCCGATTCATTTCAAGGGCGAGGTCTGGGGCGCGTTCACCGTTTACGACGAGGAGGCGGACGTCTTTCAGGACAAGGAAGTCGCACTGCTGGAAGAAACCGCCATGGACATCTCTTTCGCGATGGAAAACCTGGAAAAAGAGGCGCAACGGAAGGCGGCCGAGGCGGCGCAGCGTGAGAGCGAGGAGGAGATTCGAAAGCTCAACGCGGATCTGGAACAGCGTGTCGTCGAGCGCACCACCGAACTGGAAGCCGCTAACGTGGAACTCGAAGCATTTTCCTACTCGGTGTCGCATGACCTGCGCGCGCCGCTGCGAGCCATCAACGGGTTTGCGCACATTCTGGCAGAGGACCACGCGAAACAACTCGACGAGGAAGGCCAGCGTACCGTGGGCGTCATCCGCGATGAGATCAAGCGCATGGACGAGTTGATTGAGGATCTGCTCGCGTTCTCTCGTATGAGCAACCAGGAGATACAGCCGGTGGAGGTGGACATGGGAACTCTGGCGCAGGCGGTCTTTGACCAGTGCGCCGCGCAAGAACCAGGCCGCAAGTTTCAGTTCAAACTCCATCCGCTGCCGCCGGCGCGAGGTGACAGCATTCTGCTGCGGGAGGTGTGGATCAACCTCATTTCCAACGCCATCAAGTACACGAGACGGAAGGACGTGGCAGTCATTGAGATCGGTGGCCGCGCGGAAGCCGATACACTTTTCTACCACGTGAAAGACAACGGCGCCGGATTTGACATGCGCTATGTGAAGAAGCTCTTCGGAGTCTTCCAGCGGCTGCATACCACGGAGGAGTTTGAAGGGACGGGCGTGGGGTTGGCGCTGGTCCAGCGCATCGTCGTGCGGCACGGCGGACGCGTTTGGGCCGAAGGAAAGGTCAACGAAGGCGCCGCGTTCCATTTTTCACTGCCCAAACCCATCGAATCCGGTTCCTGATTCCTGACTGATTCATTGCCAGCCATTGGCCGGTCATGCAGATTGTGCTGCGCGCGGGGCGTTGAACAGGGACACAGTGTGATTAAAAAACGGGCTGCCTACAAAATGGAAGACGGCTGGCGCGCCGCTATGGCTTGCCCTGCTCCAATACGCGTCCCGTGAATGGATCGTAACGCAGCGTCTGCGTGACAGTCCGGGCGGGCTTCCCCTCTTCGACCCACTCCGCGGTCGCCGTCATGACGCCGTGTTCCGCATCGTCGCTGGACGTGCAGGCAGCGATTTTGCGGCCTCGAAGCATCACCCAGACCTTTTCGGCTGCGCCGATCTGTTCATCGCCGATGAGAAGGTATTCATCCGCGCCGGGTTTCTTGCGAAGGACGATGCCGCCTTCTTTTGTGATGATGCATTCGATGCCGAGGTTGCCCTTGAGGTCGAACATCTGGCAGATATCGCCGGGACCGTAGTTGCCAGCGCGCTTGGACTTCTTGGCGCCCAGTTCGGTAAAACTGTTGCTCACGATGCGGCCGCGCTCGTCCATGTAACAGTGCGTCACTTGCGAGCCGGGCGAATAACCGGGCACATAGAGCATGATGTGAACGTGAGGTGGGAAGTCGTTGTGGGCACGCCCGCAGGCGACCTCAAAGCTCAGCAACACAATGTTGCCGTCAAAAGCGCGTTTATCCTGCGGCCCCATGCCGCCCATGTGCCGCAACGCCTCGCGCGCAGCCAGCAGGTAGTTGCTGACGGCCCGCGCCGCAGCTTCGGGATACGGCTGGCCGTTATACGGCCCGCAACCACGCACGCGGCCCTGGGCGTCGGGGTTCGCGCGCATTCGCCAGTTATGGTAGAGGCCGATGGGCAACCCGCCGCCGATCGGATCGGACAGGCTGTTGTTGATGAGCATGCCGTTGCTGCGGTCCGGCACGGCGTCGAATTCCACCCGGTCCCCGCTCGCAGTGAACTTCACTTCCGTGTGGCCGACGATGACCCGGGCAACCTTGACACCGGGGCAGGTCATCGCCAATCGAGGTGGCGGGTTCGCTTTGTCAGCCGTGAGCGTAAAGAACACCTCCCAATCGTTCTCGCCGCTCCAAGTATCACCTTTGCGCTCCCGCCATCGCTCGGCATTGCTCAGCACGGTTAACGCAGGCGGAGCCGTGCACCGGCCCGATTCGGACTTCACCGCTTTGACGGTCAGATAAACCGCCTCTGCACCCATGGCCATGGCGGGGGCAACCATGAACAAGATCATAACCAGCGAAGTAACTTGGAGGACACACGACTAGCAATTGAGGCAGTTTCCATTTTCACTGACGTCCTTTCACGAAGCGCCGGCAGAAGTCGCGCACGGAACGGGTGAAGGTCCACTCGGCGGTTTCCGGCACGCAACGCGGGGGCGCTTGAATCCAGCTTTCGATGACGTATTGGTCAGGTTCGCCCTGACACATCGCGTAGGCATAGCCCTGGTGGATGATCGAAACGTACCAAGTGGACTCGTCGGCCAAGCCCAGCTTCTTCAGCAACGGCTCGCCGGAGGCCCAGTAGATCATACTGAAAGGGAGCTTCTTGCTGCGGCAGTATCGCTCCAGTTTCTTCACCTCTGCCCAACAACCATGATTCTGGACGATGAAGTTCGCCCAGTTCACGTCGAGCCGGTAAAAGTCGAGACCGCCCACCTTCATCTCCGCCAGTTTCTTCTGCAACGCCTCGATCCACCAGATATGGTCGGCGACCAAAATCGAGGGATAGCTCTCGATGTCTCCGATGAGCACGTTCGGGAAATGCTTCCGGACCAGCGCGATGTAGTTGGCGGTCTCCTGCACTGCGTAGTCATCCGGCTTCTTGATGTGTGCGCGACAACACAGGAACGGCTCATCCATCGCAATGGCGTAGAGATTCTGTCCAAGTCCCTGTAGCCGCTCCCAGTTCGCCTTTTCAGCGTTGAAACATTTCTCGCCCGTCTGGCCCCACGGCTTGACCGCGCCGACCTCCATCGCAATCTTAAGCCCCCACTTCTGCGCCTGGGCAAACCAGGTCCGCAGTTCGTCATCGCGGAAGTGCTTCTTGAAGTTGAGGTCCGTGTAGAAGAGCACGTCAATCAACGAGCGGGTCTCCTTCCACTCGTCGGGCTTCTCGAACAGCTCGCGGAAGAACCGGCCGTTATCGTAGGAGGGCACACCCATCCAGACCGTCGGTTTTCCGCCGGCTTGCTGCGCCAACAGATCCACAACGAAGAACACACACCAAATCACGAACAGGCAGACTGCTTTCATGCGGTTCCCCGACTCAGTTGCGTCGCTTGCCGCCGCCCTTGTTCTCAATGCCCGCTTCGATGCCTGCATCGATGAACTGGCCACCCTGGGTCTGGTGACAATGGACTGCGAGCACGTTGTCGCCTTCATGCAACGCTGCACGCAACGCTTCGTTTAGCGCAGTGGAGTAGCTCCCGACGTAACCGCTGAACTCGGCGACTTTCTTTCCGTTGACGTAAACATCAGTGTCTTCGTCGTGATGAATGCGCAGTCCTGCCAGCGCGACGGCTGACTTTTCGACTCGGAAGTGGCGTCGCAACCAGATGTCGCTGGTTTTCCAAATCGTGCCGATCACGGAGCCGGGTGTGCTCTTCGTGCCAAAACCTCCCTTGCCGGCCTGCCACGCTGCATCGTCAAAGCCGGGCTTGAACCAACCTTCCGCCGGCTGGCTCGTCGTAAATCGCCACTCTTGCGCGGTCTTCTCGGAGGTTGGCACAAGTTCGCTCCACGTGATGCGCCGGACGCGCGGCGGCTGAGTCTCGTAGGCGGCTGGCCGCGCGTTGATCGCGTGCAGCAACGCCGGATCATATTTCGGCTTGCGGTCGTAGAAATAGACGCCGTTCTGCTCCTGCTCGATGTCGGTCAGTTGCGTGTAGCAGAAACCGAAGATGTTCGGGTTGTCGAGTTGCGCGTCGGTCAGACCCTTGTAGCGCGCAAGGAACTCCTTCAGGTCGAGGCTCTGGCCGCCGTAACCCCAACCCTTGCCGGTGTCGCGGTCGGTTTTCACGCGGATGCCGCCGTATTCGCTGACGAAATACGGCTGGCCGCAATAGAGGCTCCGCCGGTCGCCGGGATTATTGTGCCACGGGTTCTGGCCCGTCAGCCCAAACATCGCGTAGCGCGCCGCGAACCGCTTCGGATCGCCCGTGTAGTCGTGGCTGTCGAACACATCTGTCTCCGGCAGGAAATGAGTGTAGCCGCTGGAGTCGATCAAGGGCCGCGTCGGGTCCATCGTCTGCGTTGCCGCGAGCAACGTCTCGATCAACGCGACGGTTTCATTCGTCCCGGTCTCGTTCAGCGGGCACCAGCCGATGATCGAGGCATGATTACGGTCGCGCCGCAACGCCTCGCGCCACTCATCCACAAACGCCACCATCGCCTCTGGCTTGCCGAGGCTGATGCCCCAGCTCGGAAACTCACCCCAGACCATATAGCCAAGTTTGTCGGCCCAGTAGAGCAGCCGCGGCTCAAACACTTTCTGGTGCAACCGCGCGCCATTGAACCCCGCAGCCATCGACAACTCGATGTCGCGTCGCAGCGTTTCATCGTTCGGCGCGGTGTAGATGCCGTCGGGATAAAACCCCTGGTCGAGAATGAGCCGCTGGAACACCGGCTTGTCGTTAATGAGAAACCGGTTGCCCTCGATGGTGATCTTGCGCAACCCAAAATAGCTCCGCACCGAATCGATCACCTTTCCACCGCGCAGCGTCTCAACGGTGAGATCATAGAGAAACGGCTTGCCGGGATGCCACGCCACGACCTTGCCGAGCTTCAACACCGCCAGCGTGTTCCGCCACGCTGCCGGCACCGTTTCTTCCGCCACTTTCTTCCCATCCGCAAATGCGCGCAGCCGGACGGTCACTCCTTTCATCGGCCCATCCATGCTGCCTTGAAACATCACGCGCCCTCCGTCGAGGTCGGGCGTGAGTGAAAACTCGCGCAGATACGTCGCACCCGCCGCTTCAAGCCAGACCGTCTGCCAGATGCCGGTCGTGCGCGTGTACACGCAGCCCTGGCTGACCGTGTGCGTCTGTTTGCCGGCGGGCTGCAAGCCAGTGCGAATCTCATCAATCGCATTCAACACCAGTTCGTTGTCGCCGTCGCGAACCGTGTCGGTGATCTCCAGCGCAAACGGCACATAACCACCGCGATGCTCGCCGACGAACTGGCCGTTGAGCCAGACGCGCGCCCGATAATCCACCGCGCCGAAGTTCAGCAGCAGCCGCTGGCCGCGCATCGCCGCCGGCACCTGGAACTGCCGCCGATACCAGACGCGCGGCATATAGTTGGTCGCCATCATCAGCCCGGAAAGCCGGCTCTCCGGACAGAACGGAACAAGAATCTTGAGCGCGAGATCGTGGCCCGATATCAACCCGCGCATCTCGCCGTCGCCCTTGCCATCCACCTCGAACTGCCATTCGCCGTTAAGATTCAGCCACGAGTCGCGCTGGAAGTCCGGCCGTGGATGTTCCGGTCGCGGCACATCGGCGCCCGCGACTGTTGCGAACAGCAACGCGGCGACAAGTGGCCATAGACGGATGGGATTGAACGATGTTCCGGATATTGTGTTCATGGTTCTGGTGTCAGCTTGATATCACCTCTTCCAAGAGTTCGCACGGTTATTTGCCCAGCTTGAAAATCAGGATCACCGAAGCAGCGCTCATGGAAGGCAGTGTCAGTCTCATCACACCGCACCGCGATAAACCGCCAAGATGTTCTCCGGCGGCACATCGGGCTGGAACAAATGCGCAGGACCGAGAATGTAACCACCGCCTTTGCCGAGCACCTCGCAGTAACGGCGCACCTCCGCTTCAACTTCGGCGGGCGCGCCTTTAGGCAGCAGGTTCTGCATGTCAATGCCACCGTGGAAACTCAGCCGATTGCCGAACTCGCGTTTGAGATTCTCCGGCTGCATCTCCGGGCAGGTCGGTTGAATTGGATCCAGCACGTCCACACCGTACTCAATGAGGTCGCCGATGAATGACCGAATCGTGCCGCAGCTATGATAGAGCGCCCGGCCACCGAGGCTGTGGATCAAGCCCGTCATCTCCTTCAGATACGGCGAAACGAATTCACGGAACATCGCCGTCGAAATGAGCGGCCCGCGTTGCGTGCCGAGGTCACTGATGACCAGATAAAGATCAATCCGTCCTTTCGTGATCTCGGCCGCCCGCGTGTAGTCTTCCAGATAGAAGTCGGTGAACTTGCGGCTCAGGAAATGAACCCACTCCGGTCGCTCGGTCATGTCCATCAACATATCCTCCCAACCGCGCACCAGCGCCGGCCGCTGCCAGATGTCGGCAAAACCATAGAGCAACGCATAATTCTCGTAGCGCGCACACCGGGCCTTGAGCTGCGAACGGTCGAGGCAATCCGGCGACGGCCACGGAAATGCCTCCAGTTCCGCGAGACTGTTCGCGCCCGCCAGCGCGCCCTTGCCGTCCTCGCGCATGGGTCCCCACGGCGTCTGGCTGTAGACGTAGCGTTCGCCCCAAAAGTTCTGAAACAACCCGTCTCCAACTTTGCGCTCCGGCGGCGCAGGCGCCTCCAAGTGCCGCACATCCACGCCCAGCGCATCGAGCAGTTTGTCCTTGTCGGAATGGCCGACGTGATCGAACAACCGCTTCATCGCCGGCAACTCGGCCCAGAAATCGCGCGGTGTTCGATCCGGTTGCTCGTGACTCAATGCAGTCAGAACTCTCTCTCGCGAATTCATTAGGCGGAAACTGTGTTTCATGGAGCAGGCTGTTTTGTCTGCGGCGGCTGCCACGGCACGTCACCGCCGCGCTGGATCTGTTTTCGCAATGCTGCCGTCAGGTCACGAACCACGGCCTTCTCCTTTGCCGCAAGGTCGGTGTTTTCCAAGGGATCGCGCTTGAGGTTGTAAAGCTCCAGCGGCGCGAACGGGCTGTCGAGCACCAGCTTCCATTCGCCGCGAATCAACCCCTCGATGGTTTTTCCGCAGTAAAGCACTCCGCCTTCGCGACGGCAGAAGTAGAGGTCGCGTTGGGTTTCGGGTTGCGGCTGGCCAAGCAGTGTCGGCAGAAAGCTCACACCATCGATGTCCGCCGGCGGCTTGACACCCGCGAGTTCACAGCTCGTGGCGAAGATGTCCATCGAGAGCGCGATGCGATCCGTGTTGCTGCCGGCCTTGATCTTGCCCGGCCAACGTACGGCGCACGGGACGCGCAGACCGCCCTCATACATGTGGCATTTCTCACTGCGCCACGGGCCGTTGTTGGCGCCGTCTTTCAGCACGCCTCCGTTGTCGGAAGTGAAGATGACCAGCGTGTTCCCGGCGAGTTGCAGACGGTCGAGCGCGCCGAGGACCTTGCCGATGCCGGAATCAAGGTGCTCGATGAGAGCGACGAGTTTCTGACGGTTGGGCTGCATCGCCGGTTCGCGCTGCTGAACCTTCGCGAGCCAATCAGGCGGTGGTTGGATCGGGCCGTGCGGCGCATTGTACGCAAGGTAAAGGAAGAACGGTTTCCGGGACTTCGCTCGCTCACCGAGATAATCGCACGCCCATTCGGTAAACACGTCGGTCGCATGGCCTTTCGGGTCCACGACCTCGCGGTTGCGGCGCATGAAGTTCTGCTGGTTGCGCAGGTGCGTCCAGTAATCGTCCATCATGTCGCCAAGGAAACCGTGGAAGAAATCAAAGCCGCGTTCCGTCGGCGTATTCGGCGAACCGATGCCAAGGTGCCATTTGCCGACGATGGCGCTGTGGTAACCGGCGGGCTTGAGCGTCTGCGGCAGCAACGTCGCGCGCGCCGACAGATAACCCCACGAGTTCAGCGGCATCTCCTCGCGAATCACGCCCGGCACGCCGACGCGGTCAGGGTGGCAGCCGGTCAGCAACGCCGCACGCGTGGGCGAGCAGACGCAGGAGTTGGCATAGAAATTCTGGAACGTCATCCCCTCGCGACAGAGCCGGTCAATGGCTGGCGTCCGAATATCCTTCGTGCCGAATGCCGAGTAATCGCCGCGGCCCAGATCGTCGGCCAGGATGACGAGGATGTTCGGCTGTGACGAAGCCGCAACCGCAGGGAGAGCCATTGCGACAATGGCCACGACCAGTAACATGGTTTTTTTTGCAGTCATCACGCGTTCTCCTCCTCAACATTGCAGTCGCCGAAACGCCTCGCCACAGGCGCAGTAGTTTTGTTCCGACATGCCCATCACACTGTATTCCTCGACGTAACCGATAAAACCGCCCTTCGGACTGCCGAGCAACCGGTGCAACCGCTCTGCCTCACCGTAGATTTGTTCCACCGTGCCGGTGATCGAAACCGTCTGGTAACTGATGGGCATCATAAAACACTGCCGGCCGCGCAACCGCCGGCCGACCTCGGCAATGTCGTTCACATTCGGTTGCGCGATGTTCAGCACGTCCACGCCGATCTTGCGAAAATCTTCCATGATCGCCAGGAACTCGCCGCAACAATGATACCACACGTGCAGGCCCAACTCGTGGGCGAGCGCAAACTGCCGCGCGTAACGAGGCTTGAAAAGTCTCCGCCACAGGTCCGGCGAGATCATCATCCCCGATTGCGTGCCCCAGTCGTCGGCAAAATGAATCCCGTGAAACCCGTGTCGCGCCGCCATCCGCATCAAGTCACACTCAAAGTCCACAATGCGATCCATCAGCATTGCAAAGCCCTCCGGTTCCAACAGGAAATCCTGCATCGCGTTTTCAAAGCCGCGCAGAAATGTGTAAACAGTG
>JBAZIR010000230.1:0-9690 GCA_041651735.1 Verrucomicrobiia bacterium | reverse complement strand
GCGAATGTCCTCGTTCAGCTTGGTCAAATAGTCCCAGTCCGGAATGGAGACCCGTTTGGCCTTCCAAGGCAGCCTGATAACCGGATCCTGCCCCCACCCGCGGCTGAACCGCACTTTCTTGAAGACGAAACGACCCACCTTGAGGTCACACATAGCTTTCAAGTGCATGAAGCAGTTGTCAGGTCGCACCACGACGTTCATGACCTTAACACCCATTCGGGTGCTACCTTTTTGACTATTGGCATCTTTCATGACTTCATCTTTCTCTACACGCTCTGCTGCGGCTGTTGCCGCGTTGTTAATGTCGGGCAGAGCACCCAACTCGGCGGTGCAATTGCACTCACCTAAATCTGTTTTCGTCGTGTTCATGTTCATCACTGTGCTCATCGTGATCTGATGGAGTAACGCTTCACCTTGGATCTCGGTTTCCGTTGTCACCGAAACCGTTGAGGTAGGTAATCAGGCTGCTGTAGCTAATCAGCCGCACACCCTTGACCGAACCCTCTCGCCGCAAGCAGACGCTCTTCACCGGCGGACGAAACCCGTTCTCGCGGCATGGCAAGATCATCTGATTGAGTTTCCCGCGACCGAGACCGGTATGGGGACAAAGGGTGCCCGGCTTCGGCAGGCGAATGAACTCAGGTTGCGTTGTTGTAGTCGCCGGTACTGGCTGTGCCTGGATCGAGGCCGTCGTCTGTTTTGCGACCCCGCATTCTTGAACTGCACTGTTGTCGTTGCACCGTGTGTCTTGTTTCATGGTGCCGCACTCTCGCACGCCTCAGAGGTGCGAACATCCCCAACGAAGGACAGCTACTTTGGGAAAAAGTTACCGGATAGGAAAGCGGTAGCACAACGGCGAGAAACAGGCGGATTATTGGGGATTTCTGAGCAGAGTTACCAGCGATTCCGGCCTGAAGATTTCCACTGTTGCGGTTAATTGAGGCCCTAAACGGGTCGCAACAAAGGTCCGAAACAGTGGGTGACCATGCAGAATACAGCGGTCATTTTGCAAGGACGGACCTTCAGTAGCGAAAGATGGGAAGGGTCAACCACTTCGAAACGTGCATGGCGGGTGTTCCCGCCTAAAAGTTCATCGTGCGGCTTGTTTCTTCTTTTGCCACTGCGATAAATTGTGGATGGGTGGCATTTGCGGATATACCCCTGTGGAGCCTGGGAAGGCCCCCGAAGAGAATGCTTCCTCAAGAATGAGCCGGTTCAACCGTATGCGTTCCCCCTCGCAGAGATTCGGCTCTCGCCCGATAAGCCAGTTCATTTCATCATTCAAAGGGATTTCTTTGAACTTGTCATACAAACTGTTGCCACTCAGCAGGTTATTGAGTCGTTCGATGTCTGTTGTGCCCTGCGGCACCTCGATGCCCCGAGCTGAGAGGAGGTCAATTAGGCCGCCAGGATTCGATGTTGAGTAGGAGTGGAATTCTTCAATTCGGAACACGGAAGCCTTTCGCAACATGGCGGATCGAGGTTCCTCGCTAGTCGGCGGATCTGGGTCGTGCTTGGCTACGGTTTTGACGGCGTTCTCCAGCTCAAACCAAATGCCGTCCCTGATATACGTATCAACGTATCGTGGGTCATCTTTTGCCCGACTGGACTGCGTCTTGTGGTCTCCCAACCCCCTTAGCTCAAGGTCGAGATCTGGCCGACCGGCATACCGTTCCATCAGCCTGGCCTTGATAACCTTGAACCATTCCTTATACGAGTCGGAAGACAATGGATGCAAGCTGACTGCCATTCGCCACACATCGCTTTCAAACATGGATGGCTTCGGGAGATCATAAGCAAAAAAAGCATCCGCTCTCCACAGGCGAATCTCATACACCTCAGCACTCGCCCGGTCTTTGGCCACGCTCGGCCGGACATGTTTTGCATCGTGATAAGGATGTGATTGCGAGTTCAGTTCCAATGCTTCGAACAGCTTTCGATTACGGTCATTGTCTGCCTTATACATGCTGGCCATTACAGGCCATGTGGGTGTGATTCGTGCTACAGCCTTGAGCCGCTCGATGTTTTCTTCAGCATCGCTTTCTTTAATCTCGTGGGGGTATGCCTCCTGCAAGAGCAATCGGTTTAGCTGGCTGGGATCATCACCTGGATGGTGCCGCTCGATCATAACCCGCGTCCTACGGGCCAGCTTTGGAAACCGCTCCTTTGTATAGATGAGCCTGCTTCCTTGAACAACACGGTTGAGTTCTCCAAGCAGAACCTTTCGCAGAGGGTCAGATGGAACGCTGCGACGCTTATGCTCAAGTATTTGCTTCCGGACATTGGGCGTAAATTGCTCCATTAAAAACTTCGAGACCGGGTCAGTGCCCTTCTGCAGGTGTGTGAGGAGAGCAACCTCGTCAATCAAATCGTCTTCATTGAACTCCGTTCGCAATTCCGTCTGATCTTCAAGGGCTGTCGTAAATGATTTGGCCACGCCATGTATTGCAAGAATGGCATTGGGATTCCACAGGGGCAGGATGGACAGAACGAAGAGACGCTGGATTATTTCCAATTGGATCAACTTGGGAAGCTCAGGATCTTCGAGTTTGAATCGAATTCCCCTCATGGAGATCCTTGGACAAGTTGTTGGGAAGGCCCCCTCAAGAATGAGCCGGTTCAACCGTATGCGTTCGTCCTTGCAAAGGTCCGGTTCACGCTCGACAAGGCCCTTCATTTCCTCGTTCAAAGGAACCTCTTTGAACTTATCATGCAAGCTGCTTCCACTCAGCAGCTTGTTGAGCCGCTCAATTTCTGTCGCAGCCTGTGGTACCTCGATGCCTCGATCCGAGATGCCCTCTGTCAACACGCGACACGAAATGGCTGCATTTATGAAGTGTGGAGGTGTAAATCTCCCGTCGAATTCACACTCTAAGAACTCAGAAGACCCAAAGAACAGGCGTGTGAGATCCGATTCGATACGGGATTTGACTTCTGTCTCCAAAGCATGGTTGCTCTTTGTCGCGTCACTCGGAGCCGGGGAACGTCTGAGTTCCCGCACGCACTGTTCCAATAAAGCCCACCGGCCTTCTATTGAGTCTGTGCTTCCCCACTCCCCGCCAAAAATGAACCTTTTGTTTACCCCGGGGCTCTGCACAACGGCAGAAAAGCTCTGCCAGATCGTTTCAGCAAGGGAAGCGAGATCAGATGCCGATTGGCTTTTCAACCAACCCACCGGGAATGATTGCTTAATCCTTGGGGCGTGGTTGAAGACTTCCTGACACGGAAGCTCTGGAGTTGCAACCTCGTTGGATTGAAGTTTGGTGGCCCTCTTGTTCTTCTTCATGGCGACCGTATGCCTCGCTTTCGCACACCAATGACTCTGACCGGCTAGCTGCTACTTGCTGCCTCGTTTCTCCTTGTCCTTGCTGAGGTCTGGCAATTTGTCGATGGCCTTCCTCAAATCGGCGGTGCTCAAATGGGTATAGCCACGGGAAACCGCTTCGCTGTCGTGCCCGATGATCTCGCGGGCCAGTGCATCACTCACGCCGGCTGCTTTCAAAAAGGTAGTGGCCGTGTGCCGGAGGCTGTGGAAGGAAATCTCTGAGACAGGTCGAGCAGCATCCCGCCCTTCTGCGGTCTTTCGATGTTTTCGAGGTTCAGCCAGTCCTGCTTCAACCAGAATGTCGTAGAACTGGTTGGAAAGGGTTCCCACCCTGATGTCGGCAGCCTTGGCGATCATCGGGAAGATTGGTGCATCCGGATCATCAGGAGCCGGAAGTTCTGACAGGTAATCCTGCAACGGTTTGGCCAGTGGAAGCACCATGCGTCGGCCCGTCTTGCGGGTTGTGAAGGCGATCTCATTCTCGGCAAGGTTCACCGCCCGCCACGTCAGCCTCGACAAATCCCCCAAACGCTGACCCGTGTAGATGGCAAACAACACCATTCCTTTCCACTCTGAATCACCACAAGCGTTCAACACCCGCTTCAGTTCTGCTGTCGTGAACGGCCGGCGTTTGGATTCGCCACGCACTTTTAGTTTGTCCACTGAAAGGGCAAAGTTGCTGGTGATCATGCCCCTTTTGACTGCGGTTGCCAGGCACGCACGCAAAACCGTCACAGCCAGATTGGCCGAACTTTTCGACAGGTCCTTAACGAGTTGGTCTCGAAAAGCCGCCACTTCCGAGGATCGAAGCATTGCCAAGTTCTTGTCCGCCTTCGTGTCGAGGAACTTGAGGAATCGGTCCATGAGCCCCTTGTAGCGGACAAAGGTGTGTTCGCCGGTCTCGATCTCCTTGGCCTTGAGCCAAGAATTGCACCAATTGCGGATCGTATCGCTGGGCATCTCCTCCTGATTTGCCGCCACGAACAGATCGGCAACGCCACGAGCAATCACATCACGGGCTTCTTCCGGCGACAACTTTCCAGCCTTGCCCCGTTCAGCCGCTTGTTCCCAAGCCTGGCAAATCCGTAGAGCTTGTTTGCGGTTCCCGGTCTTCGTGGATTTGAACCGCCGGGTGCCATCAGAATCGATGAAGGCACAGAACCAGCAGGGCCGGTTAGGTTGGCGATGTATGCTTGCCATTTGCATAACAGAAATGCATAACACATACTCTTGTCAAGCGTGTTCACACCTGTCATTTTCCTGTTAAATTCGCATATTCCAAGGAAAAGAAAGAATCAGGGGTTCGAATCCCCTCACCTCCACCAACCGTGGTCCGTCCCGGCGTGTGCCGGTTTTTTACTTCCCCGCAATGATCAGGTCGAGGCGGTCGTTGAATTCCTTCAACGACAAACCGCCATCCTCGATGGTGAGCCAGCCATTGTAGCCCACCTCTTCGAGCGCCTGGCGCACGACGGGCCAGTTGACGCTGCCATCGCGCGGATGAACGAACTTGCCGCCGTGTCCGTCGGGATTGAGTTGGAAGTCTTTGATGTGGCACTTCGAAAGAAGCGGGCCGAGCGCGCGAATCCAATCCTCCGGCTTCTGGTATTTCACATGGTTGCCGATGTCGAAATAAGCCTTTACCCACTCGTCGTGGAACGACGCGACGAAGTTCTGGAAAAGCGCCGGTTTCACCCAAAGATTGTTCCAGACGTTTTCGAGCGCGATGACCACCTTCAACTGTTTCGCCAGCGGGATGAGCCTCTTCACCGCTGCGCGTGACGTATCCGTGGCGTGGTTCTGCGCGGCGATGTAATCCTTGTACTTCTCATTGTCGCCCGCGACGACCTTCTTGACATGGCCGGTCTTTTTGTCGAACTCAATGTCGAACTCCCATGCTTCCGGCATGGCCATGCCTTTGCCGCCGATGCGGCACGGCACCAGCAGAACGGCATCCGCCCCAAACGCGTGGGCCGCGCGCAAGGCGTCTTCCGTGACCTTCAGCGAGCTTTCCACTTTTGCCGGGTCGTCGCTGTTGAACTCCGCCCAGCCACGCAACACCGCGTGGACTCGCATGCCAAGCTTGTCGGCGATCTTGCGGCACTCGGCAGCCTCTTCCACAGTGACGATACCGCCCTCGACGCCCTCGAAACCGGCATCCTTCAGCTCTTGCAGTTCCTTCTCAGACGGCTTCTTGCGGATCATCGCCTTGTGGAGCTTGGTCTTGAACGCAGCGCGTGCGTCCAGAGTCCCGGCGGCCCAAAGGCCGAGGCCGGCAGCAGCAGAGGTTCTTACAAAATCGCGTCGGGTCAGGTGGATGTTCATTCGATCTCTCCAGCGTTCGTTGATGTTAGAAGAATTGAGTTTTTCGCCAGTGCCGCGCAGCTTCTCATGTCTCTGCTAACGAGTCAAACTCTGAAGACTTGGAGGTGCGGCGGAGATCCCTTTCGCGCCAGATGAATCTCCTTGACCACGATCCCAATCCGCCGCTATGAGCCGCGTCGCCCATGAACAAACTTCAGCACACCATCAACCAGATCGGCTGGTCTCCTGCCGGCGCCGTCGAGCGCGCGCAGGCACGACTCGATTCCCAAACCAAACCAACCGGCAGTCTCGGCCGGCTGGAGGAAATTGCGCGCCAACTCGCGGCCATCACAGGCGCGGAGCGGCTGAGCGCGTGCCGCAAGAGCATCATCGTCATGGCCGGCGACCACGGTGTCACGGCGGAGGGTGTGAGCGCCTATCCGCAAGCGGTCACGGCGCAGATGGTGTTGAACTTCCTGCGCGGCGGCGCAGCGATCAATGTGCTGGCCCGCCACGCCGGCGCGCGGCTCGTGGTGGTGGACATTGGCGTCAACGCGGAGTTTCCACCGGCGACCTTGCCTGCGGACACATCGGGTAACGTCGAGTTTCTGCGCCGCAAAGTGGCACCGGGCACACGCAACTTCGCGCGCGAAGCCGCAATGACAAGCGACCAGGCTGTGGCTGCTCTAACCACGGGCATCGAGGTGGCCGAGGCGGAGATCACGCGCGGCGCGGAGTTGATCGCCACCGGTGACATGGGCATCGGCAACACCGCTGCCAGCAGCGCCATCGTCGCCGCGATGACCGGCCTCCCCGTCGCCGAAGTCACCGGCCGCGGCACGGGCGTGAACGACGCCGGGCTGGCGAAGAAGATTCAGGTGATCAGCGACGCGTTGAAGCTGCACGGTCTGACCAAACCGGCAGGCGCAGGCAGGACGCCCGTCTTCCCGGCGTTGGACGTGCTCGCCAAGGTGGGCGGACTCGAAATCGCCGGGCTGGCTGGCGTCGTGCTCGGTGCGGCGGCGGCGCGACGACCGGTGGTGCTCGATGGTTTCATCAGCGGGGCGGCAGCGCTGGTCGCGTCGGGGCTCGCGCCGGACGTCACGAAATTCTGTTTTGTCGCGCATCGCTCGGTCGAGGCGGGTCATCGCGCCATGTTGGAAACGCTGGGTTTGAAACCCATCATGGATCTTGACCTGCGGCTCGGCGAGGGCACCGGCGCGGCGCTGGCGATGCACCTGATCGAAGCGGCGGCAAAACTCTACAATGAGATGGCGACATTCGCCGAGGCAGGAGTCGCGGAGAAACATCGATGAACTTCGAAACGATCTGGAGACGCTTGATGCTGGCGGTGCAGTTCCTCACCGTCGTCCGGGTGCGCGTGGCCGACCCCGTGACGAACGACGAACTGCGCGATTCGGCTTACTTCTTTCCGCTGGTCGGACTCGGCCTGGGTGTGGCCCTGGCCGTGACGGGCAGGATGCTGCTTTGCGTGCTGCCGTGGCAGGTGGTGGCGGTGCTGCTCGTGGTGGAACTGGTGGTGCTTGCCGGCGGGCTGCACCTCGACGGGCTGGCGGACATGTGCGACGGGTTTTACGCCGGCCGCGATCGCGAGGACACATTGCGGATCATGAAGGATCCGCACATTGGCGCCATGGGCGTCGTTGGATTGATCTGCGTGCTCGGCTTGAAATGCGTCGCTCTGGTGAACGTCCCCGCGCAACGCGGCTTGTGGATGGTCGTAGCCGCGCCCCTGGTTGCTCGCAGCGTCGTAGTCATCGCTTGTGTGATGGGTCGCTATGCGCGTGAGGAAGGCACCGGCAAAGTCTACATTGGCCAGCTTGGCCGCGACCATGTGTGGATTGCGCTGGCGATGGTGGTGTTTGGCTGCACGATGATCGGGCATCTCGCTCCTGCCATGCTGGTGTTCGTGCTGACGGGAGTTTGGTTGATGTTCTTCATGTTCTACTGCAACCGCCGCATCGGCGGCATGACCGGCGACACCGTGGGCGCATTGAACGAAACGACGGAGATGATCGTGTTGATAGCGGCGAGTTGCCAGTGACGGCCGGCTGCTAAATCTTCTCTATCGTATCCCCTGGCACCCAGCCCTTCATGCCATCGGCGCGCTCGACTTCGACCCAACCGGGAACACCCTGCATCCGCGATGGGCGTTCGCTGACGATCCAGAGTTTCTGGCCCTCGTAAGCCGTGAAGTGTCGCATCGCGTCGTTCACCGGTGCAAAGCGGACGACCACTTCCTTCGCGACGGTAATGCCCGCGGGCAAACCTTCCTCGACCGCGATCGCTGAGCCGAGTCCCACGCTGGCGAGCAGCGCAACAACTCCGAAGGCGATGGAGGCAGAGCGCAGCCTACGCTTCCACTCGATGGACGGGGGCAACCAGACCAGCGCGATGGCGCCGAGCAACGCCAGCCAGTAGCAGATGACAACCAGCCACGTCCACTCGTCCGTTGTGAGGCTGTCACGCATGTCCGCAAGCCACACAGACCAACTGCCTGCGGCGGCAGCGTCGTAGGATTTTGCCTGTTTCGCGACGAAGCCGAGGTTGCCATTGATGTCGCGGTCGCGAGGATCGAGCCGGCGGGCACGCTCGTAGTTGAGGATGGCGCGGCCGAGACGACCGGCTTTGAAGTGGGCGTTGCCAAGGTTGAAGTAAAGGTTGGCGCTGCGCATGCCGGCGGCGAACAACGATTCGTAGCGCGCGACAGCCTGGTCAAACTGTCCTTGATCGTAGAGCCCGGCCGCCTCGCGGAACGCCCGCGGCACGTCGGCGCGAGCGAGCGAGGCAAAGCTGCAAATCCCAAACACCAACCCCCAAAGGAATTTCAAGCCCCAGGTTCCAAAGTTCCGCGGTGCTGTCAACGCTTGGGGTTCGGCATCTGGAATTTGAAGTTTCATGGGCCTTGTCACAACACCATCTTTTCCATCACCGCGACGACTTCGCGCACGATCTTCACCAGCCGCTCGCGATCCACCTTGCCTTGCATGTTTGGAGCGAACCGCGCGGCATCGCACGCGGCAAACACTTCTTTCAACGCCTGGCAGATCTCCGGCGGCAGGGCGCGAGGGCGGAGTTGCTCCTCAATGATGTCGCTGGTGATGCCGGACGACGGCAGGTTCAGCCGGTCGCCGAGATAGTCTTGTAGTGTCTTGAACAACGCCGCGTAGAACGCCGTCCACTGGCCTGCTTGCAGCAGTCGCTCGGCTTCGGCGAGCCGGCGCTGGGCGTTGCCGAAGGCGCGGCGCGTGCGCGCGTAGCGAACATCGCTGCGAAGGCGCTGCTGACGGCGTTGCGTAAACAAGGAAATCACCACTGCCAGCACCGGCACGCCCTGAGTGGCCAAGAACCACGTTTGCTGGTAGAGCGCGGGTGCGGTCGAGGCGGGTGCGCCGAGGTCAGGTTTGAGATAGACGACACCCACGCCGAGTTTCTCCGGTGGCCGCAACGCAGTGGCGCCGGGGGTGACTCCGACGACCACGGGTGTCGTGCCGGCAGGTGATTCCTGCACTCTGAGTTGGATCGGTCCGCGGCCAAGTGTCTGGTAACGTCCCGCTTCCGGGTCGAAGAAACTGAACGTCACCGGTGGAATCACGGTCGCCCGCACCGACAGGGGCACGATGACCTGCTCGAACACTTTTTCGCCGGTATAACCCATATCGTCGGTCTGCTTGCTCTTCACCACCGGCTCGTAGCTCTTGAAACCTTCCGGCGGCGTAAACTTCGGTGGCGCGAGCGTGGCAAGATTGCCCTGACCGACGACGCGGATGGTGAGCGTCACCGGTTCGCCCGTGCGCAACGTCGTGGGGTTGGCGGTCACGTCGAGCGCGTAGCGGCCCACCGCGCCGGTGAAGTCCGCTGGTTTGCCGGCTTCGGGCAGAGGCAACACCCGCACCGGCACCGGCGGAGAAGTCACGGTGATTCTCTTCGTCTCGCCACCGCCTCCAAAGAAGCTCTCGAAGAACGCATCATTGAAGCCGGGCATCTGCGGACGGCGCCCCGAGTTCACAAAAACATCCAGCGCGGCCTGGGCAGGGCCG
>JBAZIR010000229.1:0-9730 GCA_041651735.1 Verrucomicrobiia bacterium | reverse complement strand
GATTCCTGGGACCGCTGGACCCGGCTACGATGCATGGTTGCATGGGCGCGCTCTCAGCCCGCGTGGTTTGTGTCAGCGAGACGCTGGCGGCCTCAGTCAGAAAGATTGTGGGCCAGGAGAAAGTCGCAGTGGTTTATTCAGGCGTTGACACGGCCCGCTTCGCCGACTGTGCGCTGGATTGTGATAGCCGCGTTATTGTGTCGGTTGGCGCAACCACGCCCGAAAAGGGCCTTGATGATCTGGTGGAAGCGGCCGGGATTCTGGCCAGGAAAACTCCCAAGTTCACAGTGCGGATAGTTGGTGAGTTTGACCATTTAACTTACAGGGCGAAAATTGAGAAGCGTTTGAAAACGCTTGGGATTCAACACTGTTTTCAATTCTCAGGCTTTCAGAAGGATATTCGGCCCTGTTTCCGGCGGGCGGCGATCTATTGCAATCCCTCCCATACTGAGGGCATGGGGATGACGATCGTCGAGGCGATGGCAGCAGGCTTGCCAGTGGTGGCGACCGACTGCGGTGGACCGCGGGATCTTGTTGAGGACGGCAAGACTGGAATGCTGGTGCCCGTGAAGAGTCCTGATGCCTTGGCCAGCGCCTTGGAACAGATGCTGGCTGATTCAGGACGACGCAAGGTGATGGGTGAAGCGGGACGCCGCCGTGCGTTGAAGCTTTTTGATCTAAAAGTCACCGTGCCTCAACTTGTTGGGATACTTGAGGAAGTCATTCAGTCTCCCTCTGCTGCGCAATCCAAACCAGTTGCCGAATTGCTGATGAAATTCCTGGAAGTCGGCGGCCCGCGCATTTTGATGGGCAAGAAATGGAAGCTGCTTCAATTGATGGGGAAGGCGGTCAGCCAATGACCGAACCTGCCGCCAATTTGGACATGGTCGTCGTTGTCCTGACCTACAACGGCTTGCAGTGGATTGAGAAGTGCCTCGCTTCAGTCCTGGCTTCTGGATTCAACGGCCAGCGTGTGCTGGTTGTGGACAACGCTTCCACGGACGGTACGCCGGAAAAGGTGCGCCAACAGTTTCCGCAGGTGCGGTTGGAGCAGAACGATAGAAACCTCGGCTTCGCGGCAGGCAATAATGTCGGCATCAAGCTGGCGCTGGATGAAGGCGCCGAGTATGTGATGCTCCTCAACCAAGACACGACCGTGGCGCCTGATTGTCTTTCGCGGTTGGAGGAAGCCGCAAAGGGAAACCCGCCCGGAGTCTTCGCACCGTTGCAGTTGCGCTACGACGGCAGTGGCTTGGACCCTGGCATGAGGAGAGGGTTGTTGGTCGAGTCGGGCGAATTCATTGACGATTTGTGGCGCGGACAGCGGCGCAAGACATATCCTCTCAAGGAGGCGTATGGCGGCGCAGTGCTGTTTCACCGGGCTGTGTTTGAAGCGGTGGGGTTGTTTGACGAGTGTTATTTCCTTTACGGCGAGGACGAGGATTTGTGCAGGCGGATTCGCTGGGCCGGATTTCAATTCAGTCTCGTGCCCGGCGCTCTGGTTTATCATTGGCATACGCTGGCGCAGATGGAGAGCAGCGGAGGCAACGTTCCGAGTCCTCATGCTCGCCGGTCAGTTTATCTGCTGGCGTTGAAGGATATCCAGAGGTCGTGGGTGAGCCGGTGTCTCTATGTGGCCAAAACACTGGTGGGCCAGTGTGTTCGCGGATTGGCTCGATTCGATGGAACTGCCGTTGGCAACGCATTACAGGACGCCGCGTGGTTGGCTTTGCGCTTGCAGGGAATCAAGTGCGCGCGCGACCACGACAAAACGGCAATGGAAAGGCAGGATTCCGCTCGTCGCTAAAGCGGGAAGAACTGCATGAGAGAACGGTTCGCGCCGGTATTCGTCTGGTCCGTTTGGGTTCTCCTGACGGCGTCCACTGTCGGTTATGTGGCGCTTTGGGGCGCCAATGTTCCCTATTGGGACGACTGGAACGTGCTCGTGCCGTTGTTGACGGGTGAGCATCCGCTGACCGTGGGCTGGTTGATGGAGAGCTACAGCGGTCATCGCTGGCCTTTCCCCTTGCTCTTAATGCAATGGATACTCCGTATTTCAAAAGGTGATTTCACTTGGCTGATGTATGCCAACGCGCTTGTCATTTCTCTGATTGCCCTGGGTATGCTTTTGGCGCTTCGTAGGGCGAAAGGACGGCTTGAGTTTACTGATGCGTTCATACCCATTGTCACATTGGGTCTCGCTCATGCCGAGAATCTGCTTTGGGCGAATCAGTTTTGGATTGTGCTGGCGATTGCCATTGCCGGGATGTTGCTCATCGGCCTCTCGGCGATGGATGAACCTGGAAAGGGCGCTTTGTGGGCGGTGTCGGTCAGTCTGGTCTTGCTGCCTATGTGTGGGCTGGTTGGCGTGGTATTAGCGCCTTTGCCTGCACTTTGGGCTGTTTCACAGGCGATCCGAAACTGGCGCTTTCACCATTCCAGGACTTGGAGTCTGACCATCGGGATCTGTGCGCTTCTGTCCCTGATCCTGGTCGGACTTCAACTCGCATGTTTCCAGAATGCTCCCGTCCCAAGCGTGCCTGCCGGCTTCGGTCTCAAGGCCAAGACCGCTCTGGAAGTTATGTCGATAGCGCTAGGTCCTTCAGCCACACGCCTTTGGCCTTGGAGCGCGTGCTGGGTGGCCTTGATAGTGGTCAGCGCATGGATGCTGCTGGCTCGTCAGGCGCGGAGCGAGGGTCGGGGCATCGGCCTGGCTGTTCTCCTGATGGCGACGGTGCTGTTGGCCGCTTCGATTGGTCACGGGCGTGCTGGGTTGGGGCAAAACGCCGGATTTGCAGACCGGTATGTGCTCATGGCGCTTCCCATTCTGTGGACCTCCTATTTCATTTTCAGGCTCTATGGCCACTCTCGTTTCTACAAGGCATTGAAAGCAACGCTCTTGATTATCGGCTGCCTTTTGATTGGACCCAATTGGTGGGATGCCACACTCCGCAATCTTGATCGTGTCCAGGAACAGGCAAACTTTTGTTTGGACCTCAGGAACGGAATGCCTCCGGATGCATTAAGTCAACGCTATGCACACATCTTGTTCCAAAATGTAAACAGTGTCACTCGCAGGTTGTCCGATATGAAGAGACTGAACTGCGGCCCGTATCGTTCAGGGGACGCGGTTCCCACGCACAGGGCGGAGAAAGCGCTGACATTCAATAGTGCGCTGGAGAATCTCCAACTCATGAGGTGTTGTTTGCCAAGACGCCAGTCGCCCTTGGTGCAGCCATTGCCAAGGCAAACCACGGAAGGAGTCGGACTGCGTGCCATTGACCTGTCTGCAATAGTCCCGGTGGGGGGTGAGGGCAACGCTCTCAATTGGAAGCTGGTCGAGAGGACTCGTGATGGCGCAACCCGCGAACTCACAGGCGGGGCGGTCGTGTTGGCTCAAGTTGAACGCGTCTTGGGTATCTTGCGAATACATAGTTACATCAAATCGCTGGCTACGGGCAGGCCATTCAGGCAATGGCGGTCTGTCCGAATCCAGTTTACAGAACCCGTGCGGATGGCTGGCCGGGAATTGGAACTGGTCTTATGGAACGAGGACAAGGCCAGTGAGAATGTTGCGTGCGAGATCCCACTGTATGCCACAGAGGAAACTGCGACGTTGCCACATGCGAGAGTCGAAGGCGCTGCGGGCGTGAACGGCGCGCTTGCCATGCATCTTTTTCTTTCGGTTCCGCCAGCGTCTTGAAACGCTTTCGCAGCGATGTTCCCCCTTTTGCTGCGGGGCAGATCAACATGGCGTAGCGGGGGAATTTGACTTCAAGGACACATACAGCGTGAAACGGGTATTGATGGTCACGTATTATTTTCCGCCTATTGGCGGGCCAGCGGTTTACCCGATGCTGAAGTTCTGCAAATACCTCCCTCAACAAGGATGGCAGCCGACCGTCATTTGTGGAGGGAAGGGCGATCCTGATTTTGGGTTGGACGAAACCCTTGTGAAAGAGATTCCCAAGGACGTGGACGTCCACCGAATCGAATACCCGCATGGCACTCTGTGGCGGCATGTCCGGAACTGGCTGTTTGCCCATCGCTTGGGCCGAGTGGGCCATTATCTTGGTTTCTTCATTGATTACCCCTGCCGGTTTCGGGAGTGGACTGAACTTGCGATTGCCAGGGCGGCTCGTCTTATTGAGGAATCCAGACCCGATGTTATCTGGACAAGTTCTCCAGTGCTCTCGGCTCATTTTGTGGGTTTGGCGATCAAGCGGCGCTTTGGCATTCCATGGGTTGCCGATTTCAGGGATCCGTGGATGGGCAATCCGATTCTGATGTCCGGGGAGCATTTCCCCCAATGGCAATTGGCCCGACAGGCCCGGGCGGAGGCGATGGTGGCGCGTGAATCCGACTACTGCATGTTCGCCCATCCGTTGATTGCTCGGGAGTTTGCTCAAAGGCATCGTCTCCCGCAGGGGAAGGCCATCCCCATTACCTGTGGATATGATCCGGAGGACTTTTGCGAAAAGACGCCACAGGGTTCGCCGTCGGGGAAACTGCTGATTGTTCATACGGGTTCGTTCTATGGTGAGTACTCCCCGAAACCTCTTCACGACGCGCTCAAGTTTGTCGCCAGCCACAAGCCGGCGTTGTTGAAACAATTGAAGTTGGTGTTTGTGGGCGGATGCACTGTTGACTTCGATTTCGACGGCTTGGAAGTGGAGGTGTTGCCGCGTGTTTCGCACGGCGAAGCCATTGCATGGATGCGCCGGAGCGATGTGCAGATAATCGTGTTTCCTCGCGTGATGAAGGACTACCACATCCCTGGCAAACTGTTCGATTATCTGGCCGCGGAACGGCCCATTCTTGCGATTGTTCCTGAGCAGGGTTCCTGTGCCGACATTGTCCGCAAGACCCGGAGTGGCTGGGTGGCCGACCCGGATTCTCCCGAAGCAATCATGGGCGCTTTGGAGTCACTGGTAAAAATGAAGACGGAACAGGCTTTGCGTTTCGACGTAGATTCGTCGGAAGTGCGGCAGTTCTCTTTTCCCGTTCTCTGTCGAACAATGGCGAAACTCTTCGGTGAATGTGTCGGGGTGAAAGATTGATGAGGACGTTAGGAGCATTTGTGTTCGACACAAGCCCGGCCGAAACACATGGTCCGAGGATGGTTGCAGCTTGAGTTTCATCGTCATTCCTGTGTTTTGGGCTGGGTCAACCCGCCAGCAGGAGTGTTTTTCTTAACTACTTATCCGTTCCGTGAGACAACACGGAACGACGATTGAACATATGTCTGAGAACACGGAAGCTCATTTGGGAGGTTGCCCGCAAGGTGGTGATCCAGGCACGTGGTATCCAGAGTTGTGGCAATGGATCCGCAACGAATTGGGTGTCCGATCAGTGCTGGATGTTGGTTGCGGTGAAGGATACTCCACGCGATTCTTCAAAACATTAGGGTGCGACGTCTTGGGAATTGATGGATACACTCAGGCGAAACGCAACAGTGTAATCCCGGACTTTCATGTCACACACGATTTTTGCACCGGGCCGTACATTCCGTCCCGTGCTTATGATCTTGTCTGGTGCTGTGAGTTTGTTGAACACGTCGAGGAGAAACATGCGAAGAATTTTCTCAAGACTTTTGGTTGCAGCGGCAAATACATCATCATGACTCATGCCGTGCCAGGGCAGGGAGGTCATCACCATGTGAATTGCCAGAACGACTATTATTGGATGCTCAAATTGTGCGAGATTGGATTCAGGGTAAGCTTCCGGCTTTCGCTGCAGGCAAGACGATTAAGCCATGGCTATTATAGGGTAAGCGGTTTGGTGTTTGTCAAAGATCCATCCATAACAACGAAACCCATTCAAAAGTGCTTGTACAAAACTGAAATATTCCTGGCACATGTGGGGTATCAGATTCTGCAAAAGTGCGGGCCCTTGCGGGTGTTGGTAAAACGCGTGATAAATCTTTCTTAGTGTTGGGAATAGCCGGTTGCCGCGGCAAGCAACTCAATACTGCGCGATTATGTGTCAGCAAAAACGATTATCAATTTGTTACTTGAACAACGAATGGGTTGGCTATGTGTTGAAGCTCCGGCGGAGGGGTGTGATCACGAGCCAGATGGGGTTCGGGATTGTTGAACTCATGGCGCGACGAGCGCGAATCGTGTGGCGATTGCCGAAGAAACAGCGGGATTTGGCCAGCAGATGGTATTCGCCCAGGTTCGGAAACTGGTTCCAACAATGGAAGGCCGTGAGCCTTCTTGGCAGATACGACGCGATTTATTCCGCCAACACGGACACCATGGGGATGTTGGCGATACTGCGGAGCGTGGGCCTGTTTTCCAAGCCCATCGTTGCGTTGTTGCATACGCCTTTTGTGACCAACACATTTCGGGGACGTCTCCGCGCGAAACTGGTGCTTGGCGGGCTGGACCGTGTGCTTTGCTACACGCCGTCCTTGTTGAAGCATACGCAGGAGAAGTTCCCGGAATATGCCTCGAAGATGCTCGATAGCGGAATCGGTCCGGATCTTCCCATGTATCCCAAGTGGCAATCTGAAGGAAAGTTCTTCGTCGCTTCTGGAATAACCGGGCGGGATTATGCGCTTCTTGCGCGTGCGTTTCAGGATTTGCCCTATCGTTGCCGTGTCCATCCTGGGCGCCCCAACCTCGGCGAAAAGTTTCCATCCAATGTGGAATTATCTCTGGGAGACGGTCAATGCGAGAAGCTGCTGGATGACCTGAGCCGTGCAATGGCTTTGATCGTGCCGATCCGCAAGGACTGCTGCACTGCCAGCACGCATGGCGTTTCCTCTTTCTTTGATGCGTTGGGGATTGGCATCCCATGCATCGTGGCCCGGAGCCCCTGGCTGATCGATGTGGAAAAGGAAGGCATCGGGCTATGGTATGAACCGGGCGATGAGCGCAGTCTTCGTGATGCGATCACGCGACTCGCCTCGGACGAAGGGCTGCGAACCGCCATGAGCGAGCGGGCGAGAAATCTTGCCATGACAAGGAACATGGATGCGCTTGGAGAAAGTATTTTCCAGTCTCTGCGTGATGTCACTGGATACCGGTAATTGATGAATCGAAAGGCTGCGACCCGTCCTGGTTTGCAGCGGCACAACGATGCGATTAGAAACCATTCGTGAAGTCAAACGGCGTGTCTGCGCCGGGGTTCAGCAGTATTCTTTCAAGGACATCAGCCGGCAAATCGTGGATCCTTCGATTCTGCTGCCGCGCGAGTCCATCAAACGAAAGCTCGCTCGTCTGGTGGCGCAACCGGCGCTTTGTCTCCAGCAATCGGCACTACGCCGGCGTGCCAACGTCAGGTTGAACGTGCGTTGCGATTTCCTCTGTGTTGAAGACCGGTTCGGCACCGACGCGTCGCTCGCGTTTCTGCTCAGACACACGCGCGTCAAGCCGACGACGAGGGTTTTGATCCCGGGTTGTTACGTGGGCGCCGAGGACGTGCAATTCTGGCTGCGACGCGGGGTCAAACACCTCGATGGGATCGATGTGTATTCGCTCCAGGAGAGGTGGGACAGAATCGTGCCGGAGTTGCGACGGTTCTTTGACGCAGAGGTGAGTTTCCGCCAGGGAGCCATTGAGGCCATTCCTTTTCCCGACGAGTCCTTCGATCTTGTTGCCAGCAGTTCGGTCTTGGAACACGTGCGCAATCTGAAGGTCATGGTGGACGAGACAAGCCGCGTCCTTTGTCCCGGCGGCCGGGCCTGGCACTGTTTTGGTCCCTTGTACTATTCTTTCGGGGCTGATCATTGCATCTCGGCCTATGGCGATGAGGCGGGTTATGATCATCTCTTGTTGGATGAAGACGAGTATCAGAAGCGCATTCAGAACCAGGCGTTCTTTGACAGGCAGCCGGACCCCAATCTGCCTTTCTGGGCGTTGCAGCAGCAGTTTTCCTTCGCAACCGCAGCTGAATATTTGAATGAGTTCTCCCGGCGATTCCATCTGGAGTTTGTCGTTGTGAAGCTCAGTGCCAAGGGCCTTGCCTATCGTCAGACGTATCCGGAGAAATGGGCGCAATTGGTTCACGCAGGCGTTGAGGAGTGTGACTTGCTCATCAAATCCCTGGCGGTTGTTCTTCGCAAGAAATAGGCCAATGGACACAAACGGAAAACGGGCATTTGTCATTTGCGGCATGGTGGGGCATCGCGGCGGAGGATGCCTTGCGCCCTTGCTCCTCTGCCAGGAGTTGGCGCAACTTGGGCTTCGCGTCACCTGTTTCACCTTGCTGGCAGAGTTTGTCGATGGAGACGTGCCACGGGAATTCAAGATAGTCCTGCCGCTTCTGAACAAGGGCCACTGCTGGGATTGGCCGAGCAGGTGTTTGGCCTGGCAGGCTCAAAGGCGGATCGCCCTTGAGCGTCCCGACTATGTTTTCGTCACAGGCATCACCACATTGGCCCGGTATCTTCTTCAAAGCAATGTGGCGAACCAGATTCTGGCCTGGGAGTTCACCAACGCCAATCCCGGCAACAGATTCGTTGATGCGGCTGCGACCCGGCTGTTGGATCGCGCTCGCGCCGTGCTTTCGCCATCTGCTGCCATTGACCAGGGAATACGACAGACATACGGCCATCAGGGAAGAATCCTTCGCCTTCCTTTTTGGGTTGAGGATCAAGGCGTGGAATATGCGCCCGCGCCCGCTCGATTCGCGGCTGACTTTATCTTTCTAGGACGGCGCGACGAGGAGAAGGGGCTGGAAGAATTGGTCTACGCGACGGCGGAAGTCTCCAAGCGGTTTCCATCTGTGCGTGTTCTCATCGCTGGACCTGGGAGCGAGGAGCCTTACGCTTCGCTGGCTCACACGTTGGGCGTCGCGAGCAACATTTCTTTCAAGTTCTTCAAGACACGCCAGGAAACGCTCAAGGCGATGGCCCAGTCGCGATGTCTGGTTCTGCCCTCCTACCATGAAGGCTATCCTTTGGTGTTGTTGGAAGCCGCACAGTTCAGCGTGCCCTTCATTGCCACAACGGTTGGAAGCGTCCCGGGACTCTATGGTGAGTCGAAGGCCGCGCTGCTTGTGCCACCCAGGAACGTGCGCGAATTGACGGCTGCAATGCTGGCGATGTTGGAGGAATCCGAGGACGCCTATGCCATAAGACGAAAAGCGGCACATGCCATCTTCTCCGGTTTGTCTTCCAGTGTGGGCATTCGAGAAGCACTGAAGAACGTCTTGTCTGAAGCACTCCCGCTTGCGCATCCAAGTTCTCGAAGCTGACTCGTATCCGCAACATGTCTGCGACATTACACCAACGTCCTCATATCCTGCTCGTCTTGCGGCCTGCGATCGAGTTCTACCCGCCCTCGGTCCATCAGGCCAATATTCTGGTCGAGCAAGGTTTTCAAGTCAGCGTGGCACAGGAGTCACCGTTCAGTGGCGCAAGTATTGATGCCGGTTTGAATCCTGAAGTTCAACGGTATTACACGCACGCGAACACTGAAGCACGTTCCTTGCTTGGCCGGCTGATGAGAGTCGCGTTGTTTCGCAACCGCATCAGGCGGTTGGTGAAACAGATTCGTCCGGCAATCGTGATCGCGTTCGATGCGGAAGTGGCTCATGCCCTGGGCGATCATCCCAAACGCTGCGGAATGCGTTTGGTGTGGCACTTTCACGAGTTGCCTGAGCGTGAGTCGGAAGGATGCTACGTTCGTTTTGCCAACCGTTACGTGTGGCGGAACACGCGTGTGCCTGACCTGGTTGTGTTTCCAGATCCCGGCCGTGCGGGCGTTTTCGCGCAGGACGC
>JBAZIR010000228.1:0-9734 GCA_041651735.1 Verrucomicrobiia bacterium | reverse complement strand
CCCACATGAAGTGCAACGCTGTCGCGCGGCCCACCGGCACGGGCATGGCGTTGTCGTCGCCCGCTGCCACGCGCGTCCGCAGCAGCAATAACAGCGGCGCCGCAACCGTAATCGAACCAAACGCCGCGAACGACCACCACGGGTCTATTTCGTAAAGTTTCCCGCTGCCCACCGAGCCAACACTCAGCCCAATGTTCCAACTGATGCAGTAAATTCCCAGCACGCTCACCAAGGCCGCGCCGCGCCGGCCCTCGCTGAACCACGCGATCAGCGTCGGCCAGAACAACGCCGCCGCCGCGCCCGCTGCGCCGCACAACGCCAGCAGCACCTCGAACCGCGTCTCATAAGCGCACGCCCACATCAGCACTCCCGCCACCATCATCCCCGCCACCATGAACCGCTTCCGTCCGAACCGGTCGGACAGCTTGCCAACCAGCGGTGACACGACAGCATAAGTAATGAAGAACACCCCGCTCAGCCAGCCCAGCCGCACTGCATCCATTCCCACGTCCGCCGCACGGCGCGGCACGGCGAAGAGAAATGTCGCCATCACAGCCATGTCCATCAGCAGCGCCAGCACATAGCCGATTTGTTCGCGTCTCATCATGGCCGCGATGGTGTCGCAATCGCGCCCGCCGGTCAACGCCGCGTGTGGCGCCTGTTGCGCAGGCATCCTGGCCGGCGCTGTCACTGAACCGGAAGGGGCAATGCGAAAGGATGCAGCTACTTTCGAGTTGCTCCGCCGGGGTGAAAGGTGCAGTCATTGCTGCGGACAGGCTGCCGAGAGAAGGGCAATCCTATGAAGAACGTCTGGGTGGAGACGGCCGCAATGTGGATGTTGGCGGCGAACTGTGCGACGTGCCTCGTTCGCGCCGGCGATTGGCCGCAGTGGGGCGGCAATGATCCTGGTCGGAACATGGTTTCGACCGAGACGAGGTTGCCAGAATCGTTCCAGCTCAACGGGGAAACACTGGAGAACGTGCGCTGGATAGTGTCGCTGGGATCGCACATTTACGGCAATCCCACGGTCGCCAACGGCCGCGTGTTTGTGGGCACCGACGACAGGCTCCTTTCAGATGACCCGCGTTTTCACCGCACACACGGCGGCATGGTGTGGTGTCTGGAGGAAACGACGGGCAAGATGCTCTGGCGGTTGGTGGTGCCCGAACGGTCCGCGAACCGTCTGCCCGCAGGCGCGCTTTACGGGCAGCAATACAATGGCACGTGTTCATCGGCGGCGGTCGTGGGCAAGCGCGCGTTCCTGGTGACGAGCGCGTGCGAGGTCGTCTGCCTCGATGTCAACGGCCAGGCCGACGGCAATGACGGACCGTTCAAGGACGAAGCGCGTTACATGGCTGGCGAGGACAACCCGCCCGTCAAGCTCGGCCCGCGCGATGCGGACATCATCTGGGTTTGCGACATGGTGGAACAGTTCGGCGTCTGTCCGCACGACGTGGCAAGTTGTTCGCCGCTGGTGGACGGCCGCATCCTCTATACCGAAACGTGCAATGGCGTTAATAAACCCCACAAGACATGCCTGCGGTCGGACGCGCCGAGCTTCATCGCGCTGGACACGGAGACAGGCCGGTTGCTGGCCACCGACACCGAGGGTCTGGGCCGCACGATGTGGCACTGCGAGTGGTCGCCGCCGTCTCTGGGCGTGGTCCGCGGCAGAAAACTGGTGTTCTTCGGCGGTGGTGACGGCATCTGCTATGCGTTCGAGGCGCTAACATCCGTGCCGGACAAACCGGTCCATTTCAAAAAGGTCTGGCAATACGATTGCGTCCCGCCGAACTACCGCCAACCCGAAGGCAAGCCGTTCGATTACTACATCGGCGACAAGCGCAAGAAGTACTCGACCAACAAGAACGACGGCAAGTTCCTCGGCCCGAGCGAGATCATCTCGACGCCGGTGTTCCACAACGGGCGCGTCTATGTGACCATCGGCCAGGACCCGGCGCACGGCCGCGGCCGCGGGCTGTTGCACTGCATTGATGCGTCGAAGACCGGCGACATCACCCAGAGCGGTCGTGTGTGGACCTACGACGCCATTGAGCGCACCATCTCCAGCGTGGCGATTGCCGACGGACTGCTCTACGCGGTGGATCTGGCCGGGCGCGTCCATTGCCTCAACGTGCAGACAGGCCAGCCGTATTGGGTTTACGAGACGCACGAGGAATCGTGGGCGTCGCCGCTGGTGGCCGATGGCAAACTGTTCGTCAAGACCAGCAAGCGCCTCCATGTGTTCGCGCTGGGCGAAGAGGCGAAACCACTGGCGGAAATCAACATCGGGTCGCCCAGCTCGCCGATCGCAGCCAACGGAACCCTCTTCGTCTCCTCGGCCCGCTCCCTCTACGCGGTGCAAAAGGGCGCGAAGCTGGCCTCGCCCCCCGCCAATCCCTAGCCGTCCATAGATAAGCCGTCGAAACGGTGAGATTAGCCTTCGCCGCAAAGCAAATCGTCGGCGGCGGATTCGCAGCTTGCGCCGAAACGTCTGAGCCGAGGAACACTCCGAACTCTTGTCTTTGCGTTCTTCACTCGCCGCGCCGCGACCCGCCGACGCTGGCGAACGTCCTCGCTGTGGAGCTGAAGCTGAATGAGTTGATTCAGGCGACGAGGAGATAAGAAATCGCCAGCTTCCGCCCGGCCTTCAGGACAAATTACAGGCTAGGGTCGCCGGAGGCAGCGGGCGAACTCTCGAAATGCTGTTTGATGAGGGCGAACACCTGAGCTTCCGTCACGGCTGCGGTAAGTTCCGCCGCCCAAGCTCGACCCGGATGAATCACATCCCACATCGGCTTCTTTCCTTCGGCCCGCCCGCCACCAGGAGGGTTGTTGCCGAAACCGTCAACTACAAGGTTCCACAGCGGCTTGAAGTGGCTAATCAGCATGGTCTCGCCCAAGGTAATGAAAACTTCGTCCACGACTAGCCAACGACACCTGAAATCCGCGAGTGACAGGTTCTTCGTGGCTTCGATGGATTCCGCGTGCTTTGAGAGTCGTTTGTAGAGCGCGTTACCATGCGGAGTGTCCAATCCCAGCCCGCCCTTGCGCGCTCCGGGTGGCACCGCTTTCCCAACGTAGATCGGCTGCGCAAACTTGCGATTGCGATTGGCCGATGTGACAGGCCCGTAAGCCTTGAAATCGCCGGTGTAGTAAATCAGGTAAATGCCCGCGCCAACAAATTGTGGCGGGGGCAGTTCTTGCGGCACTTGATGAAGAAGCTTGGAAACGATGCTTTCTGCGAGATTACGTTTAGCCAGCGGATTGTATGGGGTCGGCTCGTGCATTCAATTCTTCCTCGTCTGACGGCTTCGATGCTCATCGAGCGTGGCAAGGACACTCGCACCAACAACCCTTGCCATCGTGACCGGAACAGCATTTCCGATTTGCCTCATGCTTTCGGTCCATGAACTTGGGAAGACATACCAATCCGGGAAGGTTTGCAATCGGGCGCTCTCGCGAACAGTGAAGTAGCGGAGCGAACCGTCAGGATAAGCAAGCATGTTCTCGCCGCCGGGGACGCCATGATCACCCGCCTTCAATGTTTTGGCGGTGCTGTCGAGATCGCTTCCCGTGTGGCCGATATAACATCTCGCTCCGGGCTGGAATCGGTGATTTGCGACACGCGCGGCTTCCGCAGCTCGCGGATCGGGCAAACCTGAAAGCGCGTCTCGAACCGTGCGCCAACGCGCAGCGAACGGCAAGGTCGCCAATCGTTCAAGCCGATGCTCCATGCCCGGCGGTCGTGCGGGCCGTCTGGCTCGCGTAACGTGATGCTCATCCCAATAGCTGCCATTCGACCATTTGGCGGCAAGCAACGCGTCCTCCGAGTGTGTTGGCAGTGGGAAGCTCCAAGGCTCTCGAACGTCCCATCTGAATCCTACGATCACAACGCGTTCGCGATGCTGCGGCACACCAAAATCAGCGGCATTAACTTTTTGGAAAAGAACTCGGTAACGCAACCCGTATTCCACCCCTGCGGTGTGATGTTCCTCAAGGCGGGCTAGATGTTCCGTCCAACTTTCGCCGTCACGCTTGGCGACCTCCGGATACTTCATTTGCAGCAAGACATAACTGAAATACTTCGTGAAAGATCTTCGCAGCAAACCGCGGACGTTCTCGAAGATGAAGGCTTTAGGCTGAACCGTCCGAACAACATGCACGGCGTGAGGAAACATATCGCGTTCGTCGCGATAGCCACGGTGTTTCCCGCCGATGGAAAACGGCTGGCACGGTGGACCTCCAGAAACCAACTCGACGCGGTCACGCCATTCGCTGAAATCCACCCGCCGAATATCCGTATCGAAAAGGCGAAGGTCTTGGCCCATTCCACGCTGCCAATTCTCGCGCAGCGTATTGCATGAATCGGCATCGCGTTCGACAACCACAACCGGCGAAAATCCCGCTTCGTGCAGGCCAAGCGCCAGTCCGCCACCTCCCGCAAATAGCTCTATCGTGTCCATCCGCCTTTCTTTTATCGCTTACGCCCCGTCGAGGCAAGCGCCGCTTGCAGCCTATTCAGTATCCGCTCGGGTTCACGTAAGGAATGCTCCCAAAATCGAAGCACGCGCCAACCGCTCATCCGAAGCAGTCTGCCAACCTCAACGTCACGCGCCTTGTTGCGGGCTATCTTCGGCCTCCAAAAAGATTGGCGGGATTTCGGCATTCGACAGTGCCACCGACAACCGTGCCAAAAACAGCCGTCCACGAAAACTGCGAGGCGTTGTTTGCGGAAGGCAAAATCCGGTTTGCCGGGAATCCGTTGCAGCCGCCGCCAACCCGTTACGTCGTTTGCGCGGAGGATGGAGGCAAGCTTGAGCTCCGTGTCCTTGTTGCCATGCGAGTGAATCGTCGCCATGACCTGCGAGCGTTTCTTCTTGCTGAGAACATCCGCCATGCGGCGGAGTCTAGGCAAAGATTCAATCAGCGTCAACGGCAGTGAGATTGACCGCCGAATAACCTTGAAAGACAGCGTGGGCGGACTGTTAACTACCGCGGCCAACCGGAGGAGATTCGGATTGCATCCGAACGCAAGGCTGGACTTCACTGGTGGCTGCGGTTGACCCGTTTTGAGTGAATGGAAAGGATCGCTGTTTATGGACAAGGCTGAAGAGAAAAAGACGGTCGAGACGTTGCGAACGCTGCCCGGCGACGACGTGCGCCAGATCATGTGGCGGTTCGCGGAGCGTTACGACCTGCAGATGCTCGTGCAGTCCACGCGCGCCGTCGCCCGCGGGCCGGTGGCCCGGCTGGTGGCCGAGGGCGGCCGCAATTCGCACGAGTGGACGGCCGGAAAGTCAGCGTTGCTCCAGTCTTACGACGAGTCCGGGATCACGGCGGCGTTCCTGGACCCGAGCCAAGGCGGGTTTGTAGAGGGGCCGAAGAATTTTGTGCTGGCGATGGTGGCGTTCGAGCTGTCGTGGGTGGACGCGGGCGCGGCGACGTGCAGCCTGGCGGGCAACCTCGGCCTTGCACCGATTCACGAATGCGGCACAGAGGAGCAGAAGGCGTTCTACATGACCAAGGCGCTTCCGCCCAAGCCCGGTGAGAACCGCAAACCGTGGCGCGCAGCGTTCGCGCTGACGGAGCCGTTGCCGTATGTGGGCGTCGAGACGGGCGTGCTCAGCGGCAAGGTGCGCGTGGCGGAATGGAAAGAAGGCCAGGAGCCCATTTTGCAGGTGGATAAACGCGGGCGGTTCATCACGAACATGGGTTTCGCGAATATCGTCACCGCCGCCGTGGACACGGCCGACCCGCGGATCAAGCGGAGCTGCATGGTGATCATCGAGGACACCGACCCCGGCGTGTTCGATCCCGGCGTGCCGACGAAGAAACTCGTGCACCAGCTTTCCTCGACGAATGACCCGGTCTTCAGTGTGAAGGTCCCCGCGAGCCGCATTGTCGGCGGCTACACGATCAAGGACGGCACCATCGTGCCGAACGTCAGCCACAGTGAGATGATCGAGGCGGTGTTCCGCCGCACGCGTGTGACGGTGGGCCTGATGACGTCGGCGAAACTGCTTTCGGCGGTGGAGCCGTTGATCCGCTACCAGCGCAGCCGGTTCCGCGGCAGCGAGACGACGACGCCCGGTTCGCCGCGCTACGATCTCGGCTTGCAAGGCAAGGAGGACGTGGTGCACCGGCTCGTGGACATCTGGGCGACGGGCGAAGCGGCATCGTCGCTCGGCTTCGAGGCGGCGCGGTTATTTGACGTGCTGGACCCGCTGGAGAAGCTGAAGGACGAGATTTTCGCCCAAAAGAAGATCGAAGGCGTCCGCGCCCAGCTCCGCGCGCTGGCGCCGGCCGAAAAAGATGCAATCGAGTTTCTGCAACTCTCCTCGAAACCGGAAGCCGAGCGGGATGCGAAGCGCTTCGAGGCGCTCCAGAACGATACGCTCGTGCAGTTCGTGCTGAATGACTCGCTCGCCAATGTGCTCTGCCCGGCGACGAAGCTTTGGAACACCGGCTACGGCGCCACCATGATGCGCGAGGCGGTCAGTCTGATGGGCGGCTACGGCATCACGGAAGATTGTCCCGGTTTCCTCGGACACAAGTGGATGGACGCGCAGTTGGAAGCGACCTACGAAGGCCCGGAATCAGTCCAGCGCCGGCAGCTCTCAATAACGATGACGACCGACGCTTTCCTTGCGCGGATGAAGCAATGGATCATCGAGTTGCGGCAGATCGCCTCCGAACGGCCCGGCACCGGCGCATGCGCGCTCGGCACGGCGATGCAATTGTGGCTCTGGACGCTGAATCACCTGCAAAACGCCACCGACGCGAACGGCGTGAAGCTCTATCACAGCAATCGCCAGGGCGTGACGTTCCCGCTGGCCGATGCGCTCTGCTGGCTGTTGGCGGCATACTACCAGATTCTCGACGTGCTCGAGCTGGCCAGGAAAGGCCCGGAGAACCCGACGGTCGCCGAGGGCCTGCCGGGCTTGTTGAACTTCATGACCGATCTCTGCAACGTCCAGTCCGCGCGCGCCGCCGGCGAAGTCGGCCGCATCTGCGCTGAACTGGTCCACGGTTACAACCGGCACCCGGCGTGGGACGACGAGGGTTGTGCCGCGTGCTACGGCGCGGAGGATCTGGATGATATCGAGGGTGTCATTCCCGGCATTGCCGGCGCCGCCCGCACCTGCAGCGACGTGACGGAGCCAGGCCAGACGCATCCGATTAAGGCCGGCCCGTGTGTGCGTTTCGCTGGCGCGGAGGATTTTGTTCGTCTGCGTGTGAAGCTGGACAGTTGCCTCACCGGCTCACGCCTCGCCAAGGACCGCGCCGCCGACGCGCTGACGAAGGTGATGATTCCCGAAGCACTGGATTACCCGAAGTGAGTGTGCGGCGCGCGTTTTTTTCGCGTTGCCGGTATCGAGAGCTGCCGTTAAGATTGGAGTGTTATGGCACTGCTGTTTTTCGAGAAAGCCAACGGAGAGCGTGTTGAGGTCGCCATTACGGGCGATCCGCTCTCCATCGGGCGCGGGCCGACGGCCGACGTGAGCCTTGAGGATCTGGAAGTGTCGCGGCATCACTGCGCATTGCTGCTGTGGGAGGACGACTGGGTGCTGAAGGACGGCGGCTCCATCAATGGCACGTGGGTCAACCAGAATCGCGTCCCGATCGCGATCCTCAAGGATGGCGACATCATCCGCATCGGCAAGACCGAATTGGAGTTCCGCGCCGAGGATCGGCAGCGCGGCAAGAGCCTCAGCGCGACGTTGCAGTTGATCGCGCCGCCAACGATTCCAACGACCCCGCACGGCAAGAAATAGATTGGCCGCATGTTGCGACGTTCCCAGTTCGCCAACATCTTTCCCCTTTCGGCCCGCTGCGCGCCGCGCTAGACTGCATCTTCCGCATGAAGCTTTGCACGTTCGAGTCGAAAGGCTATCTGCACGTCGGCAGCATCGCCGGCAATGACGTGGTGGATCTCACAACCGCCGCCGCCGGCTTGCCGCCATTCAAGAAGTATTCAGCTTTGTTTCACTGCATCGAGTGTCTGCTCCACATGCCGCAGGCACTGGCCATCGCGCGCAAGGTCGAAAAAGCCGCGCTCGCCGCTGCCGCAGGCGCAAAACGCAAACCCAGGTTCCTGCGTCCGATCTCGGGAGTGAAATACGGGCCGCCGGTGCCGCATCCGCCGAAGATTCTCTGCATCGGCCAGAACTACGTGGACCACTGCCGCGAGCAGAACGTGCCGCTGCCGGAGATTCCTGAATTGTTCTGCAAGTTCTCCACCTCGATCATCGGCTGCGGCGATGCGATCATACTGCACAAGGCCACCCGGAAGGTGGACTACGAAGTCGAACTGGCCATTGTCATCGGCAAAGGCGGCAAGAACATCCCGAAGGCGCGCGCCCTCGAACACGTCTTGGGTTACACCATCTTCCACGATGTCAGCGCACGCGACCTCCAGTTCAAGAGCAAGCAATGGACGCGCGGCAAGTCCCCCGACACGTTCGCACCAACCGGCCCGTGGCTGGTGACGCGCGATGAGGTGCCCGACCCACACAACCTGACCATCCGCACGTGGCTCAACGGCCGGCTCATGCAAGACTCCAATACCCGCAACCTCGTTTTTGGCGTGCCGGCGCTGGTGGAGTTCCTCAGCCAGACGATTACGCTGGAGCCGGGCGACATCATTGCCACCGGCACGCCGCCGGGTGTCGGCTGCTTTCGCAAACCGCCGGTGTTCCTGAAACCCGGCGATGTCGTGAAGATGGAAATCGCCGGACTCGGTGTGCTGGAAAACCCGGTGGGGGTGGAAAAGTGAGCGCGAAAATCATTGTGTAAAGACACCGCATGGAGGACAAAGGAGATATGAGCGACGAAGTTTCAATTGACCAATTCCACACCGTCCCGGCGTTCAAAGGCCTGACACCCGTCGAGTTGGATGTGGTGAACTCCATCATTTACAGTGTGGCACTCAAGCCCGGCCAGACGCTGTTCAAGGAAGGCGATCATGGCGACGGCATGTATCTCATTATCAGTGGCAACGTCGAAGTCAGCAAACAGGTCGATGAGGGCGCGCGCTGGCAGATCGCCCAGCACGGCCCGGGCATATGCTTCGGCGAGATGGCGCTGCTCGGCAATCAAGCGCGCGCGGCCACATGCACGGCGTTGGAACCCACGTTGTTGCTCAAGCTGCCTTACAAGGAATTCAGCGCGCTGTTGAAACAGAACAATGTTGCCGCACTGAAGGTCACCGCCAATCTGGCGCGGTCGCTCAGCACGCGGCTGGCGCAGCTTCTTGTGGAACAAACGCACATTCTCAAAGCGCATCGCTCGTTCACCCGCGAGGTGCAGAAGCATTTGCTCACCACCTACCAACGCGTCGAAGGCGTGAAGTAGAATCGCTCCCAGCAGGGAACAGGCGGCATGTGGCTGGCACGCGCCGTTTGCTACTTGATCTCCATCAACACGCGGAAACCGACATCCTTCTTTTGGGCGAGATTCTGAAGCGCGCTGCGTTTCGCGGAACGGCAATCCTGCGCGGGACTGTTGGCCGCGCCGCCGCGCGCCACCCACGTCCCTGAACTGTAAAGGTGCCGGTCGTAACGGTTAAAATAGCGCGTCTCACACCATTCCCAGACGTTGCCGTGCATATCGAAGAGGCCCCACGCGTTCGGCTGCTTCTGGCCGACCTCGTGTGTCTGGCTCGCGGCGTTGTCGGCATACCAGGCAACCTTGGCCAGATCGTCACTACTCTCGCCTGAACAATACGTCGT
>JBAZIR010000227.1:0-9742 GCA_041651735.1 Verrucomicrobiia bacterium | reverse complement strand
CGCACCGCCATGCGCCACCTGCCGCAACGCCAGCTAAGCCTCTTCAGCGCATGGCTGCTTGTGTTCGCCGGCGCCGCCGCGCTCATCACCGCCGCATGGTTTCTCAACCCGCTCTGCTTCTGGCTCTCGCCCGTGGCGCTCTTCATCATCTTGTTCTACTCGTTCACCAAGCGTTTTACCGACTACTCGCACTTTTTTCTCGGCGTCGCGCTTGGCATCTCGCCCATCGGCGCGTGGATCGCCGTCACCGGCAGTTTGCACATCGCGCCGATCCTGCTCGGCGCGGCAGTGACGCTCTGGGTCGCGGGATTCGACATGATCTACGCCATCCAGGACGAGGAGTTCGACCGCGAGCATGGCCTGCACTCGATGGTCGTGCGCTTCGGTCCCTACGGGGCTCTCACGCTCGCGCGCATCCTGCACGGTTTCACTGTCGCGCTGCTGTTGATCTTCGGGTTGGTGGCGCAACGGCGCGGGCCGTTCTGGAGCGGGCTTGCGGTCATCGTCGTCATGCTTGCCGTTGAGCACATCATTGCGAGCTGGCGATCGCTCAAATGGGTCAACGTGGCCTTCTTCCGGGTCAACGCCCTGGTGAGCAGCGTGTTGTTCATCGCCGTGGCCGCCGATGTCTATTTGCCGAAACGGTTGTTCACATGGTTTTAGAGACACTCATCCGCCGCGCCGGCAAGCATGCCGGCGTTATGATTTCCGATCTGGCCGACATCTACGACAAGGTCGCCGCCAGCCAACGTATCAGCGATGACGACGCCCTGCGTCTCTACCAATCCCGCGACCTCGCCGCCCTCGGCGCGATCGCCAACGTCGTCCGCGAGCGCAAGAACGGCCAACACGCCTCCTACATCCTCAACCGTTACCTGAACTACTCCAACATCTGCATCCTCTGTTGCCAATTCTGCGAGTTTGGCAGGAAGAAGCGCGACGCCGAAGCGTTTGAGTTGACCCTCGATCAAATGGTCGAGCGCGTCGCCAATGACCTGCGGCTCGGCATCACCGAAGTCCACATCGTCGGCGGGCTGCATCCGTCGTTGCCGTTCAGCTACTACACCGGGATGATCCGCGCGCTGAAGGCGCTCGACCCGAACCTGCACATCAAAGCCTTCACCGCCGTCGAGCTTTACCATTTCGCCTCGCTGACCCAAAAACCACTCGCCGAAATCCTCGCCCTGCTGCGCGAGGCCGGCCTCGACTCCATTACAGGCGGTGGCGCGGAGATTTTCTCACAGCGCGTCCGCGACATCCTCTGCAAAGGCAAGGAAACCGCCGATCAATACCTCGATTGTCATCGCACCTGGCATCGCATGGGGATGCGCTCCACGTGCACCATGCTCTACGGCCACATCGAGACACTGGAGGAACGCGTGGACCACCTGCGCAGGCTGCGCGAGCTTCAGGACGAAACGCGCGGTTTTACCTCGTTCGTGCCGCTTCACTTTGTGCCGAACAAAACACGACTCGCGCACCTCACGCCGGCCAGCGGCTTCGACGACCTCCGCAATCTCGCCGTCGCCCGCATCTATCTCGACAACTTCGACCATATCACCGGCTACTGGATCGCACTCGGCATGAAGCTGGCACAAGTCTCCCTCAGCTTCGGCGTGGACGACCTGCACGGCACCATCATTGAGGAACGCATCTTCGAAATGGCCGGCGGTCGCGGTGGCCAGCAACAGACGCGCGAGCAACTCGAACGCGCCATCCGCGAAGCCGGCCGCATTCCCGTCCAGCGCGACTCGCTCTTTCGGCCCATCAAAGTCATCAAGACCGCCGCCGAGCCGGCACAGAAGTTCACCTCATGAACACCCCCCCACGCATCGGCAGCGTCCCCTACCTCAATGCCAAGCCGCTTATCTACGGCTTGGAAAAAGAAGTCGTGCTTGAACATCCCTCCCGGCTCGCCCAGCGCCTGGCTGCGCGAGAGATCGACACCGGCCTCGTACCCGTTGTCGAAGTTTTCCGCCGCCCCGGCTATGTCATCGTGGACGATATCGCCATCGCGTGCTGCGGCCCCGTTTACAGCGTCATCCTCGCCCACCGCGGCCCGCTGCAATCGCTGCGCGAAGTCGTTGTGGATGCCTCCTCCAGCACCTCCGCGCTCCTGCTGAAAGTTCTTCTGCAAAAACGTTTCGGCCTCAAGCTGCGCTACGTCACCGAATCCCTCGCCGACAAGCGCAGCAACGCCGACGCGCAGATGCTCATCGGCGACCAAGCCATTCGGTTTCACCAAGCTCACGATGATTGGCAAATACTCGACCTTGGCCAGGCGTGGTCCGACTGGACGCGCATGCCGTTCGTCTTCGCCGTCTGGGCCGTCCATGCCGACTATCCGGAACTGCCCACCCTCGTCAAGAAGCTGGCCGCCGCGCGCACTGCCGGCGCCGCGCACATCGAGGACATCATCGCGCGCGAACAGGGCGGCGACGCCGCCTTCCGCCGCCGCTATTTCGGCCAGAACGTTTATTTCAACCTTGGCCCGCGCGAAAAAGACGCCATGCGGTTGTTCCGCCAACTGTTGATCGAGCTCGGCGAATTGAAAGCACCCTACGAATTGAACTTTGTGAAATGAACAGAGGGCTTCACGCGAAAAGCGTCAGGAAAGCATGACCGGCGACGCAACACTCGACCGCATCATCGGCGCCGTCCTCGATGGCGGACGCATCACGACCGAGGATGCGCTGCGTTTGTATCGCTCGTTGTCGCTGTGCGAGCTGGGCTTGTTGGCCGATGCGCGACGCCAGCAGAAGAAAGCCGCCGCTTACGGCGGTCGCGGCAACCAGATCGTCACCTATATCGTTGACCGCAATATCAACTACACCAACGTGTGCGACGTGCGCTGCGCGTTCTGCGCCTTCTCGCGCGACGAGGGCGACGCGGAGGCTTACGTTATCTCGCACGACGAGATGGTCCGAAAAATCGAGGAACTTGTTGCTGTCGGCGGCACGCAGATTCTGTTGCAGGGCGGGCATCATCCCAAGCTTGGCATTGACTTCTACCTCGACCTGCTGCGGTTCATCAAGGCGCGCTTCCCGCAGGTGAACATTCACGGTTTCTCGCCACCGGAGTTCTGCCACTTTGCCAATGCCTTTCAACTGCCGCTGGCGGAAGTCATCCGCCGGTTCAAGGAAGCCGGCCTCGGCAGCATTCCCGGCGGCGGCGCGGAAATCCTCGTGGACCGCATCCGCAACCGCATCGCACCGAAGAAGTGCGGCTCCAACGAGTGGCTGGGAGTGATGCGTTGCGCACACGAGCAGGGCTTGCGCACCAGTGCGACGATGATGTTCGGCCACATCGAGACGGTGGAGGATCGCATCGAGCACCTCCAGCGGCTTCGCGGCCTGCAAGATGAGACCGGCGGTTTCACGGCCTTCATCTGCTGGACGTTCCAACCGGGGAACACCAAGCTCCATGCCGAGAAGGCCGGCAGCCACGAGTATCTGCGGATGCTGGCGTTGGCGCGGGTCTTCCTCGACAACTTCGATAACGTGCAGGCGTCATGGGTCACGCAAGGCCCGAAGATCGGCCAGGTGGCGTTAAAGTTCGGCGCGAACGATTTTGGCGGCCTGATGATGGAGGAAAACGTCGTCAGCAGCGCCGGCACAGCATTCTGCGTGACCCTGGAGGAAATGAAGCGCCTCATCGCCGAATTGGGCTACGAGCCACGCCAGCGGGACAACGGATACCGGTTGCTGGAATGACTGTTTCCCGGTTTGGCTCACGCAACTGGCTGCGATAACGAGGCGTGTGGCAGGCGTCCATGCGCAGAACGCGCCTACTGTACTTTGGTATAATTCCCAAAAATTTCCTTTAGCGCAGCCGTTTCCTTGTGCAATCATTATGAAGCGGTTCTGTGGAAGTGCCCGAGAATGCCGTGCATGGCTTTCTTTGCCGTTCAGCGAGAATAATGGAAATACGCCGTTGGATTTCGTTACTGGTTGCGTTGACCGCCTGTTGCTTGTGGGCGGGCTGCGGGCGCGACCACTATCAGCAATCAGCGGATAAGGAAGTCTACGGCATCATCGGCAAACGGCAGGGGGAGATTCTCAACAAGACCAACAGCACGTTTACCATCAACACGCCTTACTCCAGCCGCAAACCCGACGCGATTCCCGGTCTGGAGATCATCCAGCAGCGGCTAAAGGCGTCAAAGCGGCCCATGACGCTGGCGGAGGCGCTCAAGACCGCTGTGACCCGAAGCCGTGAGTATCAGTTTCAAAAAGAGAAGGTTTACCTGACGGCGCTGACGCTGACGGCGCAGCGCTACAACTTCAAGCCCCAGTGGGCTTCATCCAGCACAGCAGCTCTCACACGAAACAGCAGCGGCATGCTGGATCAGTCCATCGAGTCAGACTTCAGCGTCACGCAACTGCTCAAGTCCGGCGGCCAGCTTAGTGTGGGCATGCTCAACGACGTGCTGTCGTATTACAGTGGCGGCGGCATCCATTACACGACGCCGTTCCTGGCAACGTTCACCCAGCCGCTGTTGCGAGGCGCGGGCTACAAGATCGTAACGGAGAATCTCACCCAGGCGGAGCGCAACGTGGTCTATGACATCCGCACTTTCGCGCGTTACGAGCAGACATTTGCGGTGGACATCACCACCAGTTATTTTCGGCTGCTGCAACAACGGGAAGTGATTCGCAACGATTACGGGACTTATCAGAACCTGAAACGCGCGCGCAGCCAGGCGGAGGCGCTGAGCGTGGACCGGCTGGCGGCATACCAGGTGGACCAGGTGCGCCAGGACGAGTTGACGGCCATGAACACCTACGTCACGGATTCGCAGGATTACCTGAACGCGCTGGACGACTTCAAGGTCAAGCTCGGCCTGCCCGTGGGTGAGGAGTTGGTGCTGGACGACGCACCGCTGGAAACGCTGCGAAAGGCCAGCCTGCCGATGGTGTCGCTGGCGGACGACAGTGCCCACCGGATCGCCATCAAGCACCGGTTTGACGTGCAAAACGACATCGACAAGTTCGAGGACTACAAGCGCAAGATCGAAGTGGCCGCCAATGCGCTGATGCCGGACCTCAACGTTTTTGCCGGTGTGACGATGGTGCAGTCTCAGGGGTATGATTACTCGCGTTTTGATGTCAACCAATACAAAGCCCTCGGCGGCATCGAAGTGAACCTGCCGTTGGACCGGCTGAATGAGCGCAACGCGTTTCGGTCATCGTTGATCAGCTTCGAGCAACAATTGCGGTCGCTGACGCTGACGCTGGACAGTGTTCGCAACGACGTTCGGGAAAACCTGCGCACGCTGGAGTTAAAGCGAAGGGTCTACGACATCCAGACGGCCGCTGTAAACCTGGCCAACCGCCGTGTCGAAAGCGCCACCTTGTTGTTGCAGGCAAACCGGGCCCAGATGCGCGACCTGTTGGATGCGCAGTCGTCATTGCTCACGGCCCTCAAGAATTTCACCAGAGCGTTGGTGGATTATCACGTGGCGCGCTGGTCGTTGCTGACAAACCTGGGTGTTATTCGCGTGGACATTGACAATTTCTGGATGGCGGAACAGCCCATCCCACAACCCGAAGGGACGGTCGCGCCGGCGGCTAAGGCCAGGGCGGCCGCACAGCCATCAAAAGAAGATTTGATTCCTCCCGACGTACTTTTCCGGTAATAGAAAGCGTGTCATGACATTGGACTCGTTGCGTGCTGTATTGGATCGCTGGCTGAAAGGCAAACCCGTCGTGGGCAAGGTCTGGCAATGGAGCCAGCAGCACCCGCGGTGGGCGGCCGCGGCGGGCTTGTTCCTGCTGGCACTGATGCTGTGGTTCGGCAGCAGTGTGACGCACAGCAATGTCGTCCAACGCACATTCTACACCGTCAAGCGTGGTGATCTCCTCATCTCCATTGTCGAAGGCGGCACGTTGCGGGCGCTGAACGAGTCTTCCATCCGCTCCGAAGTCGAAACGATGACCAAGATCATCAGCATCGTCCCCGAGGGAACCTACGTTCACAAGGGTGAAGTGTTGGTGCAACTCGACTCGAGCCAGATCAAAGACAGTCTCGATTCACAAGAAATCACACTTGAGAACAGCCGCTTCGCGCTCCTGCAAGCAACGCAATCCCTCGCCATCCAAAAGAGCCTTGCCGAAAGCAATATCAAGGACGGCGAGATGAAGATCGAGTTCGCCAGGTCCGATCTGGAAAAATACATCGAAGGCGATTGGCCGCAGCTGAAAAACGACTCGGAAAGCAAGATCACGCTCCTCGCCGAAGACTTGGAGCGGGTCAAGGACCGCCTGGACTGGACACTGGTGTTGCAGAAGAAGGGTTACGCGACCAAGGCGGAGATGCAGGCCGACAGCCTGGCTGTGAAGCAGAAGCAGGTGGCGCTGGAGCAGGCCAAGGAAGCGAAGAATCTGCTGTTGAAGTATGATTACCCCAAGAAACGGCGCCTGCTGGAAGCTTATGTCGAATCGTTTGAGAAAGAACTCGATCGGTTGAAGCAGCGGTCCAAAGGACAGATCGCCCAGTCCGAGGCGGACCTGGCCTCGCGCCGGAGAATGCTCGATTTGCAGCAGGAACGGTTCGACGAACTGAAGAAGCAGATGGCCCTGTGCACCATCAAAGCGCCCTCCGAGGGCTTGGTGGTTTACAGTTCCAGCACCTCCGGCTCTTATTCCAGCATCTTGATCGAGGAAGGCGCTTCCATCCGGTATCGGCAGGAAATCATCAAACTGCCCAACGTCAGCCAAATGGTCATCGAAATCCGGGTGCATGAGTCACATATCACCAAGATTCGACCGGGGTTGTCCGCCTATATCACGATTGACTCGATGCCGGACCTGCGGTTGCAGGGCCGCGTTCACAAAGTGGCCGTGCTGCCGGATTCCTCCAGCCGCTACTACAACCCAACGCTCAAGGTCTATCTCACCGAAGTGTTGATCGAAGACACGCTGCCGCCGGAACTCAAGCCCGGCGTCTCTGGACGAGCGGAAGTGATCATCACCAACCTTCACGATGTATTGGCCGTGCCTTTGCAGGCGGTCACCTCGGTCAAAGGCGAGCAAGTCTGCTTCGGGAAAGATACCAGGCCCATTCCTGTCGAGAGAGGCCTCTACAGCGACAAGTTCATCGAGATCAGGTCCGGCCTGAAGGAGGGTGATAATGTGCTGCTGGCGCCGTTGCTGACCGAATCTGACCAGATTGATATGTCCGGCTCGATCGTCGGAGCCGACGAATATGAAGCCGACCGCAAGGGAACGGCCAAGAAACGCAAGCCCGCCACCAAAGGCGCCAAACCGCAGACACCCAAACCACGGGCGTCGCTGCAAAACATTCAACTGGAACCTGCGTTGGCCGCTGTCAGCCGAATCACACACGTCACCAACGGTGTGATTTCCACCGTCAAGACATCCGTCCCGTCGCCATGAGCAGCAGCCCGATCATAAGGCTCGAAGGGTTGGAGAAGACCTACGATCTGGGCGCCATCAAAGTCCAAGCCCTGCGTGGCGTGAGCCTCGACATCGAGGCCGGCTCCTACGTGGCCATCATGGGACCGTCCGGCTCCGGCAAGTCCACCATGCTCAATCTCCTCGGCTGCCTCGACCGGCCCAGCGCCGGCGCCTACTACCTCGGCGGCGAGGACGTTTCAAAAATGGACGACGACCAGTTGTCCGCTGTGCGCGGTAAACACTTGGGATTCATTTTCCAGTCCTACAACCTCATTGACCAACTCAGCGTCATCGAGAACATCCACGTTCCCCTGTTCTATCAGGGCCGCGACATGAACGAGTGCTTCGACCATTGCGTGAAGCTGGCTGAACTGGTCGGCCTTGGCCACCGTCTGCATCATCGCCCCAAGGAGCTTTCCGGCGGCCAGCAGCAACGCGTCGCCATTGCGCGCTCGCTCGTCAACGACCCGTTGATGATCCTCGCTGACGAGCCCACCGGCAACCTCGACTCCGCCACCGGCACGGAAATCCTGAACCTGCTCGACAAGCTCAACGCCGAGGGCAAGACCATCGTGCTGGTCACCCATGGCGAGGAAGTCGCCGAACGCGCCCACCGTGTCCTCCACATGAAGGACGGCGCCATTGACCACGAAATCCACCAGCGCACGCTCCAACACGTGGTCGAAGAACTGGAGCACGACTCAGTCGAAGAGCCACCGGCGCCATGATCAACGCACCCGCCATTCTCCTGACCGTCCATCTGGGCATCAAGAGCTTGCTGCTCCACAAGCTCCGCACCGCGTTGACCATGCTGGGCATCATCTTTGGTGTTTGCTCCGTCATCGCCATGCTCGCCATCGGCGAAGGCGCTTCGTACGCAGCCCAGCAACGAATCAAGGCCCTCGGCAGCAACAACATCATCATCAACAGCGTCAAACCCGACGAAGACAGCGTCGTGGGCAGCCGTGGCCGCAGCCGCGTCAGCGAATATGGCCTGACCTATTCCGACGCCGGCCGGCTGCAAACGACCCTCTCCGGCCTCCAGTACATATTGCCCATGCGCATCATCCGCGAAAGCGTCCGCTTTAACCGCTTCAACGTTCCCAGCCAAATCATCGGCACCCATCCCTCCTACAAGCAGATCACCGGGTTGGAATTGGTGCGCGGCAGGTTCCTCACCCAGAATGACGAAATTCACATTGATAACGTCTGTGCCATGACCATCAGCCTGGCCGGCCAGTTGTTCCCATTCCAGGATCCACTCGATGAGGAAGTGCGTGTCGGCACGGGCTACTACCGCGTCGTGGGTTTGGTGAGGGAGAAATCCTCCATTGACAAACGCCCCGGAGCCGGCGCGGCAGACAGCGGCAAGGCGCTCGACAACAATCTCTATATCCCGCTCTCCTGTGCGCGCAGCCGCTTCGGCGAGACGCTCTTTCGCCGTTCTGCCGGCAGCTTCGAGGCCGAGCGCGTGCAACTCCACCGAATCATCCTGCAAATGGTTGATACCGACGCGATCGAACCCGCCGAGCGAGACATCGAGGCGATGCTGCGCCATTTTCACGGGAAGAAAGACTACGAGATCATCGTGCCGCTGCAGTTGCTGCGCGAGGCCGAAGAGACCAAGCGCACTTTCAACGTTGTCCTCGGCTCCATCGCCGCCATCTCGCTGCTGGTCGGCGGCATCGGCATCATGAACATCATGCTCGCCACCGTCACCGAACGCACCCGTGAGATCGGTGTTCGCCGCGCCCTTGGCGCGCGCAAGAAGGACATCATCACCCAGTTCCTGGTGGAAACCGTCGTGCTCTCTCTCGGCGGCGGTGTCATCGGGGTGGCGGTCGGCGTCCTTGTGCCGCTGCTTGTGTCTCACTTCGCCAAGATGCCGACGATTGTTACGCTCTGGTCGCTCGCATTGTCCTTCGGCATTTCCGGTCTGACCGGCATCATTTTCGGCCTCTATCCCGCCTCCCGCGCCGCCAATCTCAGCCCCATCGAAGCACTGCGGCACGAATAACGGACGTTTTGGAATCGCTTGTCTTGAACAAAGACATGGCATAGGCTTCACACCTGCAAAGGATTGCCCATATGACAACAGCACATGCCCCAGTCGTTTCGCAAAGCGTCACGTCCAACCGCCGCCAGTTCATCAGTCAACTCACCGCATGGTCCGCCGGTCTTCTCGCCGCGCCGCCGATCTTCCAGGTTTTCCCGCAGTCGCTCAACGCCGCCACGGCCGAGCCGCTTCTCTCCGTGGGCAAAGGCACTGATTACGAGGCGCTCCTCTCCAAAGTGCTCGAACCGCTCGGCGGCATCGCCCCTTT